>NZ_JBVFVW010000002.1:0-492976 GCF_055522415.1 Christensenella sp. KGMB01412 | reverse complement strand
TATCTTTTTTGTTTTTTTTATTCAGGATGTGTTTATATAGTTAAATTACCTTTATTTAAGCGAAAAAATGATTTATATAATTTTACGTTTGATCCTGTTTTTTTGTCTCGATTCAAAATTATTTGTGGCTTTTTTACTTTTTTATAAAATGCCATATACTGACAATCTCCCACATCCACAAATAAAAAAGGACTGTTACGACGTCTTCGCCCTAACAGTCCTTTATTCATATATTCATAATAAATTTTTTACTTTACCGTTTTTCTGAGGTCTACACCAAGCTGGTAAGCCGCTGCAAGTTCCTCTTCGTTCGGGTTGAGCTTCGCCTTTGCTTCGCCAACCACCTTCACGCCAAGATCGGTCAGCCGCTCGCTCATATACTTGCAGGCCTCCCCGCTCCACGCATAGGTGCCGAATACTGCCGCGTGCTTTCCCTTGACCACATAAGAGCAAAGGGAAGTCATTACATCCCATACGGGCTTTAACACATCCCTGTTGAGCGTTGGCGATCCAAGCGCAAACGCATCCGCATTATGGATTTTTGCGGCAACTTCCGACGCAGCAATCTTGGAAACATCCTCGATTTCTACCTCCACGCCATCCTGATCCGCTCCTTCATACAGCTTTTCGGCAAGCTTTGCCGTATAGCCGTAGCATGTAACATATCCGATATAAATCTTTTTCGGATCGTTGATCGTGGGCATGGACCAATTTTCGTAACGCTTCACAGCGCCCCACGGATCCTGACGCAAAACCGGACCGTGAGACGGGCCGATCACATCAATTTTCAGGTTCCGGATCTTTTCAACCGCCTGCAAAACATAGCTTTTGAACGGCGACATAATCACATCGAAATAATATTTCTGGGAAGCGATCATATTCGCGTCAAGCTTTGTAAGGTCGTCGAATATCTGGCCTGCCGAATAGTGGAACCCGAATACGTCGCCTGAAGACAGGAACGCATCCTCCTTCACATACGTAAAAATGGAATCCGGCCAGTGTAAATAAGGCGCTGAAATAAACTCAATCGTCTTATTGCCAAGGTCAAGCGTTACTCCGTCGCCCGCAACAATACATTCGAAATCCCGGTTAATGATCTCTTTGATGAACGTTTTTGCAGGACGCGAGCATACAACCACTGCGTTTGGAGCCGCATCCATCAGCTTAACCAAGGCGCCCGAATGGTCAGGCTCTGTGTGATTACATATAATGTAGTCAATTTTCTTCGGATCGACAACCGCGCTGATGCGCTCCAGCTGTTCTTCCGAGAATCCCTGTTTTACAGCGTCAACTACCGCAATCTTTTCACTTCCCTGAATCAAATACGAATTATAGGAAGTTCCCCATTCGGTTCTCATGATTACGTCGAAAATACGCAGATCAGGATTCTGAACACCTACCCACCAGATGCCGTCCGTTATTTTTGTCGGTGCTGCTGTCATACATACCCCTCCGTCTTATTCTTTCTCGAATGCCGATTTATCGGCTCCGCAAACAGGGCATACCCAGTCATTGGAAATATCGTCAAACTTTGTTCCTGGCGCAACGCCGTTATCCGGATCGCCCACCTCGGGATCGTAAACATAGCCACAGATTGTGCATACATATTTTTCCATTTGTTTTGTTCTCCTTTAGTAATTGATTTATAATGCGGAACAATCGTCCCTTATTTATCTGCAAGATACGCGTTCAGCTTTGTTTCCAGAGCATCCGCGTCAATTCCATGGACGGCACAAGCCTGTTCCAGATTCTCAAAATGCGCAGCCGCGCAACCAAGGCAGCCCATTCCGGCTTCCATAAAGATATCCGCGCAGCCTTCGTCTACCTGGATAATATCCATGATGTTCATATCCTTCGTTACTTTTTTTGCCATTGATTTTTACCTCTTTCCCTCAATCATTAATTACTGCTTTTTTATCGATCTCTAAAATATATAAATTATCATATATATTCATAAATAACCGTTCCCCAAATTGGCTAAACGTTTTTTTACGCGCCAAACGTCACAATAAGTTCCGGCGAACCGTTTTCCCGGATGAACCGGACAAATTCCTGCGCGCTGTGAATACCGTCCGGGAGCATCACGCCTCCCCGGCCGACGTCCTCTTCACTGTGCGCATCGCTTCCGCCGATCATGAGCAGATCATGCTCCGCCGCAAATTCGATCGCAAGCTTATTGCGCGAAAAATGCCTCGGATGCGTATTGACGATCTCTATTCCGTCATAGCAGACAGGCTCTACCGGCGTAAGGCCATAGCGGTACGGGTGCGCCTGGAATACGAGAAAACCGTTCTCGTGCATTTTCCTGTAAAAATCCTGAAAGCTGAGCCGGTACAGGTATGGCTCGTCATATAAGAATTCCCGAGTGAATCCATACACCAGAAAATCGCTTCCAAGCCCGCTTTCCTGATCGATGCCAAGGGCGACCTCCATCCCCGGAAGCACGGTAATGCCCGTTCCCTCCGCCGCCTTGAGCGTATGCTCGTAGCCATTCCAGAAATAATCGATTTTTTCCTTCCACGATTTCCGTTTGAGCTTCGGTACCTCAAATACCTCCGGGTGATAATGATCTGTCGTAAATACATAACGGTATCCCGCTTCCTGATATCCATTGATCAGGTATTTGGCAGGTATCCGCGAGCACGGGCTGACTTCCTTCGTGTGACAATGCAATTCCGCCTGATAATATTTCAATATGCCACCTCCGCATTCTTACACTCCTATCATAGTATATTAATACCTCCCGTGCAACGCAAAACTTGATATATCGCAGCTTTTTTTTAATAAAATACACCTGTGGCAATTTGATATATTTTATTTTCCCGTTGCTTTTCTTTGCTTCCAACGCATGCGATTTTGCGAAGGAATCAGGCGGTATGTAATACTTCCATACATAGAAACATTGCAGCATGAAAATTTTTGCAGAATATGTCCAATATATCATTTTGATATCCATAAGCGTAAAAATGAGCGGCAACCAACACACAATTTGATGAAAAAACACTCCGCATATGTTATGATATTAATAGTATTGGGCTGCTATCCTGAGAGCGAGCAGTCTGACATAATTTCAGAAATCGTATTTTTATCAAAAAATCAAAGGGGTTATTATGCAAAATCATTATTATTTTTATCTTTCTCCAAACAACAACCCGCATCACACGCTCGCAGTGGAAGAATATATGATGAACCATGTGAGCCCTGGCGATGTAATTCTTTACCTTTATATCCATTCTGATTCCATTATTATTGGAAAAAACCAGAATGCCTGGGCAGAATGCCGTCACGAACAACTGGGGGCGGACGGCGGGATTCTTGCGCGCAGGGTGTCCGGCGGCGGAGCAGTGTTCCACGATATGGAAAACCTCAACTTTTCCTTTATTGTCGGACGCGAGACTTACGACCTGCACCGCCAACTCAAGGTCATGCTGGCCGCGGCAAAAATGTTTGGTATAGATGCTGAATTTTCCGGCAGGAACGATATTCTGGCGGACGGCAGGAAATTCTCCGGCAATGCGTTTTGTTTCCGCAAAAACGGCGCGTTTCACCACGGTACAATCCTCATCAATACGGATATGACAAAATTATCCAAATATTTAGCGGTACCAAAAGATAAAATTGAATCCAAGGGCATCGCGTCCGTACGTTCCCGTGTCGTAAACCTTGCAGAGCTCAATCCCCAGATCACACCCGAAAGCATGACTCAGGCGCTCAAAAAATCCTTTGCCGCAGAATATGGGGAGCCGCAGGAATATCCCTTCACGCAGGAAGCATGGGATGAAATCGCAAGAATCGAAGAACGCAATGCAGGATGGGACTGGCTGTTCGGCCAGACGCCGCAGTTTGACATCACCATCAAAACACGTTTTGCCTGGGGCGGAATTGAGCTTTTACTCAAAACCAAGGATGCGGTTATTGAAGACGCTACGCTTTATTCAGACGCAATGGATGCGGACTTTATGGCTTCCATCCCCAATGCACTGAAAGGGAGCGTATTCCGCAGCCAGGAGCTGGCAGAACGCCTCCGCAGCCTTCCTGAAACCGAAGAACAAAAGCAGATCACGGACGATATTGCGGCATACATTGTCGAGCAGGGATATTAAATAATCCAGAACACAGGCAGCCATACCGGTTCATTGCGGGTATGGCTGTTTTTTTTGCGTCTTCTACTTTATAAAAAAACGATACTCGGTTATTGACCGGCAGATTTCGTTCTTTCCAAGGATACACGATGGAAAATGATCGTGATGCACACTGTCCGGATACAGCTGCGTTTCAAAGCAGCAGGCGCTTCTTGCCCCATAACGTTTCCCCCGCTTTCCCCTGACTCCCGCAAGTGCGTTCGCAGTATAAAACTGCATTCCGGGCCTGTCTGTAAAAACCTCCATCACAAGACCGCTTCCCGGCGCTTCAAGCCGTGCGGCGCGGCGCAGTCCCCTGCCCCTCAGCACAAAATTATGGTCGTATCCGCCGCACAGCTTCATCTGGCGCGCTTTGCTATTAATCATCCGTCCAATCCGGTGCGTTTCTCTGAAATCAAACGGCGTATTTTCCACCTTTAAAACTTCTCCTGTTGGAATCAGGTTCTCATCGACCGGCGTATAATAGTCGGCTTCCATAAAAAGCCTGTGATCTTCGATGCGCCCGCCGCCATCCAAATTGAAATAGGAATGGTTTGTAAGGTTCAATACGGTATCCGCATCCGAACGCGCCTCGTATTCAAGGCGAAGCGCATTTTCCTCCGTAAGGCTCATTGTTACGCACACATCCACTGCCCCCGGGAATCCCCCTTCCCCGTCAGGGCTTCTGTACGTAAAGAATAACCTGTCTCCTTCCCCTGTTTTCCCCTCCCATACAGCCCGGTGAAATCCAAATTTTCCGCCATGTAACAAATTGATTCCGTTTTCATTACATGGAATATGGTATTTCTCTTTTCCAACCGCAAAGCTTCCCCCGGCGATACGGTTTGCGCAGCGCCCGATGGTCGCCCCCAAAAATGGTTGTTCTGCAAAATATTCCTGCGGCATATCAAAACCGAGCACCACGTCCTGAAGCGTTCCATGTACATCCGGAATTTCAAGGGACATGATCGTGGCCCCATAATTGGTCGCCTTTAAGCGCATACCGTTTTTATTTGCAATCCTGTAAATGTAAACCTCTTTTCCGTTTTTTTTGCACACTCTTTCTGTTGTTGCCATCGTATCTTCCTTTCCAAAGGAAAAGCGGCGCATATGCGCGCCGCTTTTCCCATTTGTATTGTGAACCTACCTTATGAGGTGGCTTTCGCACCCATATTGTTTGTATCCTGAATTTTCCGGTAAAACCCATGCAGCTCTTTGAGGGATTGTTCATATAGCTTTTGGAAGGGTTTGTATTTTTCATACATATCCTGATTCGTGGCATACTCCGCAGCAACTTTTGCATGTGCTTTTGCCGTATCTTTAAGGTCCGGAAATATGCCAACCGCATTTCCCGCGAGCAGCGCTCCGCCCCACATTGCCGCATCATCCCTGTGGAGCACCTGATAAGCCTTTCCTGTCACATCTGCGTTCATCTGCATCCAGAACGCAGATTTTGCGCCGCCTCCGATTGCCCTGACCTCTTTTTTGCGGTATTCAGGATACAGCTTTTCTATTGTGTCAATCGTAAGATTGAAATCATATGTAAAGCTCTCCAGCAGCGCTTTATAGAAATGCTCCCTCCCGTGACTCCAGTCGTGCCCCATCCACATTCCGCGCAGCACTCCGTCAAGCGGCATAGAGCTTCCTCCCAAAAGTCCAATCGCCATAAGCCCGCCGCATCCCGGAGGTATATTCCGCATATCCCGCTCCAGCCTGCAAAACGCTTCTGATAGCTTTTCCCCGTCGCGCCGTGCAAACGTATTTACAAACCAGTCAAGCGTAATCCCTGAACCAGCTACAAACTTTGTCGCAAAAAAGTGTCCCGGTACTGCGGATGGCAGGCAATCGATTCTGCCCGTCTGTAAATCGGGCCTGTAATCCGGCACACAGCAACTGATCTCCCCGTAAGAACCAGCCTCAAAAATCAAATCCCCGGGCGATACCGCGCCGCTTCCGAGCGCGCCCGCCATCTTGTCCCCCGCACCGGAAACAAGCGGCACACCTTCTCTAAGGCCGGTATACTCTGCCATTTTTCTGGAAAGTTTGGCGCATATGGTATTGGATGAAACGATGCGCGGCAGGTATTTGGTATCGAGCCCGATCCTGTCGCAAATGCGCTCCGACCATGCTCCCTTCCCAATATCTGCAAGGCCCGTCCATGTCGTGTAGGTCGTATCGATCACCGCATCCTCGACAGGCATTCCGGAAAGCTTTCCAATCAGATATCCGCTGATCATCAGGTATTTCCTGATCTTTTTGCTTTCCTCCGGAAATTCCTTTTTGAACCATTCAAATTTAGGCGCCATCTGCGGAGCATTTGTGCCGCTGGTCTGAAGGAATTCTCTCTTCAGCTCCTTCATTTGGCGCTGCGCATACGGCATATACCGGCTGTCAAGCGAGCACGACCATGTGGTGATATCATTCCATTCATGATCCACCCCCATAAACCCGGACATCTGGCCTGTAAAAGCGATTGCCGCTATGTTTTTCACCCTGCCTCCAAGCTCATAGCATACCTTTTTCATACAGGAAACCGCGGAAGTTACCAGATCGTCTCCCTTCTGGATAAAGATGCCGGGCTTTGGCCTCTCATCCCTGACCGGCTCTGTCCTGAGCGCTACGCAGGCGCTGTCCGTATCATACACGCCGGTTTTTATGAAACTCGTTCCGAGATCCACCGACATCAATAGAACCTCTTCCATATTCGTTTCTCCTATTTTACCAAGAGAACATACTCCCAAAGGGGCCGTATGTTCTCCTGGCGTCGTTTCTATTTTGGTGTGTTTGTTACCTTAAACCTCGATACACTCGATATCGAGTACATCGCACAGCATACGCAGCCTTCTCATATGGTCGCCTGTAAACATCACCTGATGATGCGTGCCTCCATATTTCAGCCAGTCGTTCATTGACGCACGGATTCCCTGATCCGGTTTAAAAAACGAATAATTCATCGGAATCCCGGGGATTTCTTCCGTATCAAGCACCTCGCCCTTTGAAATCAGCATCCTGTAACGGCTGCCTTCCACAGGCACCAGCGTTGCCATCGTCGTCTCTCCCGGCTGTGCGCTGTAAATCGGCGTGGGCGGGTTTTCCATATCCCCAATGTCCAGCGGACGGTCAATCAGCTTTATGGGCCTGTCCTTACGGGCGATCTTCCAGTTTCCTTCTCCCATATGGCTCATCAGCGCCGCATCGCGTACGTAATCGAGCGAATACATCTCGGTGAAATGCGGATCGCCGATCAAAAGGTGTCCTATCACGGTAAGCAGCATCGCGTGCACGTCCCCCTCCGCCGAATAACCATAGCCTTTGGCAAGCAGGTTTGACGCGCCCAGTATCGGCAGCTGCCGGAGCCTTGCGCCGTCATCGTGGTAAATGGTAAAGTTTGGCGTAAACGCCTCATACCCTTTTTTGACCATGAATTTTTCAAAGGCAATCTGCAGCCGGGCCGCGTAATGGTGCGATTCCTTCGGCAGGTTCGGCATAATCTCAAAATTCTTCGCATCCTCTGCTACCTGCTCGTCCACTTCCTCTTTTGTTACTTTTTCAAATTCCTCCACCACAAGCCCGATTGACTCGTAATCGATTTCCATTCCAAATTTTTGGAAATATGCCACTTCGTCCCCAAGGATGTCGCCCATGCCCTGCATTTTGTTAAATACAGCTCCCTTGACGGACTTCAGACGTTTTTTGGTGTAAGCCGCCGCAGCCCAGTCCTCTACAAAGTCCTTGAACGCCTTCGTATGCCAATCCTCTGTAATAATCGTTGGCTTTACGCCAAGGCGCATCAGCATATTTGCCGTATCCTGCGAGCCGTGAATGCCCTGGTTGGTTGTCAGCAGGCTCCAGTTCCAGTCCTGCGTTACCTCGGCAAGCGGCTGGATGTTTGCGATCAGCACCGGCAGCCTGTTGTCTTTCATTGCCTGTACCACGCGCATTCCCGGCGAATACAGCAGGTTCAGGGATATGATTCCGTCATAATCCTTATCGTTAAACGTTTTTACGATGCGTTCGATTCCATCCCGGTCCTTTGCAATCTCCGGAAAATCGATCTCCACTACATCATCCAGATAAGCGGTCAGCTCCTTTACAAATTTTGTCTGGTTTTCCGGTATTTCCGGCTGCGACTCGTCATAAAGCCCCTGCATGATTCCTAAAAGGCCAACCTTTGGTTTCATTTTCTGCAACATCGTTTTTCTCCTTATGTTTAATTTCCTTTTTTCCTGTGTGAAAGCTGGTCGATCGTTACTGCCAGTATCAAAATCGCCCCACTGATAAGGTCCTGCCAATATACCGATACGCTCATCAGCACAAGGCCATTGTTGATAATATTGAGCAATATCACGCCGAGGATCGAGCCGAATACCGTGCCCTCCCCGCCCGTCAGGCTCGCACCGCCGATCACGCACGCCGATATCACGCGCATCTCCGTTCCCACGCCCGCGTTTGGAGCTGCCACATTAAAGCGCGAAAGTGACAGCACTCCCGCAACGCCTGCGAGAAGCGCGCATACAATGTAAACGATCATCTTGATCTTTGCCGTATTGATGCCCGAAAGGAGCGCCGCTTTTTCATTGCTGCCTGTGTAATACACATTGCGCAGCGGCGCAGACTTGCGGAACAGGAAGTCGGCTATGACCGCTATGACGACAAAAATAATGACAAATACCGGAATCCCTGCAAGGTCTCCGCTGCCAAGCACACGGAACTCCTCAGATACGCCCGAAAGCGACAGCGGCGAGCCTTCGGTCAGCACATATGCCGCGCCGCGCGCAATACTCATCATACCAAGCGTCGCGATGAGCGGGCTGAGGCCGATCTTTCCGATAAAGTATCCGTTGAATAAGCCGCACAGCAGCGCTACTCCAAGGGCAATGAGTGCAGCCAGCCAGATATTGACTCCAAAAAAGATATACAGCGCACCGGCAGTTACCATCGATAGCCCCATCACAGAACCAACCGAGAGGTCTATTCCGCCAATCACGAGAACCATTGTCATTCCAATCGCAATAATTCCATCCGCAGATAGCCCCAGCGCTGTTGTCGAAAGGTTTGCGCTTGTCAGGAAATACGGCGAAATGATACTCAGGATTACTGTGATGCCAATGATCAGGAAAATAACCGAGGTTTCCCTGAAAGCAAACAGCTTTTTGAATGTATTTGCGTTTTTTTGATTTTGAAGTGTTCTTTCTTCCATTTTTCTCCCCCTTAGCTTGCGGCTGTTTTCTGCTGCGCGCCCGATGCGTACACGATAATATTTTCTTCGCTCAGGTCGCTGCCCGAAAGCTCCCCGCTGATTTTCCCCTCGTGCATCACGACCACCCTGTCCGCAACGCCTATGATTTCCGGCAGCTCTGAAGAAATGATGATCACGCCAATCCCTTCGTTTGCAAGCTTACGCAGCATTTTATGGATTTCTGATTTTGCGCCCACGTCGATTCCGCGCGTCGGTTCGTCCATAATGAGAAGCTGGGGATTGGTCGCAAGCCATTTGCCGATCATCACCTTTTGCTGGTTGCCGCCTGAAAGGCTTTTTACCTTTTGCTGGTTTGAAGCAATCTTGATTTCAAGGTCTCCCACATACCGGTCGCACAGCTTTCCCTGCTTTGCCTTGTCGATGGTAAGCCCGGACCTTATATTGTCTACCTTTGCCGCCGCAATATTCTCCTCAATGGTCATATCGAGGAACAGCCCCTGCGATTTGCGGTCCTCCGTGAGATATGCAAACCCGTGCGATATCGCTTCTTTATAGTCCTGGTTTTTGACCGTCTGCCCTTTAAAAATAATTTCACCGTCATCCTTTTGGTCGATCCCGCACATGGCCCGCATGACCTCCGTACGCCCAGCGCCCACCAGTCCGTAAAAGCCGAGCACCTCGCCCTTTTTGAGCGCGAAGGAAACGTCCTCAAATACGCCCCTGCTCGTGAGCCCATTCACCTTCAGAATCACTTCGCCGGTTTGCGCCGCCTTTTCCGGATACAGGTTTTCTATATTGCGCCCTACCATCATCCGTACAACCTGGTCCGGCGTTACGTCTTTCACTTCCACGCTGTCTACAAAGCAGCCGTCCCGTATGACAGTGATCGAATCGCACATCTCGAATATTTCTTCCATACGGTGGCTGATATAAAGGATGCTCACCCCCTGCTCCTTGATTTCCTTTAATATCTGGAACAGCACCACCGTTTCCGCTTCCGTAATGGATGAAGTCGGCTCGTCGAGTATCAATAATTTGCAGTCGAGCGCAAGCGCTTTTGCAATCTCGATAATCTGTTGCTGTGCAACCGTAAGGTCCTTTACAAGGTCGTCCGGCCCAAAATCCGCATGGAATTTCTGCAGATAGCGTTTGGCATTCTCATGCAGCGCACGCGCGTCCGTAAGCTTCATTCCCTTGCGCGGCAGCCTTCCCATAAAAATATTTTCGCTTACCTTCAGGTGAGAGCACAGGCTCAGCTCCTGGTGCACAAAACCGATCCCCGCATCCTGCGCTGCCTTTGGCGTCAAAAATTGCACCTTCTCACCCATAAATATAATTTCCCCTTCATCCGGCTGCATCAGCCCGGAAATCACATTCATGAGCGTTGATTTGCCCGCCCCGTTCTCTCCTACGATCGCGTGCGCTTCCCCTTTGTGCACTTTGAAATGCACCTGATTGAGCGCGAGCGTGCCGGGGAATTTTTTTGTAATATCCTTTACTTCCAAAATAATCTCGTCATGTGACATAGCGTTCCCCCATTTCGTCATCCTTGTTTTGTATCCGGCTTCGATTCTGTCGAAGCCGGATACAAAGGAAAGCAAACCTATTTTTCCATGTAGAAGGAATCCGCATTATCCTTCGTTACAATGCTTACGCCTGTATCGACCGTAGTCGGCAGTGGGCTGATGCCTTTTTCCTTCCAGCCTTCCACTGGATTAGCATGGTTATTGTGCAGGTCATACAGGAATTCAAACGACCAGAAGCCCATATTGTAGGTGCCCTGTGCAATCGTCGCCTGGATCGTGCCCTCCTTAATCATATCGAGCGTCGCAGAATCCGTATCAAAGCTTACAACCTGGATCGCGCCTTCCTTGCCCGCTTCCTTGACAGCCGTACCCGCGCCTACTCCTGCGGTGGAGTCCGTGCAGAAGATTCCTTTCATATTGGGATTTGCCTGTAGCATTCCCGCCGTTACCTTCGCGCCTTCCGCCTGGTCGAGATTACCGTTTACAGTCTGTACCACCTTCATATTTGGATAATTGGCCTCGATTGTTTCTTTAAAGCCGTTTGCGCGTTCCTCCAGGTTCAGCAGGCCCGGCACCTGCAGTATCCCGACTTCTCCCTGTTCGCCGCATAGTTCTGCGATAGCCTTTGCCGCTTCTACGCCCGCCGCATAGTTACCGGTGGCAAGGAAGGAGTAGCGCCCGCTGTCAGGAGAATCCGAGTCGAACGTCACCACTGGAATACCCTGGTCTATCGCCTTCTGGATCGGATCCTTCAGCCCCTCCGGATTCACGCACGTTACCGCAATGCCCGCAGGGTTTTTGGCGATGACCTGCTCCAAAACGGTAACCTCCTGGTTTACGTCGTTTGTATTCGCGCCCGTATATTCGGTTTTTGCTCCATATTTGGCCGCCGCGCTTTCAAAACCGTTATAACAGCCCTTCCAATACTCGATCCCCGAAGAGAACGTAACCATATAGTAGACGTCGTCCGGATTTGCCGCAGACACAGCCTGTGTTCCCTCATCTCCTGCGGATGCGGCAGGCGCGTTTGCGGAAGTGCCGCTGCAACCAGCCAGCATAGCCGCCGTTAACAATAAAGCTACGATAACCATCAAATTTTTTTTCATTTTTTCTCCCTCTTTCATTACTTTTTTATAGGATTTCATTCTTGTGAATGAAACTTATGATCTTCGATTACGCCCGTTATTCAAACGTTATTACCGCCTTCATAACGCCCTTTGTGCGAATATCTTCAAATGCGTCCCCAATCCTGCAAAGCGGGTACCGCTGCGAGATATATTTTCCTGCATCGATTTTGCCGCCGGACATCCATTCGAGTACCTTTCTGTTTTGTTTTGGCGTTGATGCGTGCACCCCATATATACCAAGCTCTTTATAGTGGATGATATTGCTGTCCAAAAAACCTGTTCCTTCCCCCGGAAGTCCGCCAAACAGACTGATCCTTCCGCGTTTTGCAATGATGCTTTGCGCGTCGCGCTGTGCCGCGCCTGCAGAGCACGCAACAATCGCAACGTCCGCTCCGCAGTCTTCCGTCAGCTCCAGTACGCTTTGCCGCACATCCCCTTCAACAGCAAATATCTGCGGGATCAGTTCTTTTGCAGCCTGTCTGCGCGTTTCGTTTGGTTCGATCATCATTACCTTCTCCGCCCCTGCTGCCAAGGCAAGCTCAGCGTGCATACATCCGATAAATCCGGAACCAAATACCACAACACGGTCCCCTTCGCCAATATTCAGGAATTCCTGCGCGTTCACCACGCACGCAATCGGCTCCGCAAGCGCCGCTTGCTCATAAGGTACATTTTGGGGCACATGGTTCACATTTCCCATTTCAAAGTACCGTGCAGGTATTTCCATATATTCCGCAAAACTTCCGTCACACTGGAACCCCAGCGTTTCCAGATGATCGCACATATTCGTATGCCCCCTGCGGCACATCCTGCATTCACCGCATCCAAGCGCCGGGGCAACCGACACGATATCCCCCGGTGCAAACCCCTGCACACCCACGCCGGCTTCGACAATCTCTCCACACATCTCATGGCCGATTGTAGTGCCCGGGGCAATCTTTTTGCTGCCATGCAGGTATGTCCTGAAATCCGTACCGCATATGGACGATGCGAGCACCCTTATCACTGCCGCGCCTTTCCCTGCCTTTGGGCGCTCCTTCTCTACCAGTTCAAATTTTTCGTCCCTGTTAAAAATATATGCCAGCATATTGTCAACCCTTCCCTTCTGCCTTTGTTATTTTTCCAACCGCGTTCACGTGCACTCATTTTGCAAAAAAATTTCCTTTGAGATGCTAATATTACCTTTTTTCCAACTTTTGCCATGTATCAGGTGTGGCCAAGAATGATGCGGAAACTTTTTCTGTACTTCATTCGGCTTGCGTTCACGTGCACTCAAAAGATTAAACAAAGTACCGCCTTTTCGAATGCCTGGAAAAAGCCTGTTTTCATGCGCTATTCATTTTTTTGCTGTCATTTCTGGAGTCTGGTTAAAAATCTATCGTTACTTGCTTTTCAATATTTATAGAGCGGGTACCCATCCACACTGGGCCGTTCGCTGAGCAATATCCCCAGCCTGGTGTACAGATGTTCCTTCTCAGGCATTTTACCGTCCGTGAGATACCGCGATAATATTTTCAGGGAGTAATAGCCTTGCGCGTGCGGATCCTGGTGGATTGCCGCATAAATCACATTTTTTTGCATCAGCTCTTCTATTTCGTCATTTACGTCAAAACCGATCGCCTTTATAACGTCCTGTTTCCCGCAATCAAGTATTGCCCTTGCGGAGGCTTCAAGTCCCGTCGTTGTGGTCAAAAATACGCCCGCAAGCTGTGGGTAATCGATTGTCAGCCGTTTGGTGATCTGGTAGGCTTCTTCCTTGTCCTCAAAATACTCGTAGGTGCCAATCAGCTCAATCTGCGGAAAGCTTTCCTTCATGACGCTGATAAAGCCCTCTGCGCGCTCGCGCAGCCCGGAAGCCTGTGGAAACCCTGAGAGAATTGCCACCTGTCCCTTTTTCGCAAGAAACTTTCCCATCAGCTCTGCGGCCACCCTGCCCGCCATCATGGAGTCCTCGCCCACAAAGCAAAGCCTCTTGCTGTCCGGCAGATCGTTATTGAGTGCAACCACCGGCATCCCGGCCTCAACCGCAGCGTCCACATGGGGGCGCAAAAGAACCGGGTTTGCGGGTATGATCAGCATTCCGTCATACTTTTCCTGTATCGCTTTTTCAAACAGCTCGATCTGCCCGCATACGTCGTTGACAGCCTTGGTATGGTAATAGGTAACGCTTACGCCAAAATCCTTCAGTTCCTTTTCCGCATCCCTGATGCCCTGCTCGATCTTTCCAAAAAAGTACTCGGGTATGCTCGGCAGAATCGCTACAATACGGATGTCCTTTTGCAACACCAGCGTACGCGCAAGCTTATTGGGCTTGTAGCCAATCCTCTCTGCGGTTTCCAGAACCCTGCGTTTTGTTTCTTCGCTGATCCTTCCGGCGTTATTAAGCGCCCGATAGACCGTTCCTCTGGAAATACCAAGCAAATCCGCAATATCTTGTGATGTATGTCTTTTTTGCATAAACCGTATCCTTTACGCAGCTTCCATTCAGAGTTGCCTGCTTTATTTTTCGTTGTGTGCTCGTGAACGCAATTCATTAAAAAAATATATTTATAAAGTATCACGCATTTTTATAAATAGCAAGCCTTTCTGTCGCAAAAAAGCGAATCTGAAATATATTTCCAGGATTCGCCCTTGCAGGTTAAATTAATTTCCCTTTGTTTTTCCCTGTTCTCCCGTGTATAACAATTCATCCAGCATTCTCTGCGGATGGTTGAGGAATTGTTTTGTGATAAAGTAATGCTCTGTTTGCTCGTACATCGTCTTTTCTATGCCATGCTCATCCAGTACAAAAATATCCGCATCAGGATACGCCATCAGGATCGGAGAATGCGTTGCAATGATAAACTGCGAGTTGCGGCTGGCAAGCTCGTGCAGCATCACCAGAAGGGAAAGCTGCCTTGCCGGGGAAAGCGCCGCCTCCGGCTCGTCAAGGATATACAGCCCGTTTCCCCAAAAGCGGTTCTCCACAAGCGCCATAAAGCTTTCCCCATGCGACTGCGCGTGCAGCGATTCCCCGCCGTAGGAATGATAGATGCCTGAACGCTCTTCCTCCATCTCGTCCACATTGGAGGCTACGTTGTAAAAACTTTCGGCGCGCAGGAAAAATCCGTCTTTTGCAAAAGGAATTCCTTTTGCAATCCTGATGTACTCATACAGGCTGGAATGCGTGCTGCGTGAAGAGAAATTAAAATTTTTAGAACCGCCTTCCGCATTGAAGCCGTATGCCACTGCCACCGCCTCGAGCAGCGTCGATTTTCCACTGCCGTTCTCACCAACAAGGAAAGTGACCTTTTTTGTCAATTCAAGCGGGCGGTAAAGCGCCCTTATTGCCGGAATCCCGGCCAGGTACGACCGTTCCAGCTCCGCGCGCTTATCCTGCCGCAGTACAACCTGTTTTACATACATTGTTTCTCCCCATGCTCAGTACGCGTAATAACCGAACGCGAGCAGCATCATTGCAGAGAATACGGCTACGATAATCGATACCGCCAGAAAAACAACGCTGAGCACAAAGCCCGCGGTTCCCATTCCCTTCGCCGTGGAACGCATTCCCTTCCTGCCGCTGACAATTCCGATAATACCGCAAACAATCCCAATGATCGGTATCCAGATGCCAAGGATGCTTACCAGCCCCATTACAAGGGCAAGCGTCGCACTTCCTTTCGGATCGTGAACAAACACCGGTATGCCCTGCGACGCCTGCTGCTGCGGCTGGTATACCTGTTGCGGCGCTTCCTGCCGGAAGTTTTGCGCTCCCTGAACGGCTGGTGGAGCCTGCTGCATGTCCGGCGCAGTCTGCCCTGCCGGCTCTGTGGGCTGCTGGGGCGCCGCTCCATTTTGCAATACCTGCGATTGCTGCAAAAGTCCGATCAGCTGGTTCACTGTTTTATGGAAGCTGTCCTTAACGGCAAATCCCCACGCCCCGGTAAAATCCATCTCCCCGCCATATACGCCGGGCAGCCATACAGTGCGCAGCCACGCCTCGAGGTGCACCCGCCCGCCCATATACTCAAGCTTGATAAACTGCGGCGCTGCAAGCGCTCCAACGCCCTTTTTCCATACATTTTCGCCTTTGAAATTTACATACTGGTATCCTTCCTTCCCGAAAAAATCCTGCGACACAAATGCAATAAACTGATCCGCATCCGGCCTGTCCACATAAAAATCTGCCATAAACCTTGCCATCACTTTTCTCCTTTTCCTGTTTGTCTCCGTATGATCGATCTATTTTATCAAACTTCCATGCACCTTTGCAGGCGCAGGAAATACAGATACTTTTCTTTGACCGGAATTCCGGTGATTTCTTCAAGCGCACGTGCATAGAGCTCAAGCTGAACTGCATAACCCTGCGCGGCCTGTTCCATCGTATTGTGCGTCACGCGGTCTGTTTTATAGTCTACAAGCACCCATTTGTCTTCCAGGAAAGCAAGGTCTAAAATACCCTGCACCATCATGCTGCCTTCTCCTTCGTAGCCGATGCTCTGCGCCTTTACCTCCAGATTAAACGGCTGCTCCTTCAAAACGCGCCCGGCGGTTTTGATCCTCTCATAAAGAGATGTTTTCAAAAAGCCCTCAATCCATTCCGTGTGTGCAAGAACCGCCTCGCGCTCCTGCCCGGTCAGCAGCTTTCGCGCTTCCATTTCAAGCGCCGCCTCACGAACATCCTGACCGGTAAGCACAACGCGTTCCATCATGCTGTGCACAAGCGTGCCAAGCCGTGCGCCTGTGATCTCCTCGTCGTCCGGCTGGAGGTCTGGTATCAGGAACCTGCGGATATTCGCAGCGTTCGACTGCTTTACTGCGCTCACCGAAACCTTTGCAGGGATATCCGGCTGGCGCGCAGCGGATAGAAGCTCCGCCCGGTCCTCAACTTTTGCCATTTTATTACAGTATTCATCAAAGTCGAACGTGGTTTTTTCCTTTTCCCCTGCCTCTTCATCCCCTGCAAAACGAACCGGTATCTGTCCGCCGGCATTCGCCGCCATAATCCAGTCCAGCATGGATTTTGCATCCTCGTAGGAGCCCATATCGTGCATCATCGCCCATTCGTGCCGCGCCTTTTCAAGGTTCCCCACGCTTCCGGCAAGAAATAGCTTTTCACGCGCGCGCGTCATCGCCACATACAGCACGCGCAGCTCCTCCGACAGGTATTCGCGCCGGATTTGTTTTTTTGCAAGCTCAAGCTCTATCGTTGAACGCCTCACAAGGCTTTGCTCGTCGATATACTGCATCATCAGCCCATAGTCTGAATGGATCAGCATCCTGTTTTTAAAATCCTGCACAGTAAGCCTGCGCTCGAGGTTTGCAACATAGACGATCGGATATTCGAGTCCCTTGGAGCTATGAATCGTTGTAATGTGCACGCAGTCCGCGCCACCGGCTGCCATCGCTGCTTTGACATACGCGCCGTCCCGTTTTTTTGTTTCATGCAGGGCACGAAGCAAAAGATAAAGGCTGTTGCCCTGCGCGGCGCACAGCTGCGCCGCCATACCAAGAAACTGCGAAAACGCCGTACGCTTCATTTCGCCGTCAGGTACGCAGGCAAGGTAAGTTTCAAAATCAAATTCCGTCGCCACAAGCGACAGAAATTCAGGCATCGCAAGGGATTGTGCACAGGTTTTAAGGTAATCGAGCTTTTCATAAAAGGACCGCAGTTTTCTTGCCAGCGTGTCCTCTTTTTCCGCCGCATACATCTGTGCCGACTCATAAAAAGGTTCCTTATCCCTGTCTGCGCCGATTCGAATACGTGCAAATTCCTCCTCGTTCATTCCACCGATAAACGACCGCATCACACTCAGAAGCGGTATGTCCTGCCGCCTGTTATCCACCAACCGCAGGATGTTCACAAACAGCTCGATCTCCTTAAGCTCCCTGGCCTGTTCCACATCAATGGAGCAGGGAATGCCCCGCCTGTCAAGCTCCGCCTTCAGCAGATAAATCATATCGCTGCGCGAACGAACGAGTACTGCAAAATCTCCAAACGCCGCTTTACGCATTGCGCCTGTTTTTTTGTCGGTCACCTCGCCCGCAAGCTCCCTCTCGATGCTGCGCGCAATCATTTCCGCTTCCACCGCATGCCTGCTGCGCGTTTCATCCTCACCGTCGTCCGCCTCGCAGGCGAGCAGGATTTCGGTCTTGCCACCCCGGGCGCTGCCAACCAGCCGCTCTCCCTCGTCGTACCTGATCTCCCCCAGGGTTTCGCACATTACGCATTCCATGATGCCATTAACCGCATCAATCACGCCGCTCTTACTGCGGAAGTTGTCATTCATCAAAATCAATTCGCCGCCTTCGGCCTGCGCGCGGAATTCCTGTGATTTCTCCTTGAAAATAAGCGGATCAGCCAAACGGAATTTATAAATACTTTGCTTAATATCCCCCACCATAAAAAGGTTTCCATCGCCCGACACGGCTTTTATAATGCTCTCCTGTACCGGATTGGTATCCTGATATTCATCCACAAAGATGTACTGGTACAAATCCGCATACATCCTGCGCACCTCTTCATCCTCAAACGCACGCAGCGCAAAATGCTCCATATCCGAATAATCCAGAACGTTGAGCTCCGATTTGCATTCCGCATAATATTCGTGAAACTGCCGCACCAGGGCAAGCATTGCGCAAACGTCCTGCTGCGTATGCGCCAGCTCCGCACTGGCGGTAACATGGAAGTTTTCGTAATCATCCCCGGCAAGCGCCTGTTTCAGCTCCTTACGCGCCTGGGCGTACAAATCCTGAATCCGTTTCTTACACTCGTCTCCAAGTCCTTTCGTGATGCTGGGTATCTTCATGCCCACGCTGTTTTTGCGCAATGCGGCAACGCCGTTGTCACGCGCATAGGAATACGCCTCGCCAAGCAGCGTGGCGCAGGCTTCGTCCTGTGCAAGCTGCTGTGGATATTTGCTGCCGGAAAGCGTGGCGCTGGCATCCATCAGACGCTTTGCACGCAGGAGATGTTCCATGATATTCTCGTCGTACTGCGCTTTCAGCCTTGCGATATATTCCTCATTATTTTTATGCTCTGATCGCTCCGCCCACGCAAACGGCTCCGGCTTGCTCATAATATGATCGTAAATACGGAACAGATATTCCATCAGCTGCCTGTCGTCCCCACGCCTCGTATAGCGCTGCACAAGCCGCAAAAAATCCCCGTCTTCCTCTTCATACAGCCCGTCAAACAACTCGCGCGCAGTCTGCGTTTTCATGCGGTTCATCTCTCCCGCATCCATGATACGCACCGTTGGAGACAGCCCCAGGATCGCATAATTTTTGCGCACCACCTTCCCGCAAAAGCTATGAAAGGTGGAGATATCCGATACCGCGACAAACTCCGCCTGTTCATACAGGCGCTTTTCCCCCTGCCGATGCGCCTCCTCTCGCAACTCCCGGGCTATCCGCTGCCGCATCTCTGCCGCCGCCGCATTTGTAAACGTCATAACAAGCATTGTGCGGATATCCGCCCCGCCCTCAACAAGGCGCGCGACGCGCTTTGCAAGCACGCTCGTCTTCCCGCTGCCCGCGGCAGCTGATACAAGTACGCTTTTTGTCTGTGTCTTAATTGCCCTTGCCTGTTTATCTGTCAGTCTCATACCTGTTCCCCATGTCCGCTGATTTTCTCCATTGCCTGCTCCCGCGTCAATTTCTCAATCACACGCGGATGGTTCCCCATATATCCCTCGTCATACATACAAATACTCGCAAATTCACAATAGTCACAGCCCATACGCTGTTCGAGCCGGTACGGCATGATCTGCGTATTTCCCTGCTTCATTTCAAGTACCGCCTGACCGATCAGTTTTTTGGTAAACGCTACCAGCTCTTCCACCTCATCCGGGCTGAACAGCCTGTCCTGCGCATTTTTCCTGACACTGCCGTCCTTTTTACGTTCAATCGCGATCGTAAGGACAATATCGCCTTCCCCGCCGTAGAGCTTTTGTGCCGTATCAAAATCAACGCCGCAAATACCCTCCATGTCAAACTCCCCGTCAACGTCTTTCCCTTCCTCTTCAAAGGACGGAAGATGTATTTTCAAATAGTTCGCGCCTGCAAATTCCGCGCCGTTTCCCAGCAGCTCGCGCACTGCAATGATATAGATCATCAGCTGCAGGCTAAGGCCGCTCGCGAGTTTCAGGAGCTTAAATTGCGGATCGCCTGTTTTATAGTCCACAATATCAAAATAGAGCGTACCATCGATAACTGCCGTATCGATACGGTCTATTTTACCATTGATCGTAAGCCCATCCGTAAATTCCTGCGAAAACCAGTATTCACTCTCCGCAGGCTGCAGGCTTGCGCGTCCGGTCTGCGTACGGATTGCGTGCGCCGCAAGCCCTACCTCTCGTTCCACCAGGGCCAGCACGTTTTCATTGTGCCTGTTTAACGTATATTTACTTTGCTCCTCACGCGCCGTCCCTGCGCAGGCCTTCAGGGTTTCCACAAACTCCTCTTCCGGAACATCTGCCCAACGCGTTTGCTTCTCCTTGAATGTGTTTGTCAGCTCCTCCAGAATTTTGTGCGCATAGTTTCCAACATCAAGCTGGTCGATCACATATTCCCTCGGCTGCTCCACATTCAACCCGTAAGCAATAAAATGCTTGTAAGGGCATTCAAAATATTGCTCGAGCCTGCTCGCGCTGCCCTTCATTTCTCCATACAGGGCAGCGGCAATATCCGCATTGAGCCGCGCTGCCGCATTCGCATTCATCACACCGCGCCGGATGGCCCGCTGCTTTTCCGGAAGCGTGTCGTCTGCCAGTACGGCTGCAACTACCTTTCTGTCATATTCCTCAACCGTCCCGTCGGCAAGCCCACGAACGATACGCGCAGCCTGTGCATAGGCGTTCTGCTTCAGAAGCGGCGCGATATCAGCGGCACGGTTCTGCTTTACCGCTCCGAATAATTCGCCGAGCTTATCGATCAACGGCGACGGTTTTTCCCTCCCGTCGTCCACATAACTGAAAAACAGCTTTTCCTTCGGCTTTGTAACGATTTTCTGTATTGCCAGCTTTTGCTTTTCCACATTCCCGGTAAACTGGAGCCCCGCAAGCTGCGAAAGCAACAGCTCCCGTTCATAATCAGCAAGAATATCGGACGGCTGTTCGTAATTTGGTAAAAGCCCGTCGTTCGCCCCCACAACAAAAACAGCCTTAACATCGTCAAGGCGGATATAAGAAACATCTCCCACCGCCACCTCATCTGCTCCCGGCGGGATCACGCCGATTTTCTGTGATGTAAGCCCTGTTTTCAGTAAAGAAAGTATCTGCCCCTTGCCTGCCTGCGTATCTTTTAAAATCTCCCTTGCCTGCGTCAGGATGCGCATGGTCTTATCAAAAACCTGCCCGTTCCACTCCGCGCTTTGCAGAAGCCCCGCCTCACGCGCTGCCTTGGTCTGTTCCGCAAGCTTCGCGTCCACATGCAGCCTCTGCATATACGCAAGCACGCAGCCAATCAGGCTGTCCGCGTCCTTTGCCCCCTTCGCCGCTTCACGCAGCTCGGTCACTGGCTCCATAAGGCGCAGCCTTGCCCGCTCCGCGCGCGGCTCCTTGAACGGATAGCCAAATGCAAACCCGTCGCGCACATTGCAGTACGCATAATTTTCCAGTGCGTCCGCCTGTTCCTCCCTCAGATCGCAAAAGCCTGTCCTCGCGTGTGCAAGTAACGTATCCTTTTTCAGCCGTCCCTGTGCAAGTTCAAGCGCAGTCAATAAAAACATACTGAATGCGCACTGTGCAAGCGTCCTTTTTTCTCCTGTAAAGCATGGAATGCCCGCCTCTGCAAAACGTCTTCTTATCACAGGCGAATAGCGCTCCCCGCTGCCGCACACAACAGCCATGTCGCGGTAATCATATCCATATTTCCGGTTAAGCCACACAATCTGCGCCGCCACCGCGCGCACCTCTTCGTCAACGTCCGGCGCACTTGTTACGCTGATGTCCTTCGCCCGTTCTTTATGCCGTGCAGGATAAGCGTAAAGATTCTTTTCAAGGTGCAGGATGTCCTTCGAAATTTCCCTGTTTTCCGTAATGATCGTCGTTTCAAGCCCCATTTTTATTGCATCCTGCAAAAATTTATTCCTGTTTTCATTACAGATTTCATAAACCCCGCTATCCGGAGCATTGGTCTGTGCGTAATAAAAGGACATGGTCGTATCCTTTGCCGCGTGCATCAACGCTTTTAAAAAACGCACCGTCTGCACATTATAAATATCAAATCCATGAATCACAAGATGCGCGCCTTTTAAAAATTCAGCTTCCGGGATATGCTCGATGACAAGGTTAATTTTGTCTTCAGTGTCAAAAAGCCCTGCTGTCTTTTCCTCAAAACGCTCATACAGAAGCGCAATATCTGCAAGCTTTTTTTTGGTGTTTTCATGGCTCGTATCGATTTCAAGCAGCATTTGCGGCGTTATGTCAAGCGTTTTAAGCTCCGCGATCAGCCCTGAAAGCTCCATGGGAACATCGCTTTTCCTTGCGCTTTTGGCAAGCGCCTCGAGATGTTCCTGTTCGCCGTCCAAAATAAGGCGCAGGATCATACTCTTTCCCACGCTGTCAATTTCAGGGATCGTCCTGCCATACGTACTTTCCAGCACCCTGTCGCAAATACGCGCAGGGCTTTGTACGACCGCGCCCATCAGCCCCTTCAGCCCAAGCTTGTGCATAAGCTGCTTTTCCGTGATATAGGTGGCCTGCGGCGGCACAACAACCAATACATTCGCAAGCGGATCTTTGCGGATGATCGATCCTATTTTTTCCATGACATAATCGTCTCTTTTGCTGGCGGTTCTTCCCAGCACAAATTCAACGCCCACGTATCGCTCCGTTCTCTCAAGGTTTTTCAAACCAGAACATAAAAATTTTACTTAGCATTATTATATCATGGGACGCAACCAATTTATGGATTAAATTCAAAGTATTTCAGGCAATAAAAAAAGGTTATAGCCTAATGGCTACAACCTTGGTTTACAAAAGGTTTTTAACCTCTTACTAAGTAGTTCAGCAAGAGATTCAAATCTTCTGGCTCGGATACGATCAAATCCAACTCGTCGATCTGTGCGTCTTTGAACATCTGCGTCAAAGCGATGTACTGGCACAGTGTGGATTTCAGATTCAGTCTGTCACCCTCTGAGGTAACAAGCTCTACCTTGCCTTTGCAGTCCTTCAATAATTCAAAGAATTTCTGCGGTTCGCTAATGTTTTTAATTTTCACTCCGTTGTCCTCCTGACACATTATAAATTTGTGGGTTCCGGGGAGTTTTTTGGAGCTCACCCTTTGTGTAATAGTAACACAAAGCCCTACATACTGTCAATATAACCCGTATGGATTGCCCGTAAACATTTTAATGAAACTTTTACAGAAAATACCTGAAAATAATCGGCAGGGCGATGGCAACGCTTCCAAAAACGGCAATCATAACCTTGATGACTGTCATATCGTGCTTTGTCTCCCGCTGCACCTTCCTGAGCTTTTCGTGAATGGTTTTGATTACCGCGTCATCGGCTTCTTTGCGTTGCTTTTGCTCCTGCTCGCGCAGTTGCCGCACAGCTTGTTCCCAATCGCTCATACGCGAGGTAATCTCTTCAGAATATATATTGAGCCGCTTTTGCAGGTCTGCTGTCTGTTCCCTCAGCGCAAGCCTCAGCCTGTCCTGCTCCCGCCTGATCGTTTCGTATACGGTTAGCGTACCGTCTACAAGCAGCGCGGAATTTTTCAAAAGCGCTTTCATCTGCGACTTGGTATGCTCCAGCTTCTCATCGCTCTTCTGCAAATCGGAAACAAGCGCCGTTACGCCTTCCATTTCTTTCAGGGCCTTATTCAGCTCGTCAATACTTTCATTTAGCTGTTCAAACATAGCCATGTTTTTTCCCCGTCTTTCCTGCCCTTTAAATTCCCGGCCTTCAGATTCCCCACTTTTCCTCCAGTGCCAGCGTCGTCCCGTTTTCCTTTAGCTTTTCGATTGTTTTGTTCATTTCTGTCTCGACGGCGCTCTGCCCTGTCGGCAGCATAATACAATATCCAACCGTATAAAGCGGTTCCGCCAAAATCCTGTAGCCTGCATCCTGGAACTGTCTGGATATTGCGCGCGGCATGATCACCGCCGGAATACGCCCGGCTTCCAAATCGAGCATTGCGCTTTCGTAATCCGCATACCGCTCGACCTCAAAGTTTAACTTTTCATCCTCCAGATACTGCTTCAGGTCGTCCACAGACATTGCGGTATTGATAACGCCAATCGACGTCGCCTCAATGTCCGGCACCCTCTGCACACGCGAATCCGCACGCATAACGGCAACGACGTCGTCCGTATAATATGGCTCGGTCAGTGTAAAGCCTTTTGTTTTTGAGACATTTTCGCCTGTCGTCAAAAGCCCCAGCGCAATATCGATGTTGCCATACTTGATTGCACCGCCCGCATCCTGCGATGTAATAGGATAATACTCATACATTTTTTCCTGGTTTCCGAGCAGGTCTTTCAGTACTGCGTCGATATAATCCCTGTCAAAGCCTATCAGGTTCCCGTTTTCATCTTTTCCGCCAAAGCCTTCTATATCAGTACGCAAACCAATCCTCACAACGTCGCGCGTCATAAGGAAGCTTGTATCAAATCCCTGTCTGGTTGCCAAATTGGTAAACAGAACCGCACAGGCGATTACCGCGGCAATAATCAAAATGGTAATCAAAAGCGGTTTTTTATTTCGTTTTATAAACTCGGCGCCCCTGTTGCGGCGGTGCGATTTAAATTCTCTGTCCAAATTATTTCTCCTGTTTGTCTATGTGGCTTATTATACTGATTTTCGCGGAATAATTCAACCAAACACTTGCAAAACATTTTTTAACATGATAAATTTAGGTTAAATATCAGTCATAAAATAAATGAAAAAAAGGACATGTAATTTATGCCTCAGAAAAACATCGAATCCATCCTGGTCATGGGAGACTCCGTCGCAAAGGGCGTTGTGTTCCATCCTGAGAAAAACCGATATATTTTTTCCAAGTCGGGGTTCATTCGCAGGCTTGGAACCATGCTCAAGGCCAAAATCCTTGATTTTTCCAAATTCGGCACCACCTCTGATTATGGATCAAAGCTGCTGGGCGATAAGCTCAGTGACCTCAATCCTGATCTTGTGCTGATTGAGTACGGCGGAAACGATTGCGATTACAACTGGGATGAGGTCGCGCAAACCCCCATGAAAGAGCATTTCCCCAATACGCTTGTTACGGCTTTCGAGGAAAATATCACCCATATGGTAAATTCCTTAAAGAAAGAGAATAAAATACCGGTGCTTATGAATCTGCCGCCGCTTAACGCGCCTTCGTATTTTCGCTGGTTTACCAAAAACGATCCGCAACGCGCCCATAATATCTTAAAGTGGCTGCATGATGTATCCAAAATTTACTGGTGGCAGGAAAAGTATTCTTACACAATCGAAAAAATCGCCCACGCGACCGGCACGCACCTGATCAACGTCCGTAATGCGTTTTTGAGCCAGCAGCATTATCAGAATCTTATCTGCGAGGACGGTATCCATCCCAACGAGAAGGGGCAGGCCCTGATTGAAAAGACTTTTATCGATTATATCGAAAAACACGCGGCATATATGATGGTATAAATAAATTGCATTAAAAAAGGCGCATATCAAGGTGTATGCGCCTTTTATGATTGCCGCTTATCGCCTCGCGGCAGCGGTTCTTTCCCATGCTTTCTTCACGCCTTTTGACGTAACAAATACTCCGTTTTTTAAATTTCACTTTCCGCTGTTGCGCTGTCAATCAGCTTGATGAGCTCGAGCGCGCTTCGAAATTTCTTTTTTTCGTTTTTTTCAGACCAGACAACCTGACCCTGCCAGGTCGCGTTTTGCCTGTATTGTATCTGAACGATAAATGTCGCTTTTTTCCCAGTTACATTAATTGCTTCCGTCTGTTCTGCCATACTTTTTGCCCCACTTGCCTGAGTTTTTTCCTGCGCTTCTTTTCTCTTTCCAAACACCCGGTGCTCGATTGCCGCCTGCGGATATTTCAGTGTATTCAAAACAGAATCTATTTTGATCACCATTTCATTGATGTCGCAAAACTCTTCTGGTTTTTCCAGGCATTTGTGGTGAATGCTTCCAAAAAAACCTGCCCCGTCTCTCTTGTCTACGCATACATGAATACTGTTTTGCACAATTCATATATCCTTCCTCAGCTTATCATTACTATTATAATCCAAGCCAGTCACAAAACCGGTCACAAAATTGGCTTTGCATAGCCCTTTTGAAATTATAAGGCAAAAAAGGCCCTTTCATTTCTTCCGCTTACAGCTCATTTACCGTATGCTTCCTAAATGATTTCATATCCTGCGCCGCAGTTCTCCGCAGCAACGCAAAATGGATACTGCTTCGCAAGGGCATCCTGCGCTTCCTGTACCGCTTCTTGCGAAAAAATAGCAAATACACAGCTCCCGCTTCCCGTCATCATCGCAAAATCCGCCCCCAAAGCCCTGCATGCACAAATCACATCAGAAACCTCCGGGCATATCCTGATCCCCGCAGGCATCAGCACATTATTTGCCAGTGAAAAATATCGGCGCACATCGCCTTTGGCCAGCGCATCTGTAATTCCATCCATATCAACCGTTTCCTTCGGCAGCTCATGAAACACGCTGTACGCCTGCCCTGTCGGCACGCCGCCTTCCGGCTTTACAAGCAAATATGCAAATCCGCACCGGTTCGCTACTGGCGATAATACTTCTCCCACGCCGCGCGCGCGCATACATCCTCCCTCGATAAAAAACGGAACATCCGCGCCGATCCCGACGCCGATCTCCTTCAACACTTTTTTCGAAAGATGCGTTTCATAAATCCGGTCAAGCGCGGCAAGCGTCGCCGCCGCATCGCTGCTGCCTCCGCCCAGCCCTGCCTGCGAGGGGATTCTTTTTTCGAGCGTGATTTTTGCGCCGCCCGTTATCCCTGTTTTTTCAAAAAACAGGCGCGCCGCACGCAGAACGGTATTATCTCCCTGCGCTTCCATACCGTCGCACAAAAGCGCCAGCCCGTCCGCGCGCACTACGGTTAATTCGTCCGCGAGGGATATATTCTGCATCAGCATATCAAGCTCGTGCATCCCGTTTGGATATTGTCCAATTATGTTAAGGGCCAGATTCAGTTTTGCATATGCCTTCAGTTTCATAATTTCTCCCGCATTCAAATGGTCAGCAACATTATAGCATAAAGCGTTGCATTATGTTAGAATATTCAGGAAGAATTGAATCGAGGATTTAGAATGTTTTTATCAGATGAGTGGAGTGATTATAAGGTGCTCGATACCGGCGACGGTATGAAGCTCGAGCAATGGGGAAACGTAATCCTTTCCCGGCCCGATCCGCAGGTGATCTGGGCAAAACAGGCTCCCGCGCTTTGGCGGGACGCCCATGCGGAATACCACCGCAGCGAACGCGGCGGAGGACAGTGGAGCTATCTCAAAACGCTTCCCGAGCGCTGGACTATCAGTTATCGCGATTTGCAGTTTTATGTGCGTCCCACAGGCTTTAAGCATACGGGGCTGTTTCCTGAACAGGCTGCCAACTGGGATTTTATGGATAGTATGATCAAAAATTCCGGCTTTTCTCCCCGCATCCTGAACCTGTTTGCATATACCGGCGGAGCAACGCTTGCATGTGCGGCTGCCGGAGCGCAGGTTACGCACATCGACGCGGCAAAAAGCATGAACGGCTGGGCGAAGGAAAACCTTGCGCTCTCAGGCCTTTCGGACAGGCCTGTGCGCATCCTTGCGGACGACTGCCTGAAATTTGTACTGCGGGAACAGCGCAGGGGCAACCGCTACGATGGAATCATCATGGATCCGCCAAGCTATGGCAGGGGCTCTGACGGCAGGGTGTTCCGGACTGAGGACAATCTTTTCGATCTGGTATCCGAAACCGCAAAGCTGCTCTCAGATACGCCGTTGTTTTTTATCATCAACTCCTACACCACAGGGCTTTCCTCCGTGGTCAGCAGAAACCTCCTGTCCATCTGTCTTTCCGGGCGGGGCGGCACAGTGGATGCTGACGATTTGTGCCTTCCGGTGGAGGGCCAGAATATCTTCCTTCCCTGTGGCACAACGACAAGGTGGCACATATGATTCCGCAGATACTATTTGAGGACAATCATCTGGTCGTTGCTGTAAAGCCACAGAATATGCCCTCGCAGGCAGATAACTCCCACGATGCTGATTTTCTCAACGTCATCAAGCGTTACGTCAAGGAAAAATACGGGAAACCGGGCGACGCATACATTGGACTTGTGCACAGGCTTGACCGTCCCGCAGGCGGCGTGATGGTGTTTGCGCGCACATCCAAAGCCGCTGCGCGGCTATCCGCGCAGATAAAAGATGGCACGCTCAAAAAAAACTATTATGCCATTATAACAAATCCGGTCCCGCCCAAGGGGACGCTCTGCGGCTATCTCTTAAAGGATGCCAGAACGAATACTTCTCGCGTTGTTCCGGAGGATACCCCGGGCGCCAAACGCGCAGAGCTGTCCTATTCCATCGCCTGTTCGGACGGGCCGTACTCCCTTGCGGATATTGCACTTAAGACGGGACGTTCACACCAGATACGCGTGCAGTTTTCCCATATGGGGGCTCCGCTTCTTGGAGATGTGAAGTATGGCGGCATGGAAAACCCAAGGCTGTGCCTGTGGTCGTATTCCATTTCCTTGATTCATCCCACAAAAAAAGAGCGGCTGACCTTTACCTGTCCGCCGCCCAATCTCTTTCCATGGCCCCTGTTTTTTGATTAATCAAAATTCACAAGCGGGAAATCGATATCCTCTGTCTGGATCATCTTCCCGTTCAGATATTCGAGCATATTGTTCACGCCCGTATCAAAACTGATCGTAGTCGCCCATAACGCCTGGTATTTGATGCCAAGCTTTTTGTTTGCCTTCATATCCCCATAGAGGTTATCCCCCAGGATCGGGAAACCCGCCGCTTCCATATGCGCGCGCTCCTGATTCAGGTACTGAGTCACCGGTTCGATATCGATAATGCTGTATATTCCATTGCTTTCCACCACCTGATAACGCGTATAAATAGGCACGCTGCCACGCAACTTCGTTTTTGCGACACGGTAATTGTCCTTATCGTCCTTCACATAAAAATGCTGAAATTGCCCGCGCTCATATTCCGGACACCCCTTAACAATGGCACGAAAAACACGTTTAATACGCCGCTGGCGGATTGCTTCACGGATCGCCTCGAAATATTCGGCATTCTTGGCAAACATCACAAGCCCGCCCGTATAAATATCGAGCTTAAAGCACATAAATGGAATACAGCCTGATTCTTCGGAATATTCATTTCCGTCCTTCATATAGTTAATTACCATAGACATCAGCTCCGGCGCGTTTGGCGTCGCAGCGGTGCAGGTCACGACCGTTCCCGGCTGCTTGTTGACCACAAGGATGTTCTTATCCTCGTATACCACATCAAGCAACGGAAACCGCTCATATTCCACAGGCACATACACCTCTATGATGTCGCCGTCCTCCACCTCAAAATCCTTCTTGATGCGGCAGCCGTTCAGCTTAATATCGCCTGTTTTGATCATCTTTTTCAGATTCAGTTTTTGAAGCTCCGGTAAAGAGGCAGCAACGCACTGCGTTACCTTGCTGCCTTCCTGCTCCTTCTCGATTTCCAGTTTGATCATGAATGTCCCTCTGCCTTTTACGCTTCTAGTGGTAGCGTGTTTTTTGTGATATACTATATATTGTATTATAGCCTTCAAGCAAATAATTTGCAATTCTTACTGATATAATATATATTAAAAACATATATAATATATATTAAAAACATAAAAAGCAGAAGGAGGACTTCTATGGATCAGTTATCATGCGTTTTTAACCGCCGCAGCGTCCGCAAGTATACGGATCAGCCCGTATCCACGGAGCATGAGGAGCTTTTACTGCGTGCGGGTTTATGCGCTCCCAGCGCGCACAATTCACGGCCGTGGGAATTTATTGTAGTGCGTGATAAGGACGTACTAATGTCGCTTTCACAGCTGCGTCCCTATTGGAAGCTATTGAAAAATGCCGCCCTCGCAATCATCGTTTGCGGTGATGTTGCGGATTATCATGGTTCCACCAAAGAATTTTTCATTCAGGACTGCTCGGCTGCCACGCAAAATATCCTGGTCGCTGCAGAAGGCCTCGGGCTTGGAGGCGTGTGGCTCGGCTGCTATCCCACCGAAGGCGCAAAAGGCGTTGCAGAGCTGCTCTGTATTCCGGAAGGCGTTATCCCGGTGAGCGTTATATCGATCGGGCATCCCGCCGAACACGCAAGGCCGCACAGCGGAGTCGAACCGTCTAAAATCCATTACGACAAATACTGATTAAACAGCGCTTGACATACCTTGAACATCTATGTATAATCCAAGCATAGGTATTCAAGGTATTTTTTGTGCAAAATTATCGTTCTGTAATCTCAAAGGAGGTAACCATGAAGTTTGACAAAAACATGACCTCAGTAGGCACTTCGCTCCTGATTCTCCATCTTCTTGAAAAGGCCGATATGTACGGCTATCAGATTATCAGCGAGCTCGCGCAGCGTTCCAACCACGTGTTTGAATTTCAGGAGGGCACGCTGTATCCTGTTTTGCATAGTATGCAAAAGGATAAGTATATCGAGTCCTATAGCGTCAAAGCCGAAAACGGCAGGCTGCGTAAGTACTACAAAATCACGGATAGGGGCATCAGGCAACTCTCCAGCAAAAAGAAAGAATGGCGTATATTTTCTTCCGCCATGGAAAGCATGATGGGAGGTACCGTGTGATGGGATTCAGCAAAACCAATTTGCCCGATCGAAACAAAGGGGTGATCTATCATGAAGCTTGGTGAAACAGCTTTAGCGTATATTGCATCCGTTTGTGGCAAGATCAAAGACCGCCGTGCGCGGGAAGCTCTTCGCGAGGAGCTTACCAGCCATCTGGAAGAAATCATTGACCAGTTGGTTTCGGAAGGATACGAAACGGATCGTGCTGAATTTGAGGCGGTATCGCGTATGGGCGATCCCCGTACGATCTCAGGAAATATGAACAAGGTCTATTCGCCGGTGCTCTACACGATTGCAAAATATTCCTGTCTTGTGGTCACCTGCGTGCTGTTCCTGCTGAATATTGCGCCCTTTCTCTTTTCAGGCAGCAATTTTCCGCCTGCGATTATATCAGATGTCGGCGCCATCGGCGGCGCGGACGGACCGACGGCGATCTATGTTGCGACTACGTTTCCCTTAGCCGCCCTCTTTTATCTCTTTCTGTTTGCTACGCTCTTTCTTTTCCTGTTTCCGCTCCTGAAAAATACAATCCACAAAAGCCGTAAAAAATAAGGACAAAAACACCCGGAAAAAATCCGGGTGTTTTTGATTCGCTATTCGTTCTCTATCATACCGTTTCGTAAATTCCGGTCGTTCCCGTACCGATATGATCTGATATCCGACTCCTTTGCTTCCATCCCTGCAAGCATATTTTATCATGCCGGGTATCTGGCTATTCCCTGCCCGGGAACAAATCCGCATAGCGCATTTCTTTTCCGCAGCCGCTTTTAAAAACAAGCGTTTCCTTCGTGACGCACATTGGTACGTGGGGCACGCCGGTATCGTCTATTTCATCCCCGCACACCTCGAAGCCGAAGTTTTCATAAAACCCTTTGACTCTTTTTTGCGCAGTGAGGCAAACCTTTGACGGCTTGAATTCAAACGCTTTCACAAGCAGCACGCGCATCATCAGGTCGCCGATGCCCTGTCCCCTGTCTTCCTTCAGCACGCATATCCTGCCAATACGAAAGGTTTTCCCGTCGTGGTATACCCTGCCGGTACCCACCGGCCTTTGCCCGTCATAAATCACGACGTGCATTGCCTGATCGTCAAATACATCAAGCTCTTCCTCTTCCGGAAAGCCCTGCTCCTCTACAAATACCGCATGGCGGATCATCTTTGCATCCGGAGCATCTTTTATCCCGCAAAACCACTGGTTCGTAATCAATATTCCGGCGCCTCCTCGTCGTCATGGACATAATCCACTTCCATATATTTCGTGTATTCACCCTGCCATTGCATAGAGATCGCCCCCGTTGGGCCGCTCCTTTGCTTTGCAATGATGACACGCGCTTTTCCAATATTTTCCGGCGTTTTATCCTCCGGGTAATAATCTTCCCTGTGCAGGAAGATAACAACGTCCGCATCCTGTTCGATCGCCCCTGATTCACGCAGGTCTGAAAGCATTGGGTACCGCGACTTTTTATCACGTTTTTCCGAAGCACGCGAAAGCTGTGAGAGCAACAGGATCGGCACGTTCAGGTCTTTTGCCATGATCTTTAGCGACCGCGTGATCTGCGCGACCTCCTGCTGGCGGCTTTCCACGCGTCCCGAGCCCTGCATAAGCTGTAAATAGTCGATCGCAATGAGGCCAAGCCCCTTGCTCTTTTTGAGGCTTTGCGCCTTTGCAAGCATCTCCGTCGGCGTAATGGAGGCAGAATCGTCAATATAGATTTCCGTTCCGGAAAGCTCCTTGATTGCCTCGGCAAATTTGTTGATTTCCGCAGCGCCGATTTTCCCCGTACGCGCATCCTGGCTGTCTACCCTTGCCTGAGAGCACAGCATACGAGTCGCAAGCTGGTCTGCCGCCATTTCCAGAGAAAACACAAGGCATACTGCCTTTTGCGTCAGGCCAATATGCTCTACCATGTTCATGGCAAAGCTGGTTTTACCCATACCCGGACGGCCCGCGACAACAATGAGCTGCCCTCCCTGCAAACCGGAAAGCATTTTATCCATCAGCGGGAATCCTGCCGGAAGGCCCATCAGGCCGTCCTTGTTTTTCATTGCCTCGCTGATAATCACATAGCTTTGCTGAAGCGCGGTCGAAAGATGCTGCATTGTGCTCTTATCGTCCTGCAGCGCAAGACTCAGTATCGCCGTCGCCGCGGTGTTTGCAATTACGCGCGCATCCTGTTCGCCACGGTAGCAATCATCTGATATCTTCATACATACGTCAATCAGCTTTCGCAGCGACGCACGTTCCTTCACAATATGGATATAATGCCTGATGTTTGCAACAGAAGGAACTGCCATCGTCAGGTTGGAAAGGTACTCCATTCCGCCCATCGGCATCTTCCCCGCCTGCTCGAGCTTCTGGCTTACCGTTACCATGTCTACCGACACGCCCTCGCGCACAAGCTCGTCCATCGCACCAAAAATACTGCGGTGCTGCTGCTGGTAAAAATCGTCCTCGTGCAGCGACTCCATCGCCTCAAATACGCATTTTTCACTCAGCAGCATACTGCCCAGTATCGATTGCTCCGCCTCAAGGTTGTTTGGCGGTATGCGCCCCGCGGGCAAACGCACGCTGTTTTGTTCAGCCATCGATAACCTCTACCTTTAACGCGGTGCTCACTTCCGCATAAACCTTAACGCTGACATTGTATTCTCCAAGCTCTTTGATATTGGGCACAGTAAATTTCTTTTTGTCGATCATAACGCCTGTTTCCTTCTGAAGCTCCGCAGCCACTTCCTTTGCGGTGATCGCGCCAAAAAGCTTTCCGTTTCCGCCATGCTTTGCCTTGATCGTCAGTGTCATTCCGGCAATCTTTTCCGCAAGCTCCTTCGCATCCTGTTTTTCCACCGCTTTTTTATGCTTTTCCGCAGCAATCGCAATGTTCGCCGCATTCAGGTTTGCCGCTGTCGCCTGTTTTGCCAATTTTTTAGGGAACAGGTAATTGCGCGCATAGCCGTCGCTCACATTTACGATATCCCCTTCTTTTCCTTTTCCTGCTACGTCTCCTGTCAAAATAACCTTCATGTTTTAGCTCTCCTTTTTATAATCTTCGATTGCCTGCCGCAGTTCGTCGTTTGCTGTCTTTTTATCGGTTCCTTTCAGCTGCGCCCCCGCAATGGTAGCGTGGCCCCCGCCGCCAAGCTTTTCCAGAATACGCTGCACATTAATCCTGCCGATTGACCGTCCGGAAATGATGATCGTATCCCCCTGCCCGCACAACACAAACGAGGCGTTTATCCCACGGATGCCAATCAGGGAATCCGCGGCCTGCGCCGCAAGCATCTGTGGATTTTTCGCATCGTCCGGGCACCACGAAATCGCAATGCCGTCCGGCAGAACCTGCGCGTTTTGTACGACGCTCGCCCTTGTGGAAAATGTTTCCAGATCATCCTGGAACAAATGCCTGATAGACGTGGTATCCGCGCCAAGCTTGCGCAGGTATGAGGCCGCCTCAAATGTCCTGACGCCTGTTTTAAAGGAAAATCCTTTGGTATCGATTGTAATTCCCGCCAAAAGCGATTCCACTTCAAGCGGTTTGATGTAAATCTTATCTGAGAAATATTCCAGCAGCTCGGTCACCATTTCTGCCGTTGAAGACGCATAAGGCTCCAATAGCGAGAGCGTCGGCATTTCAATATGCTCCGTACCGCGCACATGGTGATCGATCACCACAAGCGTCTTTGCTTTGGAAACAAGCTGCGGGGCAATCGTAAACGACGCAATCTGCGTATCGAGGATCACCAGCATGGATTGCTCCTCCAGCAAGCTGTTTGCCTCAGCCGGTGTGATCAACACATTATTGTAATCCGGATCGCGCTTCATCTCGTCCACAAGCCCCTGCACCGCGGCATTGGATTTATCCAGAACGATATATGCCTTTTTTCCGACCTGCCTCGCGCAGGCAAATATCCCCATCGCCGCCCCCATGCAGTCAAGGTCCGGCACAGTATGCCCCATAATAATCACACGGTCGCATTGCTCCATCAGGTTTTTCAGGGCGTGGGAAAACATTCTGGCCTTGACGCGCGTTCGTTTCTCGATCGCCTGCTGTCCTCCGCCGTAGAACTTATATCCTGCCTCGTCCTTAATGACGGCCTGGTCCCCGCCGCGTCCAAGGGCCAGCTCAAGGGCCGCAATCGCGCTGCGGTTGGCATCCTCCGGCACATTTCCCACACCCACGCCCACACTGAGCGTAGGCACAACGGCATTTGTCCCCGTATCAACGCGCTTCACCTCGTCGATAAAAGAAAACTTTGACTGCATCAGCGCCGACAGGTAACGCCGCTCAAAAATCATCAGGTATTTGTCCCTGTCGTATTTCTGGTAAACGCCTTTAAGGCATTTTGTTTGTTTGGAAATAATACGGTCAATTTCCGCGTCAATATTGGCATGCCTGTTTTGGCTTGTCCCGCGCAGCAAATCGCCATAATTATCCACCTGTATGTGCGCGGACGTCGCCATAACCGTCCTGCACAGGTCGGATGCTTCATAAGTGTTTCCCACGTCAATCAGGCGGTAAATCATATAGTCCACGCCGTCGAACCTGGCAGGTATCGCCTCTTTGAGGTATGTCACGTTGCCGATCTTTACCTTTTTGTCCTTTTCCGGCTTGTATAGCTGCGGAAAAATGCGAAACAGGTTTTGCCCCTCGCAGCGTCCGCCGGCAAGCAATGCAAATGCAGGATTATGCCAGCCAATCATCCCGTTTTTCCTGGTGATAGCCGTGGGCATTGTCACCGCGCTTACGTATTTATCCATCTGCTCCGAGCAGCTGGTCAGGACTTTTCCCGCGATATAAAACCACCGTTCCTTACGCAGCGTCGATATTACAAAATACACGATTGCCACAACGAATATCATTACGATCACTGCTGTGCGAAGGCTTGGCGGCTCCATCAGCATCGTCACAAGCAGTGCCGCAGCAAGTAATACCAAAAACACAACAAGCTCTGTCGTTATATAACTGCTTCGTTTTTTCTTCGTCATGCTAAGGCCTCTCCACTGCGTGTGTGTACTCAATCCCGACACTAATCCATAATATTATATTATAGCCTTTTGGGCATATAGTCAACTATACCCCGCCTGTTTTACATTGCGTCACAAAAAAAAACAGCGCCCGTTCTTTCGAACAGACGCTGCCGTTTTTTTCGTTAGTTCGCGTAAACGCTTACCTGCTTCTTGTCTCTGCCTTTGCGTTCAAACTTTACAATACCGCTTGTGAGAGCAAACAGAGTATCATCATTGCCACGGCCTACGCCGTTGCCCGGATGGATTTTTGTTCCTCTCTGGCGAACCAAAATGTTGCCCGCGAGTACATACTGTCCGTCTGAACGTTTGATGCCAAGGCGCTTCGATTCGGAGTCGCGTCCGTTTCTTGAACTACCTACACCCTTCTTATGTGCCATGTGAATCACACCTCGCTTCTACGTTAAATTCCTGATTATTCTGCGTCTTTTTTAGCAGTTTCTTTTTTCTCAGCTGTTTTTGCAGCCGGCTTTTTTGCCGTTGTTGCCTTTTTCTCGCCTGTCGCAGCCGTTTTCTTTGCCGCGGGCTTCTTAGCAGCAGCCGGTTTTTCTGCCGTTGCCTTTGCCGGTTTTTCTGCAGCCGGTTTCTTTGCAGCCGTTGTCTTCTTAGCTTCCGTCTTTACCGCCGTTGCCTTTTCTGCTTTCACAGTCTTTTCAGCTGTTTCCACTTTTGCAGCTTTCGCCGGTTTTTCTTTTGCAGGGGCAACTTCCGAGCCAACCTGAGTGATTTCCACTTTTGTATACGGCTGCCTGTGTCCCTGTTTTTTGCGATAGTCTTTTTTTGGCTTATACTTGAACACGATCACTTTTTTCGCTTTATCTTGCGCAAGCACTTTGCCTTTGACCGCAACATCCTTCAAAATCGGATCACCGACGGCAACTTTCTTGCCATCCGATGTCAGTAAAGCTTCAAAAGCGACCTCGCTGCCTACCTCTGCGTCGAGCTTCTCAACCTTGATGACCATTCCAGGTTCTACTTTATACTGCTTACCGCCTGATTTGATAATTGCATACATAACATTTACCTCCCTTGCCCAGTCTCGCCGCAATCGGTCCATATCCTGCGATATGTGTTTCACACCTTATGCGAGCGGCTCAGTTAAATATGTTACCACACAAAGTGGCCTCTGTCAACAAAAAACCTGCGTGTCGGACAGGGAATTCTTGTCCGTAATGCGCGTTATAACGATCTGCTCCGGATGCGCGTTTGGCACACTGCGAATAAAGAAGTGCGCGTTTTCATAATGCGGGAGCACAGCCTGGTTCTGGTTGTTACGCGAAACAATATAATTCGCGAGATTGCCGTTCACCTCTACGACAAACATTCCCTGCTCGTCCGGGCTTACCGTGCGGATAATTTCCCTTCTCAGGCGCATTGCCATATTTTCCAGATTGTATACCCTTCCGGAGCCGCTGCAGCACGGGCATGTTGTCTGCGTGAGCGAAGAAAGCTTACGGCGCGTTTTCTTGCGCGTCATTTCCACAAGCCCAAGCTCTGTCATGCCGATCACATTGGATTTGGTCCTGTCGTTTTTGAGCGCACGCGTGAGCTCGTCCACGACCTTTTGTTTGTTCTCCTCATTATCCATGTCGATAAAATCGATCACAATGATACCGCTTAAGTCGCGCAGCCGAAGCTGCTTGGCAATTTCCTGCGCCGCTTCGATGTTGGCGTTTAGAATGGTATCCTGCAGGTTGTCCTCGCCGATGTATTTACCGGTATTGACGTCCACCACAGTGAGCGCCTCCGTCTCGTCGATCACAAGATAACAGCCGTTTTTCATCCACACCTTGCGCTGCAGCGCTTTGCTGATTTTATCTTCAATCTCGTAGTAATCAAAAATATTCCCTTCATGTTCAAACAGCTTCAGCTTGCCGTCCATTCCGGGTGAAATGATATTGACCACCGCAAGAACCTTGTCATAATAATCCTTGTCGTTGATGATAAATTCGGAAACGTCCGCTGTGAACATATCGCGCACCGTACGGAACAACAGTGTTTCCTCTGCGTGTATCAGGCGCGGAGCGCTCACAAAGTCCGCTTTTTCCTGCACTTTCTGCCAAAGGCGCACGAGGAATTTTAACTCTGCCTCAATTTCCTCCGGATCTGATTTTTCAGCCACAGTACGCACGATCACGCCCATGTCCTTGGGTTTGATTTCCGTCAGGAACTCTTTAAGTTCTTCACGTTTTTTTTCATCCGCAATGCGCCGCGAAACGCCGACATGGTCTACCGTAGGCATCAAAACAAGCATCCTGCCCGGCAGGGTAATGTGCGTTGTGACGCGCGCGCCTTTTGTGCCGCCCGGCTGCTTCAGAACCTGCACCATAATTTCCTGATTCGGCTTTAAAAGCTCCTTGATGTTGGGCACTTCCAGCTTTTTCTTCACCGGGCCTTCGTCCGCGTTTTCGTCAAAAATAAAATCCGACTCGTCGCAAAGAATATCCCCTGCGTATAAAAACGCATTTTTGTCGAGCCCTACATCCACAAACGCAGCCTGCATTCCCGGCAAAATATTGGCAACCCTGCCCTTATAAATATTTCCGACGAGGCGTTCCTTGCCGCGTGTCTCCACCTGGATTTCGACAAGGTCCCCATCATCGAGCAGTGCAACCCGCGCTTCATGCGCATTTGCATCGGCTATGATTTTTTTAATCATTCCAATCTCCTTAAACTTTTTAAAAAACTATATCTCACTAAACGGCATCACTTCGCCGTTCACAATCGCGTAACATTCCTTCCGGCAAATGTCGCAGTCCATTTCCGCCGCATCCATCTCAAGACGCAGTGCATTTGCCGCCACAGCCGGATTCAAAGCGCCGTCGTTAGCGTTTTTTAAAAGCAGCGAGACGACTTTGCCATTGGTATCCGCTTTTAAAATCAGTGGGCGGATATCTATTTCCCTGCCCTTCCTGTCCCTTGCCATATAGTGCCCGGGAGCAGTCAACGCTATCACAGCATCTTTTATTTTAACATATTCCCCACCATTTTCAAAATGAAAATTGAGTTCGTAAAGCGCGCTATGGTTATGCGCCATCAGCTTTTTATTGTCTTTTGCCATATGCACGTGCAGGATGCGTATCTCCTCCGGGAAAACCGAATTAAACGCTTCCTTCAGCTCTTCCGGCGGCATTTCCGATGCAAGCGACAGCTCCAGGTAATCGCCGTCCGTTGCGTATCCCACCGAGAGCGGAGAGGCAAACGACATCACAATATGCGGATTAAAACCATGCGAATATTCCGCGTCGATACGCGCACGGCGAACCGCCCGTCCAAACGTGCGTTGCATATCCAGGTGTGAAATATACTTTGCCGCGCCATGGCGGCTGTATTTGATAATCGCTTTCATACTTTTTCTCTCGTCACAAACCCGCAGTCTTTTTGCAGGCCGCAGCCCACGCAGCGTTTCCTGCACTCGGGCGTTGTCGTTTCTGCATAGGCCTTCGCGCGTTCTTTGAGCAGGAACGCCTTGTCGATCCGGCAGTTGATGTGCTCAAACGGCATCATTTCCTCATCGCCACGCACACGGTTTGCGTAGAAAGCAGGATCGATCCCACAGCGTTCAAACGCCTCCAGATAGCGCTCCAGAGAAAAATATTCGTTCCACGCATCAAAAACCGCACCGTTTTTGTATGCGTCCAGCAACGCAGCGGAAAGCCTCCTGTCCCCTCTTGCAAGCACCGCTTCAAGAAAGCTCAGCGACGAATCGTGATAGCTGAACTTCACGCCCTTCATTTTGAGCTTGCCGCGCAGGAACTGCTGCTTTTGCCGAAGCTCCTCCATGGTGTCCTGCGCCTCCCACATGAAAGGCGTACAGGGCTTGGGTACAAAACAGGAAGCCGAAACGTTGATATTAATAAACCCATTGCGTTTTTCCCTTGGTACGCTGTAAAACGCCTCCCTGATTTCACGAACCAGGTTTGCAATCCCAGTAAGGTCGTCGTAGGTTTCTGTCGGAAGTCCGATCATAAAATAAAGCTTTACTGTGGAAACGCCGCTTTCAAACGCACGCACCACGGTTTTCATGATCATTTCCTGCGTGATATTTTTATTGATCACATCGCGCAGGCGCTGCGTGCCCGCCTCGGGCGCAAACGTAAGGCCTGTTTTACGCACTTGCTGCAGGCCCGCTGCCAAATCCTTTTCAAAGCTGTCCACACGCAGCGAAGGCAGCGATACCGACACCCTTTGCGCGGAAAACTCATCCACCAATCCCCCCACAAGCTCGTCAATTTGCGAGTAATCGCCCGACGATAGCGAAGAAAGGGAGATTTCATCATATCCGGTAGACTCAATCACGCTGCGCGCCGTATCCCGCACCGTCTGCGCTTTTCGTTCGCGCACCGGCCTCATTGCAAAGCCTGCCTGGCAAAACCGGCAGCCGCGGGGACAGCCGCGCATTATTTCCAGTGTGCACCTGTCGTGAACCGTGTTGATATAAGGCAAAACCGGCTTTCTGATTGTCTGCTCGGCGTCAAAGTCCTTTACGATCCGCCTTGTCACAGTCTGCGGCGCGCCTTCCTTTGGCGTAATCGAACGAATCGTACCATCCTCATGATAGGCTATCCCGTACAAAGACGGCACATAAATCCCATCGATCTGCGCCGCAGCCCGCAAAAACGCCTGGCGCGAAAACCCCGCCTTTTTATGTTCCCGGTAAAGCGCAATCAGCTCACGCGTTACCTCCTCGCCGTCGCCAACTGCAAACAAATCAAAAAAGTCGGCAACAGGCTCCGGGTTTATCGTGCAGGCCCCGCCGCCCAGAACAAGCGGATCGCTGTCGCCCCGGTCCTTTGAAAGCAGCGGGATGCGCCCCAGCTCAAGCATCGTAAGCACATTGGAATAACACATCTCATAGGAAAGATTGATCCCTACAATATCAAATTCACAAAGCGGCTTTTTCATTTCCAAAGACCGAAGCGGTTCGTCCCCGCTTCTTAGCTGCTCTATCATATCCACCCACGGGCAGAATACGCGCTGCGCGTAAACGCCGTCGATGGCGTTAATTACCTCATATAATATATTGATTCCAAGGTGGCTCATTCCAACCTCGTATGTATCCGCAAAACACATTGCAAAATCCACTTCCGCGTTTTGCTTATAAACGGAATTCAGTTCCCCGCCGGTATACCGCGCGGGTTTTTCCACATGATCCAGTATTGACAATTTCTACTCCTGACAACCCCTAAAATTTTATATCACCGGCAATATCCGCACAGGCTTAATCCGTAACATTCTTTCCTATTGCCCCTGCCATCTTTGCCTGCGCATATCCACGCTGATCACCATGCCAAACGCAATACAGTTTGTGACCATGCTGGAGCCACCGTACGAGAAGAACGGCAAAGGAATGCCCGTTACAGGCAATATGCCCAAATTCATGCCGATGTTTTCCACCACATGGAACAACGTCATTGCGGCAACGCCGACGATAATATATGCGCCAAAATCGTCTTTGGCGCGAAGCGCAAGCATAAACGTGCGTCCAATCAACAGAAAATACAGGATGATTAATATCAGGCCGCCCAAAAAGCCGAATGCTTCTACCGTCACCGCAAATATAAAGTCATTGTGTTTTTCAGGCACATAATTCAGCTGTGAAAGCGATCCCGGCGCGAACAGGCCTTTTCCAAGGAACTGCCCCGAACCGATGGCAAGCTTTGCCTGGTCTACCTGCATCGTTGCGTCGGCGCTCTGTGCGCTCGGATTAAAGAAGGACAGGATACGCTGTTGCTGGTAATCCTTCATGGAGAACCACAGGACAGGCGCCGCAATCGCAATGATCAGCAGCAGCCACAGCACCACCTTCCAGTGCACCTTGCCCATAAACAACATCGCGGCAAAAATAAACAAATATACGACAGCCGTACCAAAATCCGGTTGTATCATGATCAGCACGACAGGAATCATCACGCGCCACAGCGCCGGAAAAATGTCCCTCATTGTCTGCAGCCCGTCGTCATTTCCCTCCGTCTTATCAGATAGTACCTTTGCGAGGACAATAATAATCAGTACCTTACAGACCTCGCCCGGCTGAAATCCACGGTTGCCGATCATAAACCAACCCGTCGTTCCGTTTTGTTCGCTGCCAAGAAACATAACCGCCACAAGCAGCGCCACCGTCGCCCAATACAGCAGGTCTGTGATGTGCGCGACACTGTGATAGTCCACCAGCATTACCAAAAACATACAGAAAAGGCCGACGACGAAAAATATGACCTGCCACATCGCGGAATTCAGGTTCAGGTTTGCAAAAAATTCCGCAAACGTTTTTTCATCGCCTGTAAACGGGCTTGCCGTTGCATTTACAATGGAAAGGATGCTGTAGCCTACCAGTATGAAAATGATCACAACCAGTGCCCAGTCCACATATTTCCACATGTTTTTGTTAATTGCTTTTGTCTTCATCCGTTCTCCGTTATTTTACAAAAAGACCGCGTACGCAACACGGTCTTTTGATTGATACGTCCCTTATCTTCCTGCGTTTTTTACCATCTGCTTGATTTTTTTGATTGGGATGTTCATCGCGATCTGCGAGGAAACACCTTCCTCTTCCTGATTCTGCACGCTCTTGAAGTCGATCTCAAATTCCGATTCATCGATTTCAACATATTTTGAAATCACCTGCATAATATCTTTTTTGATCATATTGATCATATCGTCATTTGAGGTTGTGCCTGCGCGGTCATAAATAAGGACCAGCTTCAGCCTGTCCTTTGCCACCTGGCTGCTTTTCTTTTTATTAAAAAACCATCCCATGCTAACGACCTCCGATTATTTTGAAAAGAGCTTCTTCAGCTTACCAAAGAATCCTGATTTTTGTTCCAGGTTCAGCATAGGAACATCCTCGCCCATAATGCGCTTTGTTACATTGCGGTACGCTTCGCCCGCAAGCGAACTGTTATCCGTAACAGCCGGTTCTCCCAGATTGGAAGAACGGAAAATAAGCTCATCCTCTGGGATCACGCCAACCAGGTCGATCCCCAGGATTTCAAGCGTGTCGTCGATCGCCAGCATATCGCCCTTGCGTACAAGGTCCGGACGCAGGCGGTTGATGAGCAGCTTTACGTCGTCAACGCCATTTGCTGAAAGAAGTCCAATGATTCTGTCCGCATCGCGCACAGATGAAACCTCCGGCACAGTCACTACAATCGCTGATTTTGCCCCTGCAACAGCGTTTTTGAATCCGCGCTCGATGCCTGCCGGGCAGTCGATCAGCACATAATCAAATTCCTTTTCAAGCTCTGCGACAAGCTCCTTCATCTGCTCGGGCGCAACCGCCATCTTGTTTCTGGTCTGTGCCGCGGGAAGGAGATAAAGCCCCTCGTAGCGTTTGTCCTTGATGAGCGCCTGCTTCAGCTTGCAGGTGCCCTCCACAACGTCTACAAGATCATAAACGATCCTGTTTTCCAACCCAAGCACCACGTCAAGGTTACGAAGCCCAATATCCGTATCTACCAGTACAACCTTTTTTCCCTGCATTGCAAGTCCCGTTCCAAGATTTGCCGTGGATGTCGTCTTTCCCACGCCTCCCTTGCCGGATGTGATTACAATTACATTTTCCATCTGTTATGATACCTTCCTTACAGCGCTCACTTCGTTCGCTTCCCAAGGGGAACAAGCTGTTCCCTTGAGGTAATCCCCTCGCTCAATGTTTGTTTTGCTTCTCGCATACTTTCGCTCGCAAAACCGATTGATTCCTGACGATCCCCGCAACTTTGCACGCGCTTATTATTTTCTTCTTTCCCTATCTTAAGCTGACAGGGCGGATAACCACCTTGCCATCCTTAAACTCTGCTATTTCAGCGTCATGCGCATCCGCCCGCTCATTTGGGAACGTAACAACGCGTCCTGAAATCCGCATCTGCTTTGGACACATGTTGAGCGCAGCCACGCATACGTCGGTCCTTCCCGCGCATCCTGCGTGCGCCAGGCCCCGCAGCCTTCCAAAAACAGCGATGCTGCCGCCGGCGATTACCTCCGCGCCCGGGTTTACGTCCCCGACTACGACGATATCTCCCTCGCACTCGATACGCTGTCCGCTCCTGATTGTGTTGTTGATAAAAATCGACTGCGCATCAAAATAGGCGTTCGACACGAGCTCCACTTCGTCCGTATACTCGTCCTCAGGCGCATGGACACGCTTCATTGCAGAGGGTTTCTCAATCGAAATTTCCGCCTCATGCACGCGCTCCGCCTCATCGCCGCAGTAAACGTTGCGTATCCCAAAATCCATCGCGAACACGCGCTTGATTTCATTAAATTGGGCATTGGAGAGCTCTTTTCCCCTTATCACAACTTTTGTACCGGAATCTTTAAAGAAGCTCTGGTTCTTTTTCAGCTTATCCATCAGTTCTTCGCGCAGGACGGGATAAGTAGACTTTTCATCAAGATAGATTTCCAATCCGTCTTCTTTTCCCTTAAATGTCACAATACTCTGCATGATTCTTCCTTCCTTCGCCTTCCGGCCACCTGTATGGCACAAAAATACGTACTTTATTACGCACTACATTATACATGATATCATAACGCTAAGCAAACTGTTTTTCCCTTGTCTTAGGGTATCAGCGTGTTTTCAGAAGGCAACTCGTTAGCCTCCTCCTGCTGCTTGCCGTCGAGGTAATACTGAATGATATCCTTTGCCGCAGGAATCGCGTGCGATCCTGACATTCCGTTCGGTATGTAGGACACAACAGCAATCTCCGGATCGTCCTTGGGTGCAAACGCCACAAACCAGGCATTCGTTTCCAGATCGATGGTGGAAACCTTACCGGAGCCCGTCTTGCCCGCGATGTCGTTTTCATACGGCCAGCCCTTGAAGATATCTCCGGCAGAGGTGTCCTCGCCCGATACCACCTTGGACATCCCGTCGCGCAGCGCCTCAAAGTACTCCTCCGGAGCGTCGATCTTGTTGTATACCACCGGCTCCTTCTGCTCCACCACATTCCCGTCCGAATCGAGAATGCTGTCTACGACATGCGCCTCGTATACGGTTCCGCTGTTTGCAATCGCCGCCACATAACGTGCCGCAGCAATCGGCGTGATCGTCGTACTGCCCGAACCAATACCGGAAATAATCGTCTTGATTGGATTCCAGCGAAGCTCCGCAATGATACCGTTGATCTGGTTGTCCCAACCCTTATTGGAAGATACCGTCTCCGGGATCTGCAGCTCCTCGCTCAGGATGGCCCTGATTTGCGAACCGACCTGGGTATTATCCGGATCTACAAGCTGTATCAGCTTTTCCGCCGTCGTTTTGAGCTGCTCGTCCGTATAAGTAATGTCCCTGCCTTTTTCTCCAACCTCATCCCTTAAAAAAGTGATCAGCGAGCTGCGCACCAATGCAGGCAGCGAGGTTTTCTGATTATCAATGGATTTGGTCTTATCGTAAAGGGTTTCCTGGTTACCGATTGCTCCGACCGCTTCGCCTGTAAGCTCGATCCCTGTCGTAGAAGTAAGTCCAAACTGCTCGCCCCACTTCACAAGGTTATCTACGCCTGTCCTGTGGGCTACTTCATAGAAGAAATAGTTACAGCTGTGCTCAAGGCCCAGCACAATATCCTGATTGGCATGTTCCGGAACGCTCGACATCCCCTTTACGTAAGCCCAGCAGGCCGGAACGTCGTCGCCGGTATAGCCTTCCTGTACGTCGATATTATAAAGGCCCATATCGCTGATTTCCTCATGAAGTCCGAGGTCTCCTTCCATAAGGCCCGCAAGGCCGGTTACCATCTTGAAAATAGAGCCGGGAATTCCCGTCGAGGAGATCGCGTTATTAAACATAGGACGCGTTTTGTCGTCCTGTAATTCCTTAAGCTGTTCTTCCGAAACTCCACCCGAAAAAATGTTGAGGTCATAAGACGGATAGCTCGCCATGGCAAGTATCTTTCCGGTATTGACATCCATCACAATGAGCGCACCCGATTGCGCGAGATTAAGCTTATCGAAATTAGTCGTCTGGCCTTCTTTTAGCGACCGTTCATCCAGCTTGGTATCATACCCAACATATCCCTGCCTGTCGTATCTTTTTTCAGGATCATTATACGCTGCGACCTGCTCTTCATAGACGCTCTTAACATTTGCCTCGATCGCTTTTTCCGCTTCCATCTGCAAATCGAGGTCCAGCGTCAGCCGCACATCGTTTCCTGAAATCGCCGGGGTACTCGAAACCTCTTTGATCACCTTGCCTTTACTGTCGACCTCTACCTGGCGCGTCCCCTGCTTTTCCGTTGAATTTCCAGTCAGGTATTGCTCCATCGTGCTTTCGATACCCGCTACGCCGATTTTATCTTCCGATGAATATCCCTTATCCTGATATTCCTTAACGGTATCTTCGTCAACCATTTTCCCCATGTATCCAATAATATGCGCCGCAACGCTGTCCTTTGGATACACGCGCACCGCGCTTTCCGCCACCTGGATGCCGTCAAGCTGGTCCGCCTTCGCCTCGATTGCCGCAACCGTGTCCATATCGACGTTACTGCAAATCGTAATCGGCTCGTACGCACGGTAAGACGACAACTGCACCTCCTGCCAGATTGACAGCAGCTTACGCGCCTGCTCGTAGGTATATTCCTCCGGGATTCGGTAACGCGTACGCATATCGCTGTAAAGCGCCGCCGCATCCGCCGTCTTGGAGGCAAACATATTTGTGCGCCAGTTTTCCTCGCGCTTTTTGATTGCTTCCTCGTCCGTGATCCCAAAATCGAACGCAAACGTGCCGTCGTCCTGACGTTTGATTGCAAACGTATCAATCGTCGTGCCGCCGTTTTGTTCAATGATCTCGATCGTCTGCATGAGGACGTCCGTATAGTAAGATTTGTCTGTCGTTGAATTTTTGGAAGGATCCCTTACGAACTGGATATCATAGCTGCTTTGGTCGTACGCAAGCGGTATCCCTGAATTGTCGGTAATCTGCCCGCGCGAACCCTTTACGGAAAGCGTCCTTACTTTTTTACTTTCCGATTGTGTTGTAAGATCGCCGCCCTGGGCAAGCGTAAGATTTCCAAGTCCCGCCGTTAAAAATACAAAAAGCGCGACAATAATTGCCAGTCCGGCAAAAAACCTGTTTTTTAATTTTTTCAGCATCGTTTTCCCTCATAAATTACCGCTTCTGCTTTCACGCGGTCAAAGCCTTTTCGCCACGCTGCTTCCCTCAGAAGTCCTCCGGGCGATAAGCGACGGCCGGACGCATCCAGCCATTCTTATATAGTCTTGCAAATAACAGATAAGCGACGATCAGCAGCCCTCCCGTAAGCGCCGCCGTAGGAAGCGTATACCTTACGAGGATGGACAGGAAATCAAACCGTGCGCCTAACACATACACAATGAGCGCCATTACCGTTTCTTTGATCACATATCCTGCCGCGCCCACCAAAAACAGGATCAGTACGTTGAATTTCTCTTTGTTACGGAACGCAAGGAACACAACGGCCGCTGCCACCGTATAGCTCAGCGCATACACGCCAAGGACAGTGGAATACATAATATCCATAAAAAGGCCTGTCCCCGCGGCAAAAATGATCGCAGCTCCGCTTTTGTCTACAAGCGCCAGCGCAAGGACAATCAAGAGTACGATATCCACCTGTATCCCCGCGAGATTAAGCCCGCTGAATACGGAACCTGATAAGATTGTGCTTACAATGGCAAACAATACCAAAACAACATATCTCATCTTTTACTCCTGCGCGGCTGCCGATGCCGATGCGCTCTGCGAAGCCTGCGCGTCCTGCCCGGTTATCACTTCATTTGCCGCCTGCTGCGTCCCTGTCGGTTCGCCGTCTGTTGCCACCACCACAAACACTTCTTCCAGCCGGCGGAAATCAACCGCGGGCGTTATTTTAACATTCTTTCCGTCCTTTTCCGTATCTGTCGACTTTGCGACTTCGCCAATCACAAGGCCTTTGGGGAATATTCCATCCAGTCCGGAGGTAATTACCCTGTCGCCTTCCGCCACATCCGCGTCGAGCGGCAAATAACTCATGTAGAGCGATACGTCAAGCGCATCGTTTGCTATATTTCCTTTTACCGCTCCTACGTCGCGCGTGCGTTCCATGATAGCCGATACGCTGCTCCTCCCATCAATGATCGCCATGACCTTTGAAGAATTGAGGCTAACCTCTTCCACACGGCCAACAAGGCCATCTGCGGTGATAACAGGCATATTGACCATAATGCCGTCTTTTCTGCCAAGGTCGATCGTAAATACGTCAAACCAGTTGCCCGGATTTTTCCCTGTGATCGTCGCCACTTTAAGCTCCTGCGACGTATTCTTCTGCTTATATTCGAGCATTTCCTTCAGGCGCTCGTTTTGCGCTTTCAGCTCGTCATAATTGTTCGATTGGCTTTTGATCGTCTCAAGCTCGCTTTCAAGCTCCTTATTTTGCTGGGCCGTATCCCCGGTGTTCACAAGGCTGTCAAAAAAACCGCCGATCGAATTTGACGCCTGATAAAAGAACTCCTGCACCGGTGTAAAAATCCCCCCCGCTTCACCTGCGCCCCGCGAAATACTGCTGCTGTTGCCGGACATTACCAAAAGCACAATGAGTATTACAATTACAATAATTGTTATAAGGAGCGGTTTATTTCTAAATACACCCACAGCCTGTCTGCCTTTCCATTGTTTTCGATATCTGCCGCGCAAAACGTTTTGCTCCGTTTTATGGCAGACTCCGATTATTTTTTCAATTATACCATAAAAGGTATATGCTTGTCATACGTGAAAGTAAACTTTTTGTAACAAAGCCGTCGCTCTTCCCTTCTGTTGAAGGCAACAAAAAAAGGGCAAACGCACGAAGACGCTTGTCCTTTTGCTGATTGATACACTCTTATTTTTTCAGGCAATGGACCAAAAAGCTTTTTGCTTCCTGTTCATCCGAAACCTCTTTGTGTTCCCCGGTAATATAGCTGATCGCATCTGCCCATTCCGAAAAAGAATAAGCGCGGGGCTCTATACTGTCCATAATTTCAGAAAGTCCCGGAAATAAATATGGCTTGCGCAAATCAGACAAATAGGCACAACCGGCTCTTTCCGCTAAAAAATCAAGCAGTGTGCTTTTGGTATCTTTTTTCCCTGATTGGCTCATGTGTTCCACCTCAATCCAGTACTTCCAAGTCTCGTATTGGTCAAAAAAGTAGACTTTTATGACCAACCAAAAAATCCGGGCATTTTGCTGCATATTCCCTAAAAATGCCCCTGTATTTAATCTTTTAATCTTTTTTATCAGTATAATTCATATGGCTATAAAAGTCTACTTAATAAATCGCAAAAAAATTTGCTGACCGCAAAAGTCTACTTTTTTTGTCACTTTTTTTCATCGTTTTCAACAATTTTTACCCATTTGAAAAATGTGTTATGCGTAATATGGAGTCTGCGCGCCGCCTCCCTTCCGCTGATTTTACTTTCCTTCCACTCGCGGTAAACCTCCGCAAAATCCGGCGGCATCTCTTTTTGGGGCCGCCCGAAGCGTATCCCGCGCCGATGGGCAGCAGCAATTCCCTCCGCCTGCCTTTGGCGGATATTTTCGCGCTCGGTTTGCGCCACATAAGACAATAGCTGCAATACAATATCTGCAATCAACGTTCCCGTAAGGTCCCTTCCCTGCCGCGTATCGAGCAGCGGCATATCCTGCACGACAACCTGTGCGCCTTTTTCCTTGGTAATCATCCGCCATTGATCGATAATCTCCTCATAATTCCGCCCGAGGCGGTCAATGGAGTGTATGACCAGTAAATCGCCTTTTTTCAGCTTCCTGATAAGCTTTTTATATTGCGGCCGGTTAAAATCCTTTCCGCTCAGCTTATCCAGATAAATATTCTTTTTTGCCACCGGAAATCCCAGCAGCGAGATCATTTGCCTGTCCTCATTCTGATCCTTGGTAGAGACTCTCGCATAGCCGTAAGTGCCCATTTTTTAACCTCCTGTATTTTGATCCGGCACTCCACAGAATATCATCTTTCGTGACAATTCGGCATTAAAAGAACATTTGGCTCACGCGCAGCCTTTTTTAGCGCACAAAAAAATACGCTGGTTTACAGCGTATTTCCAACTTTGTACTTACTTTTTAAAGATAAAATTTTAATCTACCGCATCCATTTTATAGCAATTTGTCAAAAGGTTGTTTGCAAACTTTTGGTATAAATTGCATATGCAAGCGATTTATCGTAAGTTTTGCATAACCTACTTTAAGTCAAATTGCTGTAATAATTGGTACAGCGTCGAAACCGGGAGCCCTACCACGTTAAAAAAGCAGCCTTCTATACGGGAGATAAATTTCGCGGCGCCACCCTGAATGGCGTAAGCGCCCGCCTTATCCATGATGTCCTCCGTGCGCAGGTAATACTCAATTTCCTCTTTGCCGACGGTGTTGAACGTTACGGCAGTGGAGCACACTTTGCTCACGCGCACATCCCCTTTGATGACGCAGATTCCGGTATGTACAAAGTGCGTTTGTCCGGACATAGCGCCGATCATCCTACGCGCATCCGCAAGCCCGGCGGGTTTGCCGAATATTTCTCCACCCGCTTCTACGACTGTGTCCGCGCCAATCACCACATCGTGGGGATTGCTGCGCGCAACGTCCGCCGCTTTTTTCTCAGCCAGAAAGCGCACGAGTTTTTTTGCATCTTCAATTTGTACGTCTTCATCCACGCCGCTTACTACTACTTTAAAGTCGTCCGTAATCAGATGCAGCAGTTCTTCCCTGCGCGGGGAAGCCGAGGCAAGTATGATCATTTTGCCACCATGCTGATTGCACCCAGCTTGCACGCTTCTTCACATAAACCGCATCCGCGGCACAGGTCTGTCACCTTATGCGTCATTTTCAATTCCCCTTCGATTGCACCGAACGGGCATGCCTTCGCGCATTGCGTACAGCCAACGCACTTTTGCGGATTGATCTTTGCTTTCAGGTCGGATTTTGTTGTTAAAATACATTTGCGCGGGCATTGCTCCACGCAAAGCCAGCAGCTCCGGCACTTACCCATATCGATCACCGGAAGGTTATTTTCCATTGTGATCGCTCCAAACGGACACAGGCTCGCACATTTTCCGCAGCCGATACAGCCGGCGCTGCAGTTTTCCATGACTTCCCTGCCCCTGCCCGTATTGGTGCACGCCGTATAAACGTCTACGTCGCGCTCCAGAACAGCAATCGAGCTCTGCGGGCACTGCTCCACACACCGCCCGCAGCCCGTGCACTTGTCTTCGTCGATAAACGCAATCCCGTCCGGGCCCATTGTGATTGCGTCAAATTTGCACACCTTCGCGCACGTTCCGAGTCCAAGGCATGCAAACTTGCAGGCTTTAAAGCCGCCGGCGATCGAATATGCCGCACGGCAATCGAGCGCGCCGTCATACTCAAATTTATTCTTGCAGTGTCCTTCGCTTCCAAGGCACATGATACGTGCAACCTTCGGCTTCATTTCACCGACGGAAACCCCAAGGATCTCCGCAATGTCCTTTGCCTTGTCCGCAGAGAGCACAGCGCATGCGCTCACCTCAGCCTTGCCTGCTCCAAGCGCTTCCGCCAGGCCGTCACACCCCGGGAAACCGCAGCCCCCGCAGTTTGCCCCCGGCAGGTTTTCGCGTACCAGGACTACCTTTTCATCTTTTTCCACAGCGAATTTCTTGGACGCCACGCCCAGCATAATGCCAAATACGGCTCCAAGCCCTCCTAATACAACTATTGACCAAATAATCGGCTCAAACATAATTACCTATACCTTCTTCGTTTGTTTGCTTTCCTGTTTTTTTGCTTCGCCATTTAAATCCCAGGCCTACACCAGCCCTGAGAAGCCCATAAACGCAACGCTCATCAGCGACGCAGTTATGAGGGCAATCGGGAAACCCTGAAACGGCTTTGGTATCGACGACAACTCCAGACGCTCGCGTATTCCGGCAAACAGAACGATTGCAAGCGTAAACCCAAGCGCTCCGCCCACACCGTTTACAAGGGATTCCACAAGGTTATAATTTTCCGTGATATTGAGGATCGCAACCCCAAGCACCGCACAATTCGTCGTAATCAGAGGTAAATATACCCCCAAACTCTGGTACAGCCCCGGGCTTGTTTTTTGCAAAACCATTTCCACAAGCTGAACAAGGGCCGCGATTACAAGGATAAATGCAATCGTCTGCATATATCCTACGCCCAGCGGCACCAATACGTAATACTGCACCAGCCACGTAATCAGCGACGCCATTGCCATGACAAACGTAACTGCCATACCCATTCCGACTGCCGTTTCCACTTTTTTCGATACGCCGAGGAACGGGCATATTCCCAAAAAGCGCGACAGTACAAAGTTATTGACCAATATCGAGCTCAAAAGGATGGTTAGAATCCGAATAAACATATCCATTATTCACGCACCTCCCCTGCTTCGATTGCTTCTTCTTTTTTCTTTGGCTGCACTTTCTCGCGCATCAGTACAATTTTATTGATCAGCGCAAGCAATAGTCCAAGTACCAGGAAGCCGCCAGGCGCAAGGATAAACATCAGTGCCGGCGGGTAATCTGCCCCAAATACGGAAATGCCGAAAAGCGAGCCTGCTCCAAGCAACTCACGTACCATAGCAATCAACGAAAGCGAGCAAGTGAAGCCTACGCCCATGCCGATCCCGTCTATCATGGAAGGTATTACGCTGTTCTTTGCCGCAAATGCTTCCGCACGCGCAAGAATAATACAGTTTACCACAATCAACGGGATAAAAATTCCAAGCGAAGCGTCGAGCGCCGGAATAAAGGCCTTCAGCACCATCTGTACCACCGTAACAAACATCGCGATCACCACAACATAGCATGGAATCCTTACTTTTTCCGGTATAAAGTTCCGCAGCAGGGAAATCAGCATATTCGAGCACATCAGCACGAATATAACCGCAGCGCCCATGCCAAGCGCATTTGTCACCGAGGTCGTAACGGCGATTGTCGGGCACATTCCAAGCACCAGGCGGAACGTTGGATTTTCATTCAGGATGCCGTTTACAAAAACGCCCTTCATCATTTTCTTATCCACCTTGCTCACGCCCCCTTTCCGAGATACTGCTCAGAGAATTCACGCACAAGATTAACGGCGTTTGTAACGCCCTTACTCGTGATTGTTGCGCCGGTAAGCGCCTGTATTTCATTTTCCGCTCCACTGGGCGTTTTACCCACGGTAAGCGGCCCATCCGTACCGATAAACTGGTCGAGGAAATCCGGCTTTGTCGCATTTGCTCCAAGGCCCGGCGTTTCATCGTGGCTGACAATGGTAACTCCGGTCATCTTGCCATCCAGAGAAATACCTATCGTAAGCGAAAGCCCCGGCTTATAACCCTTGGTGACGATCGAAAACGTATAGCCGACTGCCTGTCCGTTTGCCGTTCCTTCATAAACTTCCTGTATATCGGAATATTTTTCCCTGTCGTAATCGATTCCGTCGAGCGCAATCTGTTTGAAATCAGTCGCGTCCGGCAGCACCATCTGGCGTGCTTCCGTCGCTTTTTTGATCTCCTGCTGCTCGATCGGCCCCTTTGTGATCCCGTACACAAGCCCTAATATGAGGCCTGCGCATACCGTAATGATCACAAGCCGCAGGGTAAGGTTAAAAATGCTGTCATTCTTTGCTTTATTCATTGACCTTTTGCACCTCCCCGAACACCTTGGGACGCAGCGCCTTATCAAGAAGCGGCGTCAAAAGGTTCATAAACAATATGGAGAAGGATACGCCCTCCGGATAGCCGCCCCACAGCCTGACGACCATTGTGATTACACCGCAGCCAATCCCAAATACAATCTGCGCTTTTGGAGAGGACGGAGACGAAACATAATCCGTCGCCATAAAAAACGCACCGAGCATCAGCCCGCCCGCAAACAGCTCAAATAAGATCATTTCCGGCTTACCGGTTAAAAGCGTAATCAGCGCGACGGTGCCGAGGTAGGCAAGCGGTATCCGCACGGAAATAACCTTGCGTATCATCAGGTATACCCCGCCAATCAATAACGCGAGCACACTTGTCTCCCCCATGCTGCCGCCGATATTGCCAATAAACATATCGTAGAGCGCCGGCGCTGTGGTCGCGCCCTCCTTCAATGCGGCAAGCGGGGTTGCGCTGGCCACGGCGTCCACACCTGCAAACGGGGCGATAAACGTCGTCATTGCAACCGGCCATGAAATCAGCAGGAAGCAGCGCGCTGCAAGCGCGGGATTCATAAAATTATGTCCGAGGCCTCCAAAACACTGTTTCACGATAATGATCGCAAACGCACTCCCGCACACCGGAAGGTACCACGGTACATTCGGCGGCAGGTTCAGCGCCAGTAAGACGCCTGTTACCACTGCGGATAAATCACTGATCGTGACCGCTTTTTTTGTGAAAAACTGAATTGCAGCTTCGCAGCCAACCGCACTGCCCACACATAATGCGATGGTCGTAATGCAGCCGATACCAAAGAAATAAACCGCGGCAACGCACGCCGGAATAAGCGCAATCAGGACGTCAAGCATAATACGCGTGGTGCTTTGGTTTGATTTGATATGCGGCGAACCAGATAAAATCAACTCTTGTTGCATAGCATTTCCTTTCTCGATTCTTTTATCCAATAAATTTTTAATAACTCATTTACTCTGCCGCTTCGCGCTCCGCCTTTTCCTGTTCGGCCTTGCGCCGTTCCTTCATGCGTTGCACGCTGATCATGTCCTTTGCAAACTTAATATTCTGGGCAATCGGTTTTTTAGCCGGGCAGATATAACTGCAGCAGCCGCAGCTCATGCAGTCCATCGCGTTATATTTCTCCGCTTTTTCAAAATCTTCAAAAACAGCGGAGGCGGAAATCATCATAGGCATTAAATTCATCGGACATACGTCCGCGCATTTTCCGCATTTGATGCAGTTTGTTTCCTTCTGCTTTTTGGTGTACTGCGAATCCAGAACCACGAGCCCGGAAAAACCTTTCGTGACCACGCAATCAAGCGTAGGCAGCGGCAGCCCCATCATTGGCCCGCCGGAAAGAATTTTCAAGGGTTCGCTCGATGGTCCGCCCACATATTCGAGCACCTCCCGCGCGCTTACGCCAAAACGCACCAACAGGTTTTTAGGATTTTTAACCGCGCCGCTCACTGTCACAACGCGGCGGTAAAGCGGCTCTCCTACGCAAAACGCATCTGCAATCGCCTTTGCCGATCCGACGTTCACCACCACTACGCCTGCGTCCATCGGCAGTCCTCCCGCCGGTACGACACGGCCTGTAATTGCGTTAATCAGTTGCTTTTCAGAGCCCTGCGGGTATTTTGTTTCCACGTCGACAACCCGGATGGCGTGGGTATCCACCGCCGCGGTCATTTTCTGAATCGCCTCCGGCTTATTGTCTTCAATCCCTACAATCGCTTTTTTGATTCCAAGGGCGCGCATCAATATCTTTACACCCATAATCACACGCTTGGGGCATTCCACCATCAGGCGGTAATCCGCAGTCAAAAACGGCTCGCATTCCGCGCCGTTTAAAATCAGCAGGTTTACGCTTTTTCCTTCCGGCGGCGATAATTTCACATGCGTTGGAAAGGTTGCCCCGCCCATACCGACATTACCGGCCTCCTTGATGCGTTCAATGATCTCCTGCGGAGAAAGCGCCTCAATATCCTCTTCCCGGAAGGGGACCGCTTCATCCTTAAAATCATTTTCGATCACGATTGCCTGGACGGGTTTTCCGTTCGCCCCTGTAATCTCCGCGATCTCCATCACCACGCCTGAAACGCTTGCGTGAACCGGCACGCTCACAAACCCCTGCGCTTCGGCTATTTTCTGGCCCACCAGAACGCGCTCGCCCGTCTTGACAATCGGCTCCGCGGGCGCGCCAACATGCTGCGAAAGCGGAATTTTTACGATATGCCCTGCGGGCATTTCCTCAATCGCACACTTCTCGGTCAGTTTCTTTCCTTCCTGTATTTCACTGAGCGGATGAACGCCGCCCTTAAACGTAAGGTTCATAGTAACCTCCCCCAATTTTGCTAAACGCTAGAAATCATTATAGCACAACGGCTTTTTTTTCTAAAGTGTTAATCAATTTTTTCATGTAAAACCGGAAAGTCCGCCTTCCTACGCTGTTTCCGCATTATTTTGCCGTTTTTTCAGGCACACTCCACTTTTTCAGGTCCATTTATTTATATCGACACAAATGTAAAATTGTTTCGTAAAAAATTATTAAGAATCGATTTTATTGAAATCATATGACCGCTGCTTTATAATAATGAAAGAAGCGGAGGTCTTTTTTATGAACGGAATTGTCCCAATTATTATATTATTGATTGCCCTTGTCCTAGGAATCCTGTATTGTTTTTGGGGCTATAAATACCTGAAGGTCATTATTTTCCTGTACGCCTTCTTCATGGGCGCGTACTATTCTTATACCCTTGTGGGCACCTATTTGCCGGACGCAACCAACTGGCTCTGGCTGATTAGCCTGATTATAGGCCTTGTTTTTGCATTGTTATCGTTTTTCTTTATCAAATTTGCAATATTTGTAGTAGGCGGTATTGTCGGCCTGCTCGTTTATGGCTTACTGCGCAGCGGCTTCGCTGAAACGTTCTCCTCGATGGATCCAATGACGCTGTTCATTATCGGCCTTGGGCTGTTTGTGGTGTTCGGTGCGATTACACTTGCCTCACAGCGGCATTTTGTAATTATTTTCTCAGCTATTTTCGGCGGATACACCATTATCCACACAGTGGGTATCATCATCGGCCTGTTTTTCAATTCAGGACTTCTATCCACCATCACCTGGGGCAACTACCAGCAGATATTCGAATCAATCAGTATTTTCCCCGCGGGAGCTACGTGGGCGCTCGTCATTCCCACCGCTGTGTTTGCGATTGCCGGAATGGTGGCGCAGTACAGGTTTACCGCTCCAAGCCGCAGGAAATAGCGCAAAATAAAATTCCCTGTTGTCACGTAATCATTACGGTGGTATACTGGGATACGGGCAAAGGAAAGAACGCTTTGTCCGTACAACTCCATAAAAATGTGCAGAGTAGGTTTTGCGCGTCAAGTGTATAAGGATGGGATGTCGCCTTATAACGAAAAGGCCTTTGGCCTTGCGGTTCAAAACTGCGTCCGCTGCTCACAAAAGAATCCGCCGGTTGTGCGTCGTGCGGGCAATATCTTTCTTTTGTAGAGGCGTGCCATTTTTTTACGAAAGGAAGGTATTTTTTATGTCCAGAATTTCATCAAAAACAATGCGTATTGTCTATTACGCCGTGCTGATTGCGATTGCAATCATCCTTGGCATCTTCTCGCCCTATCTGGGCCCGCAGATCAAGCTTTCCCTTGCGCCCATTGCCGTGATGTTCGCCGGCGCGATTTTGGGGCCGGTCGCCGGAGGTGTTATCGGCTTTTTATCAAACTTTATATCATTTTTTGTAAACCCCTTTAATCCGGGCGGCGCGTTTAATCCGGGCCTCGCCCTTACAATGGCTCTTTACGGCATTGCAGCGGGATTGCTTTTTTACAAAAAGGAAAAAATTTCCTTTCCCAAGGTTTTTATCTCGATTTTAGTGATCCAAACCGTTTTTTCGGCGCTTCTCAACACATTCTGGCTGTCGCTGTTTTTGGGCGCGCCGTATCTGGAGCTGATGGTATCGCGCCTGCCCACAACATACATTACCTGCGTTGTTTATATCTGTGTCATGTATGTTCTGCTGCGTAACAAGGATAAAATATACAGGCCGCTTATAACGGCTTAGGCTTAACATGAACGAGAAAAGGCCGCACATCCGCGGCCTCTTTTTTTGCCCAGAAACGAGAAAAACCGATTCTTACGAATCGGTCTTCCAAAAAATAATAAAAGGGTGGGGATTGACATATCTTAAATCGCTTTAAGATATGCTTTTATTCTATAACAGTTTCTGTTATTTGGCAAGTGATATTTTATGAATAAATTATGAAATTATTCACATTCCTTTTTTATTGTTTCCCCTTCCGCTTTGTTAAGCCGCCTTTGCACATAAGTTGGTAATGCAAAGCACCCTTTGTGAAGCTTTGTATTGTAGTAATCTGTTTCGATCCCAAGGGCGTTCCATGCTTCTTCATCAAAAACAAGCGGATCTTTTTTCTTGGACGCAAACCCAAACAGCCAGTGCCCGGACGCATAGGTCGGCATATGGAACTGATATACCCTGCACACAGGGAATACCGCGGCAAGCTTTTTGTGCGCGCGCTCCATTTCCAGCGCGTCTCCCTCATAATAAGGGCTTTCGTGCTGGTTGATCATCACGCCGTCCTCCGTAAGCAGGCGAAAGCAGTCCTCATAGAACTGCATGGAGAAAAGCCCCTCTCCCACGCCGACAGGATCTGTGGAATCTACCAAAACCAGATCATATTGCTCCTTCGCATCCCGCACAAACGCAATCCCGTCGCAAAAATGCAGCGTTACCCGCCCGTCGTCGAGTTTTCCCGCCGTCTGTGGCAGATACTCCCTGCAAAGGGAAACCACCTTTTCGTCAATTTCCACCATATCGATCTTTTCAATCGTCTTGTAACGCGTCAGCTCGCGCACAGCGCCGCCGTCGCCGCCGCCGATCACAAGCACTCGCTTCACGTCCGGCTTCACAGCCATGGGCACGTGCACCAGCATTTCGTGGTAAATAAATTCGTCCCGCTGTGTCATCATGATAAACCCGTCCAGCGTAAAAAACCTTCCAAATTCATAAGAATCGTAAAAATCAATTTTCTGGAACTTGCTCTTTGTGTCGATCAAGTGTTCCCTGATTTTGATTCCAAATTTTGCGCTATCCGTAAAATATTCGTAAAACCAGTTATCCTTCGAAATTTTTGCCATAAAAAATCTCCTGCATTTCGCGCTCCAGGTTCCGCTCGATCCTGCTGCGCGTCTTCTCCTTTAAATCAACTGCATCCAGATTGAACAGGTAATTGTCCAGATCATATTCCCTGAGCATCATACTCGTATGGAAAATACGTTCCTCATATAAATTCACATCGTAGGTATCGTATTTTTTCAAAATATCATGCGGGATAAAATCCTGGATGGACATAATATCGTGGTCCATAAAAATCTTCCCGCCGCTTTCGCTGCGCGTAAAGCCGCGCACACGGTAATCCATTGTTATGATATCCGAATCAAAGCTCTTGATCAGCTTTTCCAGCGTGTTGAGCGGCGATATCTCCCCGCAGGTAGAAACGTCGATGTCCGCACGGAAAGTGCACACGCCGTTGTGCGGATGGCTTTCCGGATAGGTATGCACGGTTAGATGGCTTTTATCGAGATGCCCAACGAGGCTCGCGGGAATTTCTTCCTCCGCAATGAGCATCGTGACCGACGCTCCCTGCGGCTCATAATCCTGCTGGGCAATGTTCAGCACATGCGCGCCAATCCGCTTTGCGACGTCTTTTAAAATCGCAGTCAGCCGCTGCGCATTATAGTATTCGTCGATATATTCTATGTAGCTTTGCCTGTCCTTTACTGTGTTTGCATAACAGATATCGTATAAATTAAAACTCAACGTTTTTGTCAGGTTGTTGAATCCATAGAGCTTGAGCTTTTGCAACGCCATTCCTCCCATGCGCCTGTGATTTACCTATTATATCACTATTATTCATGAAATTAAAACACCTATCTGCTTGTTTGCCACAAACAAAATTTTGCCCCATAAAAAACGCAGCGGATTTTTCACGCTGCGTCTTGTATATTGTGCGCCTGTTTCTTTTTGTGTCCCCGCCATGCTTCCGGCAAACTCTCAGAATGGGTTTTCCGTTTTATAAAGCATTCCGGCAGGATGGTTAAACGCAATATCCTCCACGCCGAGGTAATTCATGACCGTATACAATGCTTTACCCACATGCCCAAACGCAACGGCGCCATGGTGCGGATAGTGTTTTTCGATCAGTACGTGCCTGTAAAAACGCCCCATCTGCGGAATTGCAAATATACCAATTCCTCCAAAGGAACGCGTCGCCACCGGCAGGACCTCTCCCTGCGCGATATATGCCTGCATCCTGGTGTCCGCATTGGAATGGATACGGAAAAATGTGATTTCGCCGGGGGCAATGTCCCCTTCAAGCGTTCCCCGCGTTACATCCGGCTCGCCGCCGTCCTCGAGCAGCCTGTTCTGGATCAGCTGGTATTTCACCGCTCCTTCCGAAAGCTTGCAGAAAGGCGTATTCCCGCAATGGAAGCCCATAAAGGTATCCCTTATGGTATAATCATACTTTCCTTTGATATCCTGTTCAAAAAGGTCTTCCGGCACAGAATTGTTGATATCCAGAAGCGTAACCGCATCCTGCGTAACGCACGCGCCGATGTATTCGGAAAGCGCGCCATAAATATCCACCTCACACGCCACAGGAATCCCCCTTGACGCCAGCCTGCTGTTGACATAGCATGGCTCGAAGCCAAATTCCGTCGGGAACGCTGGCCAGCATTTGTTTGCAAAGGCCACATATTCGCAGGCGCCTTTATGGTCGTTCATCCAGTCCAGAAGCGTCAGCTCAAACTGTGCCATGCGCGGCAATAAATCCGGGTAATGGTTGCCATCGGCTCCCAGTTCCCGCGCCATGTCCTCAACGATGCCGTTGATCCGGTCGTCGCCCTCGTGCTTGCGGTAGGAAACAAGCAAATCCAGCTCTGAGTTCTCTTCGATTTCTATCCCCATATCGTATAACCCTTTGATGGGCGCGTTGCACGAAAAAAAGTCCTGCGGCCTCGGCCCAAAGGTTATGATTTTAAGGGAGGAAATCCCAATAATCGCCCTTGCGGCAGGTATAAAATCCGCGACCATACGCGCGACATCTGCCGCCGTACCCACAGGGTATTCCGGAATCACTGCCCTCAGGTTGCGAAGGCCCAGGTTATAAGAGCAGTTCAGCATCCCGCAGTATGCGTCTCCCCTGCCCTGGATTAAGTCCCCTTCTTCCGCTGCAGCCGCATACATCACAGGCCCTTTAAAATTCTTTGCGATCAATGTTTCCGGCGTTTCCGGCCCGAAATTCCCAAGGAACACCACGAGCGCGTTACAGCCCGCAGCCTTTACCTCATCGACGGCTTTGAGCATATCGGTTTCATTTTCCACCGTTGTCTTCGCTTCAAAAACATCAATGCCCTGCTCTTTCCTGCACGCCTCCACCACGGCGCTTCTTCTCCTTTCGGACAGCGATATGACAAAGCAATCCCTGCTTACCGCAATCACGCCGAGTTTTACCTCCGGTATATTTTTCATCATTTCATTACCCTCCTTGCCTATTGTCAATTTTAATGATTTAAAGTCAATCCCCTGTTCCTTCCATGTCCGCCAGCGCCCTGAACTGCTCCTTCAGGCCTGGATATATTTCCCTGTATATGCGGTAATATTTTTCATATTCAGCACTGTTTTCCGCAACCGGCTTTTGCATTGTGCCAGTACGGATAACCGCTTCGCAGCCCTGCTGCACGCTCCCATAAACGCCCGCTCCCACTCCCGCAAGAATCGCAGCGCCCAGCGCGGGGCCTTCCTGCGTTTTGAGCGTCGTTACATTACAGCCGCAAACATCCGCGATCATCTGCCTCCACAACGGGCTTTTTCCCCCGCCGCCGGTTGCCAGCATTTCTGAAAACGGAACGCCCATCCCGCATAAAATGTTATAACATTCCTTCTGCGAAAATGTAACGCCTTCCATCACAGCGCGCAGCAAATTATATTTCGTATGCCGGGCAGACAGCCCCAAAAATACACCCCGTGCATTTTCATCCAGGATCGGCGACCGTTCCCCCATCAGGTAGGGCGCAAAAATTAATTTATCTGCTCCAATCGGCACTCTGGCAATCTGTTCATTGAGCAGCAGATACGAATCCACGCCCATGCCTTCCGCCGCCTCCATTTCCGCTTTACAGAAATGGTCGCGGTACCATTTTAAGGAGAGGCCTGCTGCGAGCGTACAGCTCATTACTGTCCACGCGCCCGGCACCGCAGCGCAAAAGGTATGCACCCGTCCCTCAGGATCGATTGCCACGCGCTCAGAATGTGCGAATATTACGCCGGAGGTGCCGATCGTTATAAACGCCTTTCCCTGCTTTACAACGCCCGTGCCGACGGCCGCCGCCGCATTATCTCCTGCGCCGCCCACAACAGGCGTGCCGGGTTGCAATCCGGTCAGTTTCGCCGCCTCCCCGGTGATAGCCCCTGTGACTTCACAGGACTCATACAGCCTGCCCAGCATCGATTGGTCAATTTCCAGCTTGTTTAAAATCTCATCCGACCACGTGCGCGCCGGGATATCCATCAGGTTCATACCGGACGCGTCGCTTACCTCCGTTGCAAACTCACCCGTCAGCATATAACGGATGTAATCCTTTGGCAAAAGGATATGCGCGCAGCGTTCATAGTTTTGCGGCTCGTTGTTGCGTACCCATAAAATCTTTCCTGCCGTAAAACCCGTAAGGGCGGGATTGGCCGATAGCTCTACCAGCCGTTCCTTGCCTATCGTTTTTGTGATATAGGCGCATTCGTCGCCCGTCCTTCCGTCGCACCAGATGATGGAATTGCGAATTACTTCGCCATCCTTTGTAAGCATAACGAGCCCGTGCATCTGTCCGGAAAGCCCGACTCCCTTTATTTCAGCCGCCTGCACGCCGGATTTTCTGATCACGTCCGGGACGGTTTTACATACGGCGTTCCACCAGTCGTGCGGATCCTGCTCTGCCCAGCCGTTTTTGGGCTGGTAGAGCGGGTATTCCATCGTTGCGCTTGCCCTTGCTTCGCCCGTTTCGTCAAACAGGACCGTTTTTGTCCCGGACGTCCCTACGTCTATTCCAATCAAGTAACTCATTAGTACCTCCCCGGCGCCGGTTTTCCTGCGCCACCTTCCGAATCATTTCATATCATAATCAGCATATGCTGTGCCCGCCAAAAAAACGAAAGGCGCGGCTAACCTCCATAACAATATGCTGTTCATTTTGCTCGTCTACCCGCATAGAGCATGTCCGGTATTTCTCCCTGTAATCGGCAGGAGAGCAACCAAACCCCTTCTCAAACGTCTTATTGAGATATTTGTAGTCGGAAAAACCGCATTCCATGCAAATATCAATATGGCTGAGATCGGTATGCAGCAAGAGGTATTCCGCTTTTTCTACACGCATCCGGTTCAGGTAATTCTGGAAGGATATCCCAAGGTGCGCTTTGATAAAATGCGAAAGATAGCACATATCCAGCTTTTCCTTTTCTGCAATTTCCTTTAGCGTGATGGGATACATATAATTTTCCCTTACAAATTCGATCACGCGCCGCAGCCTTTCCATGTTGCGGTTTTCAGCAGCAGCTGTTTTTTCGTCCAGAATCGTATACTGGTCATTTTGCAGCATACAGAACAACATGTGATTGAGGATGGACATCATTTCGATTGCAAAACCGTCGTGTTTTTGGGAATAGCAGGAAACGATTTCGCGCATGCAACGGTACAGCATTTCCCAGTACTGCCCGTCGGAATCCTTTTTGATATGGTTTTGGGAAAACCGCACCCGTGGTATTTTTGGATAATATTCCTTGCAAAGGTTTGGATCAAACTGGATCACCATCAATAAATTATCCTCATGCGTACGCCTCAGGCTGTGGATTGCATTTTTGTTGCTCAGGAAAATATCATTCTTTTTCAGGATGTACCTTTGTTTTCCATCATCCATGCTGACGCTTCCGTCAAGCACCAGCAGCAATTCCATATCATTGTGAAAATGCAATTCGCGCCAGTTGATCGCCACCACAAATGTTTTGAGGCCCGTTCCCGCAATATGTTTGATAAATTCGTATTCCATGACCTTCTCCCAAACACGCCTTTTCCATATCCATGAGAAAATACTCCGCAAACCTGCCCTTGAATGCCGTAATCTGGATCTCTCCTTACCGGCACGCGTATTCTGATTCTTCCCTGAGATGGGTGTGCAGTAAGCGGTATTGTTCAAATTTCTCGCGATAAAACTCCCGGTTTCCTTTATTTGGTTCAAGCACTTCTTTCACACGCGACATATTTTGAGCCGCTTCCTCCACGCTTGCGTATACGCCTGTGGCAACCGCACATAAGGCCGCGCATCCGAGCGCGCCCGCCTCGCCGCAATCGAGTGTTGAAACAGGTATTTGCATCACATCCGCCTTCACCTGGAGCCACGGCCTGCTCCTGCTGCCGCCGCCCACGCACATCAGGCTTTGCGCCGCAACGCCCTGTCTGGTGATTGTTTCAAGATTCAGGCACTGATCCAGCGCCAAACCCTCGAGCATCGCACGGTATAAATCAAAACGCGTGGTTTCCAGCCCTATCCCCGCTATTCCAAGCCTCGCAAGATAATCCAGATACGGCGTTCCGCTCCCCGCCAGATACGGCTGTATCATGATTTTTGTAGGCTGCGGTGGAAAATGTTCTTCAAACAGCGCATACGGCGCGCCGTGTTGCTGCGTCTCCGCGGCGGCAAATGTTTTAAAAAACCATTCGATCAGAAGACCGCTTGACGGGTTATAAGCAAGCGTGCAGTATTTTCCTTTCTCCCACACCGGCTCCGAACACAATCCCTGCCGCGCGGTCACCTTCACCGGAAACATACCGCTGAATACAGGCGTCATACATTCTGAAGTCCCCATCGAACACGCGACGCTTCCTTCCCTTAGTCCCGCTCCAATGGCGGACGCGGGCTGATCGTGTATTCCTGCGACAATCTTCATAGACGCCGGCGCGCCAAGCTCTTGCGCAATTTCTTTTTTTATCGTCCCGATGACCGTACCCGCAGCTACCGTTTGGGAAAACAACGCCTTTTCTATCCCAAATTGATTCATCATGATGCTGCTCCAGCAACAATTTTTTGCATCCAGGAGCATGGAGCGCGAAGCAACCGAATAATCGACCGCCCGTTCCCCGCTCAGCAGATACCCCACATAATCCTCAATAAACAGCACCTTCTTCGCCCTGTTATAAAGCTTCGGCCTGCACTCCTTTAAATAAAGCAGCTTGGATACGCTGTATGTGGGGGAAAACGGCAACCCGCAAACACAGGCGACTTCTTCCTACGACGTTTTTTCCGCTTCACGCAAAAATTCCTTTTCTCCCCTGCGGTCGGTGTAAATCATAATGTCGTGCAATACCCCGTCGTGCTCGTCAAGAAGCACAAACGCTTCTCCAAAAGACGCTACTGCAATCGCCGCAATGTCACCGTTTGTCTGCGCGCATACGCAGGCAAGCGCTTCTTTTGTCTTTTCCCACAAACGGCGTGCATCAAGCCCTCTTTTTCCATCCGGATCAATCTGCGTTTCATAAGCGCGGTACGCATTCGCTATGCCGGCTCCCTTCTCGTCAAAAACGACAGCCTTCACGCCGCTCGTACCAACGTCCAGCCCACAAACATTCATTTTCTGTCCTCCCGCTCGCAATAATGCGCAAAAGAGAGCCGCTGGCGGTTCTCTTTTGCGCATTGGATTATGATTGGTGCATCAGGTATGCTTTTCTTTCAGGAGACCTTTTTCCGCGCGAATCTCCGCCATGCGCTTTGTATATGGTGGATTATAAGTAGAACATCCCACGTTTTCCTGACGAATCAAAAACTCGATACAATTATCGCAGGCCGTGCACCATTTGATCTCGTCTTCACGGCCTTCCGCCATTTTCTTTGCCACATACGGATCTGCAAACGACTGGCGTCCAAGGCATACCATGTCCACAACGCCCTGCGCAATGTTCTTGTTTCCCCAATACCGCACGCTGTTCTTTTCCGGCGCAACCGCCTGGAAATTCGTCCCTTTTCCATTCCTGAAAATACTGTACGCAGAACCGATGACCACTGTCTCAGGTTTCAGGTTATCGCGGCATACCTTCTGGAAATATTGGTGCAGGTAGCCATAATCCGGCAGCTTCTTGTCCGGCTGCGAAAGCGCAAGCGTATGGGAGGGCGATCCCGCCGACTGAATAACATAACTCGCCCCACGCTCCTCGAGTCCTTTTAAAAGGTCAATCGATTCCGTAAGGTCCATAAGCGCCGTATCCGGTCCCGCAGTGCCCTGTCCTCCCGGAAAGCCCTCATAAATAGAAACCTTTGAGCCTACGATAAAATTCGGATCATTGATTTCCTTTATGACACGCTCGGTAAGGTCAAATGCGTATTGCCTGCGGTTTTCCCAGGCCCCGCCATACTTCCAGTTATGTTTATTAAACGGCCTTAAAATCTGCGAACCCAGATATCCGTGACAGAATTTCATGTCAATCCCGTCTGCGCCCGCGTCATGGGCAATTTTTGCTGCAAGCACAAGCTCGTCCATGATCCGTTCCACTTCATCCTCGCCAATCAGGCGCGCGTCCTCATATCCATAAAGCGGTTCTTTTGTAACGCGAATCCTTTTTGACAGGGTTGGATGGCTGATCTCGCCCGAATGGGTAAGCTGGAACACAAAGACCGTATCCTTGTTGATTTCCTTCATATGCCTGACAAACTCTGTAAGCGCCTTTTGGTTATGCGGCAAAATACTCAACTGGTTTTTTCTCGAAATGTTATCGTATTGCGCGGTAATCGCTTCAAGGTCTATAAACCCGGAGCCCCCGTCGAACAGCTTTTCATAGCGTTCATACGTTCTTGCCGATGGATTTCCGTTTTCGTCCGCGTCGCAGCATTCCATCGCATTGATGGCAATCCGGTTGGGCGCAGTCTTGTTTCCGATTTTTACAGGGGTAAATAACAGTTCCTCATTCATCATTTTTCTCCTTTTTTGATGAGCGCTGCCGTATCCTATAATATAATAGGTAGTTTTTTATTTGATCATATATTTTTCCGGTTTGATTGATGCCTTTCCCTTTGTTTCGGGACGGGCTTTCGATCAGTCAAACAGTACAACGCCCTTGATCTTTGGTTCCGTTGATTCTTTCATGAATACGATTCCCTTTTCCGCGTCTTCAAGCGTGAAACGTTGGGTAATGATCGGCTTCAGGTTTACCTGTCCCGAAGCGATGACCTCAAATACCTCATTCCACACAAGAGGCGCAAGCCATGAAAATTTCAGCGTGCGTTCCGACTGGATTGCTTCAAGAACAGGCACCTGCAGCTTATCCTCCGGGCCCGGGAGTCCAAAAAATACGATCGTCGAGCATCCGCCTGTCACGCGAAGCGCATCCTGTAAGGCCTCCATGTTGCTTGTCGCAACAATCGCGCGGGGCGCTTTGTCGCCGCCGTTGATTTCCATAATTCGCGCCGCAACGTCTGCGGCATAGTATTTGGAGCTGCTGTCCGAATTATTGACAACGTGTGTCGCTCCGCATTCAAGCGCTTTGTTCAGGCCGTAATCCTTTCTTGCGACAACGACCACTTTACCGGCGCCTGCCGCCTTTGCGAGCTGTGTCTGCATGAGCCCGATTCCGCCCGTTCCATATACCACAACCGTCTGTCCAAGCCTGATATCGAGCAGTTCTATACTGTGCGTCGCGCACGCAAGCGGCTCTGCAAGCGCGGCGTCTTCGAAGCTCACCTCGTCCGGTATGTGATAAACGTGCGTATATTTCACCTTTACATATTCCGCAAAACAACCGTTCGCCGAAACGCCAATGACCTCAGAATGGCTGCATATATTGAATTCCCCACGCATGCAGGCCGGGCATGCGTTACATTGCTGTACCGGGTTCACCGCGACGCGGTCTCCTTCCCGGAACAGCCCTAGCTTTTGCGCGATGCCGCCCACCTTTGCCACAACGCCGGAAGCCTCGTGCCCCAAATACAACGGCCCTTTTCCATCCGGCGTATCAAGCGGGCTATGCCCGTAATAATACGAAATATCCGATCCGCAAATACCTACCGCTTTTACCTTGATCAATACCTCATTGTCCGCGATCTGTGGAACGTCATGTTCCTCCAGCTTCATCACCATCGGTTCGTAAAAATTCTGAACTTTCATTTTCATGATTCTTTTTCCTCCGTTTTCCGCAACGCATTGCATAGCGCCCGGAAAAAGGGATCTCTCCCCATCCTTTTACCAATTTTGCGCCTGGTTGATTGGCATATCACTTTTTCCCGTTCATCTGCGGCATCCCGCAATCAGGCCCAAAATGTTTGAGAATAACAAGCGGCTCCACAGGCGACGTGTTCCTGATCACAACGCCTTCCTTTGCACGGGCGTGCGATACGAAAAATTCGTCCGCCGTTAATTGTCCGTAACGGATGAGCGTTGGGGATTCGACAACAAATTTTCCAAATTCACCGCGCCCCTGTACGGCAAGGCATCCGTATGCCGCCGCGTCTTTGATCGTAACCTGCGCGCCCGGTTCTATCGTAAGCTCCTTTGCCCCGATAAAGTCGTTGCCATAGCAAATCCAGTTCTGCACATATCCCTCGCCTGCGTGGTCCGGTACCGGAGGCCGGAAATATTTTTCACGGTAATTGGGGATCGTATTCATCTCCCAGTCGGCTGCGTCCATGATAACGTCAAGATCACGCTCGCTTCCTGCCGGCACATAACCGCACAAGCTGCTATAGTCAAATACTTCGCCTTCCACAATATTTTCCCACATTGCCATAACATCGCTGTTCCATTGCGGTTCATAGGTGCACAGCGATCCCGGCGCGTGAACAATACCTGCCGGTGTAAACCAGCCTGTTCCAAGCTCTACCCGGAACGCACGCGAAAGCTCCAGTATCCGCCCATCCGCTGTTTCGAATTTAGAAAGCCGCTCTTTGACTTCCTCCTTTGTGACAGAGGGATCAAAGCCAAAATAGCTGACCGGACGAATGCCCAGATGATTGTTGTATTGCTTGGGGAAAAAATAATGCTCATGCTTTGGCTTGACGCCAACCTTTGCGCAGGCTTCTTCCTTATGATGCACATGATGGAAAAGCGGCTCGTTGTAGTCATAAAATTTTGAGTACATGGGCCACGTGCCATATTCGTCCATCAGCTTACCGCCAATCAATCCGGCTCCGAGTTCATCTACAAAATCCTTAAAAAGCATCAGATGGCCGGTATTCCCGTCCGTATTGACAAAGCTCATCCCCTCAAATTCGCCCGCGCCGTCCGTTTCCACCTTTGTAACAGACGAAAACCAGCGTTCTACAATCGCGCCGCGCTTTAATCCCATTGCATAATAATCGTCAGGATGCAAACGGATGCGTTTGCCCGGCCTGTTAAACGGGCGCGGCACCCAGTTTGGGGCCATTGATAATATGCCCTCTCCGCTTTCCAGTATTTCTTTGATTTTTTTTGTCTCCATGTTGATTTCCCTTCAGCCGCAATACTCTTGGTTCAATTTATCTACAAACGCCTTGCAATCCGCCGTAACATTCCACGCATCCGGCCATTCGCACAGGTCTATCGCCCACCATTCGCCCTTGTAATCCGCTTTGTCAAGCAGCACCGGGATAATCTCGTCGAAATCAATGGCTCCCAGGCCAAACGGCGCGTGCGTGCTTGTTTCCGCTTCATTCAGCGTACCGTCCGAGTCGATCAGATGCACAAGCCCTATCTTTCCTTTGAGCATCTCTGCAAATTCCGCAAGCCCTCCCGTGAGCTTATTTGGTTCAATGTGGCGCGCGCCCACAACAGCCGACATATAGCCGTGGCAGGTGTCGAACAAAATACTGAAATTAGGTTCGTTTACCGCCTCATATGTTTCCAGAATATATTTGGGTTCGTTGATCAGAAAGCCCGGTTCAAATTCCCATACCACCTGCAGGCCGTATTTTTGTGCAATTTTGGATATACGTTTGAAATTATCCACAATTTTTTTACGGGCAAGCGCATAGCTCATCCCCTCCGGAAGGACGGGCGGCGTGCCGGAATCCACACGGATGATCTGAAAACCCATCTGCGAGGCAAATTCTGCATTTTTCTCAAACAGCTTCACCCATTCGTCGCTTTGCTGCAGCGCGTCAATACTCCACAGGTCGCAGGCAAAATCAGCAACCTCCAGATTATATTTTTTCAAAAGCCGTTTCAATTCCTCCCTTTTTTCAGGAGTGTCGTAAAGCTCAGGATTGGCATGCGGCCGAAAGCCGCCCATGCTGATTCCGTCAAATCCCAGCTCGTTCAGTTTGTCGCACAGCTGCGGCAGTAAAACCGGATCTTTTTCAAACGCTCCGAATACATACGCCCAGCTCCCTATCGATACTTTTTTCATATTTTCCACCCTTTCTTGTCAATACTTTTCATGTAAAGTTCATATTTTCATTGATTTTGATCACTGCTTTTGTAATGTAATCATCCACATGCCCCTTCGCGCCGTCCACAAAATAATCAAACAGCTTCTTCACAGATTGGTAGCCCTGTTCCTTCGGTTCCTGGCAGATCACATAATCGATGATCCCCCGCTCGACATAATCCCTCACATATTGATTGGTATCAAAGCAAATGACGCGAATTTCTTTCCCTTGCGTACGCTCTTCAATCGCGCGGCATACGCCCTGCACGCCCGCGGCGGTGATATATACCCAGTCTACGTCCGGATGGCTTTCCAGCATTTTCTTTGCCTTGAAATAGGCAATTTCATTGTCATCCTGCGTCTCGAAAAGATCTTCCAGATGATATTGTACGTTTCGTTCGCGGAACACCTCGTTAAAGCCTTGAATGCGCTCATTATGCCCTTTTACGTTCAGGGAACCCGTCGCGATTAAAACATTCTCTTTTTTGCGCGACCTGCATAAAAGCATAAGCCCTGCCGCAGTCCTTCCGGACACAATATAGTCGCTGCCCACATAGCACAGTCGCTTCGTATTGCTCAGGTCATTGTTGATTGCGACAACAGGCGTTCCTTTTTTCACGATTTTGTTGACGCATTTCCTGATTTCAGGAAGGTCGATACTCGATATACATAATGCGCTTGGGTTTTCCTCCATCATGGCATTGATCGCGCCGATGTGGTCCTTAACGTCAAAGCCGCGCACTTCTTTGATTGTAATGTTAACGCCAAAATCCTTCATTTCCCGTTCGGCGGTATGTATCCCTGTTTTGACGTCTTCAAAAAACAGGTTGCCGATACTCGGGAGCACATATCCTATTGTAAGGGGCTGCTTTCGTCCCGCCAGGATTTTTCCCGCCCGGTTTGGAAAGTAGCCCATTTTGTCAGCCGTTTTCCGGATATGCTTTTCCACATCCGGCTTTACACCGCCGCGATTATGCAAAACACGGTCTACAGTCCCGCGGGACACGCCCGCGGCAGCGGCGACTTGTTTGATCGTAACTGCCATTCTTCCTATCCACGTTTCTCCAGCCGCCTGAAACAGGCGTTCTTCCAGAGTGCTCTTTCCTTATTTTTGAACTGCTTATTCTGCGAATACCTTCCTTAAAAAAGGCAGCCCGTTTTCCGCAATCGCTTCCGGTGATTTTGCAAACGGCCTCCACACAGACGCGGCTTTTGCAATCTCCTTACAATCCGGCGTAAAGGATTCAATGACGCAATAATCGTCATAACCCGCGTCCCTGATTGCCGCGGCAATCGCCTTCCAGTCAAAGTTGTCCTGTCCGGGAGTCCCCCTGTTGTTCGCGCAGGTATGCAAATCCATAATCAATCCCCTTGCCGAACGGATCGCTCCCGGAATATCGGCTTCCTCCACATTCATATGAAACGTATCGAGCAGGAACCCCACATTGGAATAACCGATCCTTGCAATCAGCTCCAGTCCTTGCTCCACCGTATTGATAAAATCTGTTTCAAAACGGTTGAGCGGCTCGATCGCCAGTTTAATTCCCTTGTCCTGCGCGTATTCTGCAGCAATTTTAAGATTTTCCACAGCCCGATCCCACTGCTGCTTTTTTTCATCCTCAGAAATCTGCCGTGCCTTGCCCACCGCGGAATACAGCGGCCCGGCAATCACTTTGCAATCGATTTTTACAGCAAAATCCGTCATATCTTTAATATACTGCAACCCGGTTTGACGGTATTGCGGATTTTCTGACGATACGTCCCTTGTTTCGCCAAAAGCGCCGCAAATGGTAGGCGTCTGAATCCCTGTTTCCTTTTTTGCGGCATTAACCGCATCAACGTCAATCGTCGAAAAGTCCTCCACCGCGATTTCATAAATATCGCAGCCATATTTTTTTGCCTTGGCAAACTGGCCTGCCGGATCGCTGAACGGCGATTGCCATGCCAGTGAGTTAATTCCAAATTTCATTGCATTGTCCTCCTGAGTGTTCTTTACTTTTCCATCTTAACCCATACGCTGCCCGCTTCAGAGCTGTCCACGCATTTATTTGAAAATTCTACGCCCTCGATCCCCATATCGATTGTCGGATATCCGTAATCCGCTTCATTCACATCCCTGCCCGCAAGCTTGTCCTTTAAAGCGGCGCAAAAATCCTTGTAGATATTTGCAAACGCTTCCGTCAATCCTTCGGGATGCCCGCATGGAACGCGCACATATTTTGCAGCCTCCTCCTCGAGGTATCCGCAGCCGCGGCTGTATATTTTCGGCGGTTCGTGGCGCATGGAAACGCGCAAATAGTTGTTTTCCTCCTGCACGAATTCTATGGTTCCCTTCTCACCGAAAATACGGATTTTGAGCGCATTGTCGAACCCGATCGCTACCTGTGACGTCCAGTACATTCCTGTAGCGCCGCCTTTGAATTTCACCATGACTTCCACATTGTTATCAAGAACCCCGCCTTTGCCAAACACGTCGAGGTTGCAGCAAAGCCTGTCAATTTTTAATCCCGTGGCATAGTTCACCCAGTTTTCAATGTGCGTGCCAAGGTCTGCCACGCACGCGCCGCGTCCTGATAGCTTTGGATCTGCACGCCACGGCCTGTTATCTTCTGTAATTGTTTCCAGCGAATCCAAAAGCCAATCCTGCGGATATTCCGCCATAACCATGCGGATATCGCCAATCTGCCCTTTCCCGATCATAGCACGTGCCTGCCGTGCCATGACGTGCCCGGTATAGGTATATGTGACGCAGAAAAGGCAGCCGTTTTCCCGTGCCGTCTTTTTCAGGTCCTCGCCCTCTTCTACGGTAAAGCACAGCGGTTTTTCGCACACAACGTTAATCCCCTGCTCCAAAAAAAGTTTTGCGGCGGGATAATGAAACCGGTTGGGCGTTACGATATCTACCCAGTCGATCTTATCTTCGCGTTTTCCTTCCGCCTCCGCCATTTCCTCAAAGGTCGAATAGTTGCGTTCCGGATCGATGCAAAGCTCGCGTCCAGCCTGCTCGCGTTCTTCTTCAATATAGGAGAAACATCCCGCGACAAGCTGCGCTTCGTCATTCAGCCGTATAGCCGCACGGTGAACTCCTCCAATAAACGCGCCGGGGCCGCCGCCAATCATGCCATATCTCAATTTACGTTCCATTTTATATCCTCCTTGAATCCGCATTTTAGTGTGAAACCATGTTTCAGTCGTTTGCGATTGCCTTGTCGAACGCCACATCCGATGCTGCAAAATCAACTTTCCGTACAAAGTCGCACGCCTCTGTCGCGCCAAAAATCCGTTCCATTCCACTGTCTTCCCATTCTACAGACAGCGGCCCTTCATAGCCATATTGGTTTAACTCACGAATGATTTCTTCAAAATCCACATCGCCGTGTCCCAGTGAGCGGAAATTCCATCCGCGGCGCGTATCGCCAAAGGTAATAAAGGAGCCAAGTATACCTGCGCGGCCGTCAAGCGTAACCGCGGCGTCTTTCATATGCACGTGGTATACGGAGTCGATAAAATCCCTCAGGAAAATAGTCGGATTTACGCCCTGCCACAAAAGGTGCGACGGATCGAAATTGAATCCAAGCGTCTCCCTGTAATCAAATTCTTCCAGAAGGCGGTCCGCGGTATAATAGTCAAATGCAATTTCTGTTGGATGCACCTCAAGCGCAAACCTTACGCCGTATTTGTCGAACTCGTCAAAAATCGGCGTCCACAGGTCGACGATCTCGCGGAACCCCTGGTCTACCATTTCCTCCGTCGTCTGAGGGAAGGAGTACCAATAGGCCCAGATTGGCGAACCCATAAAGCCCGTTACAACGTCCACGCCCATGTTTTTGGCTGCCTGCGGTACATATTTCATGGTCTTGACCGCCCAGTTGCGAATTTCTTCCGGCTTTCCCGCAAGCTCTGCCGGAGCGAAGTTATCCAGGCGCGGATCCCACCTGTCGCCTACGCACTGCCCAACGATATGCGCTGCCAGCGCCCACGTTTTGAGCCCATATCGATCCATCGTCGCTTTCAGCGAATTGCAATATTCCATATCCTTCGCCGCGCGCTCCGGATCGATATGAGAGCAGCACATAATCTCCAGCCCGTCATATCCCATTTCCTTTGCTGTTTTGCACAGCGTTTCAAAGTCCATGTCGCCCCATTGCGCCGTCATGAGTGTTACCGGTCTTGCCATAATCATTACTCCCTTCGCTATTGGTCCTTTTATTTGATTTTTTCTATATCAACTTGAAATGATTTCAGATTTGTTTCGTCATAATTGCAGTTTATCAAATGATTGCCATTTGCCAAAAACTGCCGTTCCCCGGAAGAATCTATCTTTTCTCCCCGAGCTAATTTTTCCTTGTGCAGCGTACATGGTCGTATCTGCGTCATGTGCCAGGTCCCATTTATTCGCTTAAAGTATTTTTGTGCCCTTGTTTTTTTGCACTGCCCTCCCGCCCGCCGAAGCGGACGGGAGATAGCGCAAAGGTTCTATTTCCGTATGACCGGTTTGTTTATTTTCCGTCAAGTCCTTCCACTTCAACAACAGATGCGTCGTCGATGCTGATGGTGTATTTGTCCCTGTCAGCCATATATGTGTCAAGCGCGTAAGGAATGAGCGTCATATCCGTCATCGTTTCCTTATTGAACGGCTTCAACACTGAATTTACATAAGGTTTCTTCAACGTTCCGTCAAAATACTGCTGGATCATCTGGAAGAGAATGTCTGCTTCAAGCGTAGGCGTCTGGTTAACGTCCATCGTCATTTCACCGTCTTCAACCCATTTCCAGGATTTCTCTTTACCGTTTGAAGAACCGAGCCAGTAGTCTGCCGGGTTAAGGCCAGCTTCTTTGATTGCCTGGATTGCGCCGTCCATCATTTCATCGTTCTGCACGTAAGCGCCGTCAAAGCCATCCTTACCAAGGGAGGTGATTGCATCCTGCATTGCCTTTTTCGCCGGATCAGCAAACCACTCGCCGGAAGCCTTTGCAACCAGTTCAAGGTCAGCGCCGCCCTTGCCGTCAATGTTCGGAGCGCCGTCTACCCACAGGTCGCCAACGTCCTTGCCTGCGTCAACATAAGCTTTGATAAAGCCTTCTGTCTGCGCGGAAGCCGTACCCTGGCCCAGCTTGCCTTCGATCATGATTACCTTTTTCACGCCTTTTTCGAGAGCGTCTTTGCCGCCCATAACGCCTGCTTCAACAAAATCATAGCCGACGAACCCTGCAAGCTCCTGTCCGGATTTTACAGTAGGCATGTGCGTTGCCGCAAAGTAAGGAATGCCTGCGGCATTTGCTTTATCGATACATTCGGAAGTCGCTTCCGGAGAGTTCTGAACCACTACGATCGCGTCAACGCCCGTCGTGATAAAGTCCTCAACCGCTGCAATCTGCTCGGGAGCCGTGCCCTGGCCTGTCTTGTCGATTACTTCCCAGCCAACCTCGTTTGCCAGTGCGATAAACACATCGGAACCAGCTTTGTAATAGTCGTCCGGGCCGTCTTTGTAGTAGCCGATTGTAAGCTTTTTACCTGCCTGGGCGGTATTGCTCGCTTCGCTTGAAGCCGAAGCCGCAGCTGAAGATTCCGCCGGGGCCGAGGACTCAGCCGGAGCCGAAGATTCCGCCGGAGCCGACGCGCAGCCTGCAAATACAGTTGCGAGCATCAGCACGCATACTACTACTGCAATTAGTTTTTTCATTTTTCTTATTTCCTCCTAGTATTTTTATTTTGTTGGGGTATCCCCAATAAAAACAAATTCAGTTGCTTTCTTTCGTTCTCGCAGCCTGCTGCTTTTTCAGCTTGCGCTCCGCGAGGATAGCAGAGATTGCACCGGCAGACACCGCGACGATGATAATAATTCCCTTTACAACATATTGCCACTCTGCCTGGATACGAAGGATATTCATTGCGTTTCCAATGGTCGCCAGAAGGATCGCGCCAATAAACGCTCCCCACACATTGCCCTTGCCTCCGGCCATTGCCGTTCCGCCAATGACCGCGCCTGCGATTGCATCCAGCTCCAGTCCCTGGCCCAGCGTGATAATACCAACGTTGACACGCGCCAGCAGCAGAACGCTTGCAAAGCCGACCAAAAGGCCGTTGATCATGAAGGAGAATAATCTGATATTCGCGACGTTAATTCCCGCGAGATATGCCGCATCCTGGTTGGAACCCACGGCATACATCCTGCGTCCGAATTTTGTGTATTTCATGATCAGCCAGATTATGACCGCGATCGCGACAAAAAACACAACGTAGATCGGAAGCGATACGCTCAGGCCGCCAATCTGCCAATCAGGCAGAAGGTTCGTTTTGAAAAACGCAAGCTCATCGTTCAAAAGCCTTACTTCCCGCGAGTTGCAGATCAGGAGCGCTATGCCCTGAAACATCAGCTGCCCGCCCAGCGTGATAATAAAGGATTCCACCTTTAGCCTTGAAATAATAAAACCAAGAAGTGCGCTGCACCCAACGGACAGGAGCAGGGCCAGTATAATTGCCACGGGCGTTGCAATTCCCCAGTCGGAGATACAAAGCGCCGTAAAAATCGCAATCAGCGATACCTGCATACCAACCGAAAGGTCGATTGCGCCGGTAACCATGATCATCATCATACCAATCGTCAAAATTCCGACGCAGGCCACCTGCATCATGATATTAAAAAGATTGCTCGGACTAATGAAATTCGGAAAGCCGACGGCTCCCCTCGCTGCATTCATGCACAGCTGCAAAATTGTAATCGCCGCCAAAAATCCCAAAAAGATGAATAGAATCGTCATATTTTCATTCTTTTTCAGTATGGATGTCTTTTTTCCTGCCGTGTTTTTGTTCATATACCCGCCCCTCCAATTGAATACTTCAGTATGTTTTCTTCTGTCAGTTCGTCTTTTGTCAGTTCGCCGACCACCCTGCCCTTGCACATAACGAGCACGCGGTCGCTCATAGAGATCACCTCCGGCATATCGGACGATACCATGATGATCGCCTTCCCCGCTTTGAGCAGGTTAACCATGATCTGGTAAATTTCCTGTTTTGCGCCGATGTCAATACCGCGCGTCGGTTCGTCGAAAATATAAATATCGCCGTCGGTCACAAACCATTTTGCAAGAACCACCTTTTGTTGATTCCCGCCCGACAGATTCATGGCCAGGACATGTGAATCATTTGCCTTTGTTCCTACTTTTTTGATGTACTCGTCCCCGATTTCAAAGACCTCTTTTGGCTTGATAATCGCTTTTTTCATCTTCACAAGATCGGCGCTGATCGTATTTTCCGCGATGGTTTGCTTTAAAAACAAACCTGTGTGCTGCCTGTCCTCAGTGATATAGCACATACCGTTTTCTATCGCGTCCGTCGGAGTTTTCAGCTCCACCTTTTTGCCCTTGATATAAGTCTCTCCCGTAAATTTTTCAGAGACTCCAAACAGAATATCCATAAGCTCCGACCTGCCGGAGCCGACCATGCCTGCAAAGCCGACGATTTCCCCGCGGCGCACCTTGAAGGATGCTGCCGACACGCCTTTTCCGCTGATGTCCTTCGCTTCAAAAACGACCTCGCCGGGCGCGACTGATTCACGGTTGTAGAATGCAGAAGCATCCCTGCCCACCATGTCCTTGATCAATCTGGATTCATCGATATCCTTGTTTTCATAATTACTGATCCAATTTCCGTCGCGAATGACCGTGATGCGGTCTGCAATCTTAAATACCTCTTCAAGATGATGCGAAATGTAGATAATCCCAATCCCGCTTTTTTTGATTTCCTCTATGACGTTGAGCAGGTAATCGATCTCCGACAGGGAAAATGAAGCCGTAGGTTCATCGAGGATGATGATTTTTGCCTCGGTAATCAATGCCTTTGCGATTTCCACCATCTTCTGTTCGCCGCTCGTAAGGTTGCCAACAATCGCGTCCGGATCGATATTACTGTTCAGGTACTCCAAAACTTCCTTTGTGCGTTTACGCATCTGCGCATGCTGCATTACGCCGTTTTTCGTGATTTCCATACCGGTAAACAGGTTTTCAGTTACGTTGAGCGTTCCAAATACCGAGTGCTCCTGGTAAATTGTCTGTATTCCAAGCTCCATCGCGTATTTTGGATTTAGCTGAACCCGTTCCCCCTCAAAATAAATTTCCCCGCCTTCATCCGGCTGGTACGCACCCGATATGATCTTAATCAGAGTTGATTTTCCGGCGCCGTTTTCACCGCAGATGCAGTGCACTTCGCCTTTTTTGAGATCAAAATTGATGTTTGAAAGTGCGCGTACGCCGGGAAATTCTTTGTTAATGTTGACCATTTCCAGCAACGTTTCTCCCATAAGTTCCCCTCCTGCATTTTGTAAAATCAGATTTTTTTGCACAATAAGTTACACTTTAACGCGCGGGAAAAAAACATAAAAAAAAACGCCGTAATCGGCGTTAATTCCATAAAAAACAGTTTGAACGAAAAAGTGTGCTATTTCATTCAAATGTGAAGCGGGCCGTCTTACCCTTTTTGTGATTTTATTGAAAAACTTTTTCCGGAAATTCCGGAATTCCGGCCTTAAATGCAACCGTGCTCGTGCACATTCCTGTAAAAACCCTACAGGCTTTGTTCTTGTGCTTAGCTTAATATATATTTTCCGCCTTGTCAATACCCTATCTGTTTTAACAGGCTATTGATTTTTTTTCACATTGCGTGATAGAATGGTGATAATTTTTTCAAAGAGAGGTGGTTTTTATGAAAAAAATTAACGTTGCAGTCATTGGAATGAACTTTGGCAAAGAATTTGTAAAACTCTATCAGGCGCATCCAAACGTAGGAAAGGTTGCAATATGTCAGCGGAATCCGGAAACGCTCAGGCAAACAGGCCGTGAACTTGGCGTGGAGGAAGACATGCAATTCACAGATTTTGACGAGGTTTGTGCTTCGCAGGACATCGATGCAATCCACATCATAACGCCTATTTTGGACCATTACAAACAATCCCTCGCTTCCCTTAACGCAGGCAAGCATACTGCGTGCACAGTGCCCATGGCTACCAGTATCGAGGAGCTTCAGAGCCTGTGCGATGCACAAAAAGAATCCGGCAAAGTCTACATGATGATGGAGACCGCCGTATATACGCGTGAATACCTGTATGTAAAAAACCTGGTGGAAAGCGGGCAGCTTGGGCGCATCCAGTTTGTACGCGGCAGCCATATGCAGGATATGGGGCTTGAGGGATGGCCTGAATACTGGCTTGGATTTCCGCCCTTCTGGTATGGAACGCACGCAATTTCCCCGCTGTTATTAATTAACAATACCCTGGCGGAATATGTCGTCGGCCACGGTTCCGGACATATATCTGACGATCTTGCCAAAAGGTACGGTTCTCCCTTTGCCTGCGAGACGCTTACCCTCAAATTAAAGGACACAGACATTGTTGCGGAAGCAACGCGTGCACTGTATGAGACCGTACGCCAGTATCGCGAAAGCTTTGACGTCTACGGAACAAAGATGTCTTATGAATGGGACCAGATTGCCGACGAAGGCTCCGCGTTGTTTGACGGCGGAGAAAATGCGCGCCGCATCGTGGCGCCCGATACCGATGAATTGCTGATCGACGAGCTGAAATCCTTTACAAAACGCGAAGTAATCCTCAACAAAGACAATGTTTCTTTCATCCAGGGTTCCGGGCATGGCGGTTCCCATCCGCATCTTGTGCAGGAATTCATCGGTTCCATCATCGAGGAGCGCGAGCCTCTTTTGAACGCAAAGGTATCTGCCAATATTACAGCAGTGGGTATTTGCGGTCATGAATCCTGTTTGCGCGACGGAGAAAAAATTACGCTCCCACAATTCTAAGCTGTCAAAAATCTTTTTTCAAATATTATTATATATAATGTAACAAAAAACCCCGGACGAAATGCGCCCGGGGTTTTTGCTAAAAAAATAACTGAAAAGCATATCCTTTTCGACGGTATTTTTTTCTGCAAATCACACTTCATTTTTAAAATTCACATGTGATATCCGTCCTGTTTTTTGAGATAAATCCCGAAAAATTTTTTCAAAATCCTGCTTTTTCAGTATTTGGCGCAGCGTTTTTCATTAATCACAGTTTTATCACACATAATACGTGCTAACAGTTCCCTTCTATTTTAACCTTCCTTGCATTCAATTATCATAAATATAGAAACACAGCAAAGTAAGTAATATATCCGTATTCGCATGAGACGGTACAAATATTTCATACTTGCAAGATCAGGGATTTTATAGATCAAGGGAGGGAAGATTAAAATGAAATTACAGCTTGCAACAGATTATGCGATACGTATTCTATGTTATCTGCACGAGCACAACAACCGGCTTACAACTGCTGCTGACCTGTCAAAGGAGCTTGGGATTACTTATTTATATTTTATGAAGATAAGCGGCTATTTAAAGCAATCCGGCCTGCTTAAATCAGTACAGGGTTGTAACGGAGGTTACCAGCTCGCCAAGACGGCGGAAAACATTTCACTCTATGACGTAGTTAAGGTGATCGAAGGTGATATCACACTCAACCGTTGTCTGGAGGAGGACCGTTTTTGCAGCAGGGACGCCACCGAACAATGTTCTATGCACAGGTTCCTTAAAAACCTTCAGCAGGAACTGATCAGTAAGCTCGACACGCTGAATATCTCGCAGTTATGCGAACAGTATTAAACGCTAAAAACGCCTTCGGGCGTTTTGTTTCCCGCAGCTTGTCGCGAAATAATATCAATCATTTTACAGGAGGATCACGATTACAATATGAGACGCGGACAAAGACTAACTACAATTTTATTATCGCTGCTTCTTGTGTTTACGCTACTTACAACAGCGTTTGCCGAATCAGCAGATATGGGCGTGCAAAGCGCTCCTACACAGGAAAACACAGAGGAATCTACAGGGTTGCAGACGGCGGAATCTTCGGAAGAACCGGCGGCTGGCGCCGAGCCGGAACCATCCGCTACTGCTGATAACCAGCAGCCGGGCGCTTCTGCAAATGCACAACCTTCCCCTTCTGCGGCGGCCGAAGAGACGGAGCCGGTGGAAGAAGAGATGCTATTGGCGCCGTTCGGGCTTATTACGGGCGCGGACGTCACCGTAAACACATGGGAAGACCTGAAAGATTCCGTGGAACAGGCGGATGTGGATGGTAAGGTAATTCACCTCGATCCGTCTCTTGCGGGCGCCATGCCGGCCACGGTTGATTTCACCATAGCGCATAACAACAGTGTGATCATCGACGGCGGGGGCATTTCTTTAAACGCACCTTCCGGCGGCGCTCATTTTCGCATCACAAACTCGGGTACGGGTACGGTGACGCTTAAAAATATGACGCTTGATGCAACAGGAGGCGCGGGCAGCGTTACGCTTTCAGGCGGTATCGCAGGGCTTGAAAACCTTTCGATTAACCATGTAACCGGTACGGCAATCGACGCCATCGGCACAAACGCCGTAACGCTTACGGATGTAAACGTCGAAGGCGCGGCAACCGGCGTAAAAACAAGCGCAGGAACGCTTGCCATTACAGGCTCGTCCTTTAAAACCATCTCAGGAACGGCAATCAGCGCAGCCGGCGCGGCAACTCTTATGGACGTAACCGTAGAGGGTGCGAAAACCGGCGTGACCGGCGGCACTGGCCTGCTTACAATCGATGCTTCCGAATTCAAAACGCTCGCCACAACAGGCATTACGCTTGGCAGCGGTGGCGCGGACATCACGGATACCACAATCGACGGTGTAACAAACGGAACGGGTATCTCAGTCGGCAACAACACGCTTACGCTCACCGGCTCCACGATCACGAACATTGCGGGCGTCGGTGTGGACGGTTCGGGCGGCAATCTAACCATTGACGATTGTACGTTTTCAGAAAGCAATGGTATCGGCGTCAGCGGCGGCGCAAATGCAACGATCAAAAATACATTATTTGAGAATGTACGCAACCAACGCGGAGGCCACGGCAGCGCGATTTATGCCGGAACAAACCTCACGGTAGAAGATTCCAGCTTCGTAAACAGCGCGTCCACTCTGGACAGCGGATACATACAAGGGGCGATTGTCGGTTATGGCGGCTCGGGAAAAACGCTCAATGTCACACGTTCATACTTCAAGGACAATAAAGCCTCACGCTATGGCGGCGCGATTGGGCTCTATCAATACGGCGGCACGGTTAACGTCAGCTACAGCTACTTTGAAGCCAACGGCGTTTCCGGTAAGAACGCAAACAGCGACGGCGGCGCAATCGGCGTGTATAACAACAGCTCAAGCGTCCTGTGTACCGTTAATGTGGATAACAATACGTTCATTGGAAACACAGCGCAGGACGATGGAAGCGCGCTCTTCTTTGAGGGCCGTAACGACATGGTGGTCGCAAACGTGACGCAAAATACGTTTTATGGAAACAAAGCGAGCAAATACCTTTTGGCTGCCGCAGACAGCGGCGGTGTGGTGCAGCTTTCCCTCGACGTGATTGGCCACTTTAAGAATAATACGTTTATCGGCAATACCGCTCCCAATTACGCGAGCCTGCATGGGGCTGGCGCGGCAGTAGGCCAGCACGTGGACTCCGCAAATGCGGCGGTACGTCCCTCGGCGACCTTCCAGAACAATATTTTTGTCGGCAACGGCGGAAATGGAGGAAATAATTACGCTTCGCGCAACGTCGACATCCCGGACGGAACCGACCTTGGCGGTAATATAGGCTACGATAACGGCACGCCTGTTCCAGCAGACGTAACGGCAGAAAGCGTATTCGGCACTTCTCCGCAGCCGCGGGCCAACAACACCCAGTACGGAGCGGTTGGCAAAGGGGGCTCCGGCCATACCGGAACACTGATGACCGTTGTCATACAGCCGAACGACGGCGTAGCGGGCCAAGCGGATAATTCTGCGGGTACGCCTGTTTACAGCAAAGACGCACGGGGCTTCACACGCGACGGATCGAGCTCGGACGCCGGCGCAATGGAAATCAAATTCGTGAAGTTTGACGCAAATGGCGGCGCATGGAGCGGGCTTTCCAGCCTCACCTATGACGGCACCAAATATTATGCGGACGACACCGCCTCAACAGGATATTTCCTCGTGACAGATCCGGGCGGAAGTGTAAGTGTGCTTACAAGCGATCTGCCCGCCAATGGAGCGCTGGTTTTCGACGGCTGGTACACGCAGGCAACGGGCGGCACTGAAATAACGGGCAGCGTGACCGCGACAGACCAGACGCTTTATGCGCACTGGAAAACGGCGGCAACTGAATACACCGTAACTTATGACGGAAACGGCGCGGATGCAGGAACGGTCCCGGGAACGGATACCGTGGCGGAAAATACCTCATATCAGGTAAACACAACGCCTCCCACGCGCGCCGCTCATACATTTGACGGCTGGAAGGCAGACGACGGTACGGTCTATCAGGCGGGCGCTACATTCACGATGCCTTCAGGCAACGTAACGCTCACTGCCCAGTGGACGCCTGTTCCGGTCCAGTACACAGTCGAATACGACGGAAACGGCAGCGATGGCGGGATCGTTCCTGCTACCGATACCTATAACAGCGGAGCGACGGCGACGATCTCCGGTTCTGGAACAATGTCGCTGACGAATCACACCTTTATCGGCTGGGATACTAATCCAGTCGGAGGCGGAACGGCTTATACGGAAGGCCAGACCTTCCCAATCACCGGCAACCTCAAGCTGTATGCGCAGTGGCAGGACAATACCGCGCCGATCTCGCTCTACACCCTGACCTTTGATTCTCAGGGCGGGACGCACATCGATCCGATCACAAATATCGCTGCGGGCAGTAAGGTTTCAGCCCCTGTGCCGCCCACACGTGACAACCATGTGTTTGACGGATGGCACAATACGCCGGACTGCACATGCACAACCGACGATCCCTGCTGGGATTTCGGGCGCGATACAATCAACGACCACAAGACTCTGTACGCCAGATGGCAACCGGCATCGCAGCCTGCGAATTACTATACGGTAACATTCGACTCGCAGGGTGGAACCGGTGTAGATCCCATCACAAACATTGTCCCCGGCTCACGCATCGCGGCTCCGCAGCCGCCGACGCGGGATGGATACGTCTTTTACGGATGGTATCAGGAGCCTGAATGCGTCCGTTACTGGTTCTTTGACCACTATGACGTAAACGAAAGCCTTACGCTGTACGCAAGGTGGGAGCCTGTGGGTACTACGCCCGGCGATTCAACGGATAACACAACATCCGGAACGGGCACTGCCGCAAATGCTTCCACACCAAAAACCGGAGACGACACGCTTCCCCTGATTCCGCTGATTGTGGCTGCTGCGGCTGCTGCCGGAGCGATCATACTGGTGGCGGTAAAGAGAAAATCGAGACAAAGGCAGCAATAGCGACGCTGCCCTGCATAACTCCCCTACGAAAAAGAGCATGACCTGAGTCATGCTCTTTTTTTTGCCGCTTACAGCGATTCCACTGAATGCAGGTTATGCAATACTTACGATAAATCGCTTGCATTTGCAATTTATGCCAAAAGCTTATAAACGGCCTTTTGGCAAATTGCTATAACCGGTTATCTATTCCGCGCTTTCAGCGCTTTTTGACGTTTCCGAAGAGCCTTCTGCGGAAGCCTGTGCCGCTTCCTTTGCCGTCGGCGCGTTTGCAAAACGATAGCCGATATCTTTTCCCCTGATCTCCGCGATCTGCATCATCTGAGTTACCGTTACAAATTTATAGCCCTCGTCCTTGAGCGCTTTGATGATCCTGTCGTATGCCTGCACAGTTGTCTCGTGGATGTCATGCGATAACACGATACCGCCGTCCGCGACGTGTCCGCCGTCAGAAGTCCCGTTGACAACATGGTCATAGACAATATCAGGATCCCTGTTTTCCTTTTTCCAGTCATTTGGATCCACCGACCACAAAATCTGCTCACGGCCAATCTGCTCTGCAAGATCCTCTGTCATGGAGCCATAAGGCGGCCTGTCAATCAACGCACGCAGCCCGGTGACTTCCTCGATCGCGTCGTTTGCCTTGCCGTACTGGTCCTGCATGATCTGGTCCAGCGAAAGCTTTTTCAGGTCGCTGTGATCCCAGCTGTGCGTACCTATTTCATTTCCTTCCTCATACATCCTTTTCACAACGTCAGGATAGCTGCTTACATTTTTCCCAACCAGGAAAAATGTCGCGTTGATCCCGTTATCTTTGAGGATATCCAGCATTTTTTCGGTATACGGCCCGGGGCCGTCGTCAAACGTCAGTGCAACAACCTTATCGTTAAGCGGATCGATCCCGTCAAGGCTCTTTGGCTTCATATAGCCTTCCTTGGCCTGAAGCTGCGGCAAACTGCTCGTAACCTCCGGCGTTGGTGTTGGCGTTGGTTCGGGCGTTGGCGTAGCGGTTGCAGTTGCTTCTGCGGACGGCGTCGCCTGCTCGTTTTCTGTTGAAATGATTGTAGGCGTCGAGCTGGTTTCAGCTGCACTTCCATCTGCACATCCCGCAATCAGGCCTGTGCAGAAAAGCACAGTCAAAAAAACGCATACTATTTTTTTTGTTTTGTTCATTGTATCTCCTTCCGGACCTTCTGTTTCTATTCCAGCGCCCGTTTCTCTCACTCGTCCTACAGTATACTACAACTGCATCAAAGTTGTAAACTAAACCAATATTATTTCGCGATCTCAAAAAGGCCTTTCACGCGAAAACAAAGCTTATTCCTCTTCGCTCCCTGTGCCGCTTTCCGATTTTTGCCCCTGTGCCGCCGTTGGGGCGTTATAGAACATATATTTTAATTCTTCGCCCCTTGCTTCGGCAATTTGCATCATTTGCGAAATCGTCACAAACTGATAGCCCTCAGCCTTAAGCTCTTTGATAATCCTGTCATAGGCCTGCACAGTCGACTCGTGAATATCATGCGAAAGGATTACGCCGCCATCGGCAATCTTTCCTTCCGTCCCTTCCCCGCCTTCGATTACGTTTGTATAAATAGTATCCGGATCACGGTTCGCCTTTTTCCAGTCTTTGGGATCCATGGACCACAGAATCTGTTCGCGTCCAAGCTGTGCGGCTTCACTTTCCGTCATCCTGCCGCCGGGCGGCCTGTCAAATAATGCGCGAAGGCCTGTCGCCGCCTCGATTGCGTCGTTTGCCTTTCTGTACTGCTCCAGCTTTTCGTCCACAGACATATTTTTCCACGTTTCATCCGCAGGATGATTCCAGCTGTGCGTTCCGATATCATTACCCTGCTCGTATGCCTGCTTCACAAGCTCAGGATATTTCTCTACGTTGGTGCCTACCACGAAAAATGTAGCCACCGCGTCATTGTCCTTTAAAATTTGTAAAAGCTCAGGCGTAAGCGTTTCGTGCGGACCGTCGTCGAATGTCAGCGCGATTACCTTGTCATTCATCGGATCGATTCCGTCAATACTTCTTGCAGGCATAAACCCATCTCGCGCGCGAAGCTGCTTGATATCCGTATCAGCAGGCCCTGCAGGCGTTGCGCCTGCGCTTCCCGGAGATGCCTGCGAAGCCGCCGCCCCCTCTTCGCCGTTTTCTGCCAGGCCCGACGCGCTGAGCTTTGCTTTTACCTGTGCATTCAACAACCCATCCACCTTAGCGAGAGGAATTCCAACTTCAAACGTGCCGGCCTCTGCCGGCGCGATAGTCCCCCTGTTAAAGAAAAACAATATCTTTTCCGGCGTGATTGCAAAATTACTGAAATTCGCTTCATTTGCCGCAGTCCCCTGCGCAAACAGGCTTTCGTCCATGTTCTTGCGCAATATTTCATTGCGCATCAAATACTCCTGCGTCTCCCTGGATAAAACGTTCAGGTAATCCTGTGACGTATCAAACAAATCCGCAACCGCCAGCTGCTGGCCTGTGCCCAGATCGTATGCAAAGGCGTCGACATAATTAACCTTTTCCGGTTCAATAAGCTTTGAATTTGTGGTAAATTTTACACTGAAAATGCCGCCCTGTATGACGTATGGTTTATATGTCATCGTATATTCGAAGACTTTATCCGCATTTTCCTTTTCGCTGTGGGCAGCATCTGCGGCGGTACGGAATTCAGCCAGCGCCCCGTCCGCAAATTCTTTGAGCCGGGCAGACACGTCAGCATTGCCCTGTACTGACGGACAATCCACAGAAATAAGCGTATTCCCCTCCGACTCCAGCGTTTTCACAGCCTGCACGCCATCTGCCGCATCCAGCAGCCTGTTTTCCGCTGTACTTTGGAACTGCGCCCGGTAAGCCTGGGGATCGCTTTTGCTTTCCTGCTTGCTACAGGCGGCAACAATCGGCAGGAGCATAACGCCAGCCGCCAAAAACGCGGTAAGTTTTTTCCAGTGTCTTTTCATATCCCAACTCCATCATAAACCAAACTATCGTCCTGATTGATTCGTATTATTTTCAGTATATCACAAACGTTGCTCAAAAAAAACCTTTGCCTGCCTTCTGTCGCGCAGTAACTTGCTGTCGTTTTACGACACGTCACACCTGCTGTATTGCCACTTGCCCAAAGCAGGATGAATTCCCTCTCCCACGATGCTATACTTTACTCATCGAAAGGAGTTTTTGTTATGCTGACCATTGAAAATTTACAGGTAAAATACAGGGAGCAGACAGCGCTTTGCATTACAAAACCAATCGTTATCCGCGAAAACGACCGCATCGGCGTGATTGGTTCAAACGGTGCGGGCAAAACAACGCTTGTCAAATCCGTGCTCGGCCTGACTCGCTATGAAGGCCATATAAAAACCCGCCTGACGCCCGAGCAAATTGCCGTCCATATGCAGCAAAACAATTATGTCCGAACCATGACTGTAAAAAACATTATGGAAACCGTCCTTGACACCGCAATCCGCACCAACGGAAAACTGCAGGAGCTGATCGGCTTTTTTTCTTTTGAAAGCTGCCTGTACAAACGCTTTCAAATGCTTTCCGGCGGTGAGAAGCAGCGCTTTACTATCATACTCGTACTCATGCAGGACGCGCCTCTCACGTTTTTTGACGAGGTTACGTCCGGCCTTGACTTTGAAACACGGCAAAAGCTGATGGATACCCTCGTAGACTGGTACCGCGGCAAAAAAACAGCGCTTTGTATGGTATCCCATTACTATGACGAGCTTGAACGGATTGCGGACAAGCTGTTGATTTTAGAAAAAGGGTTTGTCGTCGATTTTGGCGGCACAGACGAGCTGTTTTTAAAATACTGCGGGAAATCCATCATGACCATTGATAATACAGAATTTAACCGTTCCCTCACAGCAAATTTCAAGACGATAGAATCTCCGCGCCACCTGCTCTCCTTTTCCTGCCCCGACGGGACCGCGGAAATGGAGCTTGCCTCCTTATTTATCCACAACAATGTAAATTACAGGCGGAGCAACCGGGACATCGAAAGTATTTTTACAGTCGCTGTACGGCGCTTCTATGAAAAAAGGAGGGATTTACAATGAAACAAAAAAGAATAAGTCTTCGTCTCATTCGATACGAACTCCTCAATACAGCGGGAAACTGGTTCACTATCTTTTTTGGGATTGCGTTTCCAATCCTGATGTCCCTTTTAATTGCAAACGTATTTCTGGGCGAACTTCCGCAGGAGGCGATCCCCGCAGCGAATACGGGCGTATTTCTTTCCATGAGTATTGTAATTCCATTGGCGACGCTGCTTATCGGCTATGCCGCCAATTACTCACAGGAACTGGAGAACGAGGTGCCGCTGCGCCTGCGCCTGTTTGGCTACCACGAGCAGAGTATGCTGGGCGCAAAAATGATTGCCAACCTCATTTTTATGACAACCGCGCTTGTTATCTACACAGTCTTCGATTCTATCTTTTTGCGGCTGCAAATCCCTGCGCCTGCTTCCGCGCTGATTTTGATCGCGTCTCTTTACCTGCTTGCGATTATCCTGTTTGTCCTTGCGCATGCAATCGCCTCTCTTACCGGAAAATTCGGGCCCACATACGGCATCACCATGACGCTGTATTTCTTTTTCCTGATTATTTGCGGCATGATGGGCCTGCCTGTGGATAAACTCCCGCAGGGCCTGCAAATGGTTGCCAAAGCGCTTCCCATGACCTACATCAGTACGGATTTCCAAAGCTTCTGGCAGGGTGGCGATTATGATTTTGCACCCTTTCTCCTGTCCTTCCTCCTTCTTGGCCTCGTCGCTTTCGCGTTTCTCGCGCTCAGCATCCGCAAGAACAGGCGAAAGCTCAGTTAAACGGCAAAGACCGCCGGATTTCATTCCCGCGGTCTTTTATTTTATGGGTACATAAATATCGATTTGCGACTCTGGATTGTCCGGCCCGCGGAACCGTTCGTCATACAGCTCGAAGTCCTCGCCATAATCAAGCTGAGTGCCACTCGCCGGAAACCAGGTTCCCCAAATGAAGTCAAAGGTTTCCCTCAGGCGCGCAAGACTTCCCGCATGCGTAAAAACCGCATATTTTCCTGCGTGCAGTATTTTTTGTTCGAACTGCTCCGGCAGCCCTTTGGCGCTTTCCACCTCGATGCCTACAAATTCCGAAAACACCGCATCCCTGTTCATGGTATAAACCGTCTCATCTGTCTCGCATATCCCAAAACGGCGTGCGTTTTTCGCCCGGCCTGTGATCATTCCTTCCATTTCCAAAAAACGTTTCCAAAGCAGCGGCACAACATTTTTACCGATCGTCGTCTGTCCGCGCAGCCCTGCAACGGCCGCCCCCTCAAACTTCACAATTTGAGGCCGTACCGTTACATTTCCCGCTATGTGCCTCAATAACCCGGGCTGCAATCTTTTTTTAGCGCCAACGATCACGTCCCGCCTGTTTCTTCTGTACTGTGCAGGACTTACACAGTACACTGCCTTGAACGCCCTGCTAAATGCTTCTGAAGAACCAAACCCGTTTTCCACTGCAATATCGATCACCCGTTTATCTGTATAAAGAAGCTTGTGCGCTCCATCCGCCAGCCTGCGTTTTTTGATATAACTGCCCATCGGCTCTCCCAGCATATTTGAAAACAGGCGCGTCAAATGATAATAAGAGTATCCTGCTTTTTGCGCCGCTTCCTGTGCGCCGACACTTCCAAGGTCGTCTTCAATGACCGAGACTGCGCGCTCCAATGCCTCCAGTTTATCCAATGGTTTCCTCCCTCAAAGGTAATGCTTCATACAAACCGCGCGGCGAAGGCTCGGGCTCCATTGCAATGCGCTCCCTGCTTTTTTTGAGCGGCGTATCCACCCCATAACATTTCCAGCCATTCTGTTCTATCCCTCCCCAGCACAGCTCTATTGTACCATCATTTACATCCAGCAGCATACTTTTTGTCGTTCCAAAAAAATCCTTGTAATATGGGCAGTACAGTCCCTGTGGATATTTTTCGTGCAGCAGCTTCCTGAGCAAGCCGCTGTCCACACGCTGCGTAGTTTCCAGGAAATTCCGGATTTTTTCATACCGCACGAGCGAATGCCGCATTGCAAACGGTTCCCTCCTGATAAGCAAAGGAAGCGCCGCATGGTTTGTTGCGAATAAATATTGTTCCTGCGTATCCGTTCCGATTTGCCTGATCCCGGTCTCCCCATCGAGCGTTTCAAACAGCGCGGCGTTGCCTGCCTTATCCGCCAGAATCAGGTTGATATTGTATGCGATTGGCATTCCATCCAAATAATCGATTGCCTGGGCAACATCCGCGCAATTTTCCAGCAGCGTGCGGATCACAGCCCAAAACTGCAACCCGCGTAACGCGGGCGCTCGCATCCCTTTTGGCGCTCCCACCGGCAATCCGCAGGAGCTCATCGTGACCGCAAGTCCACATTCGTTTACTCCCTCATCCCTTCCAAGCTGCATCGCAGTCGTCCCAATATGCGTATATTTTCCCTTTACGCTCGTACGCGCAAGAATAAAATCTTCTGCCGCCGGAGAAAATTCATAGCTCCTTGCAAGCATTGTATGCCTGTTTTCCGTGCGTTGCGGAAGCACCACGGCCTGCGAACACCGCGGCACCAGATATGTCATGGTATAATATGCGCTGATTTCCGGCGGGAAACCAAGCACATCAGCGACGCCCTCAATCTCTTCGTTGATTCCGCTGCACCATTGCTCCAGCAGGTGCCTTGCATATATCATATCCTGTGCGCCCAGGCCGCATGGTTGCTGCGGGATTCCCGGCTTCGGATAACGTTTTATGTGTTCCCCCATCCTGCGGCCAATCTCATAATTCGTACCTGCGAGTTCCAGACAAGTTGCTTGCGTGTATATCATTTGTTTCTCCTGCGCTTTCTTTTCCTTTATTGTAGCAATCCTGCCGGATTAAAAATGATAATTCCTGCTGTTTTTGAAAAAAGATAATTTTTGCACAAAAAAACCGGCAGGATAACTGCCGGTTTTTTAAGTATCATCAGAACTTATTCCTGTCCGTATAATTTGCCCCGCCTTTTTTCGCAGGCGGTTTTTGCTGCCGTTGTTTTGGTGGGCGCTGCTGTGTCTTTGATGGTTCAATATTCTCCACGGACATATGGTTACGCGGCTTTTGCTGTGCCTGTCTGTGCTGCTGCGGCCTTTGCTGCGGCAACTGCCCCTGCGCCTGACGCTGTCCGTTTATGGGCTTCGCCGGACGGCCATTCGATCCGTTCTTACCGCCTTTACCGTTTCTCGGTTTTCCAAACGCAGTAAAGCCCGCTTTTTTGTTCTTATGGATAAACACACCCAGCACAATCGCCACTACCACAATCGCAATGACAACAATCAACAAAATCATCAGCATATTTCCCATGCCGCCGATTCCCTGATCAAGCGTCATTGTAACGGGAGTTGCCGCTTTTTCCACCTGTGTGCCATCCGGAAGCGTTGCGCTGATCTGGAATGTCAGCGTAGTCGTCTTATCGATCTCAATCGACTTTTTGACCTCCTGCTGCGCATCCGTCATGGTTGCAATCGTCTCGATATCGCCAAGCGTCGCTTCCGTGATTTTTACATCCGTAAGCTCTACGCCGGAATTATTTTTTACGATAAAGGTAAATTCAACCGGCCCCGCCTTGGTAAGCGTAAGCGTTGGAATACTGATGTCCATTCCGATAGCCGTTGCAGGATCTACTTCCTGCACTGTGATGCTGACCGGGCTCGACGTTGCCTTTACGCTGTTTCCATCGGCATCCTCACCTGTCACGGTAAACGAAATGCTGTCCGTTTTCTCCGCCACGATGCTTGCGGTGCCTGTAACGCTTCCATTACCTTCCACAGTTGTCGCGGAAAGCTTTACGTTGTTTCCTGCCGAATCGGTCGCTTTCAGGTTCCTGATTTTATCAGAACTGCTGTTCTTTACCGTGATCTGAAAAGCCACCGTGCTTCCCGAAACTACAGTCGTATTATCTGCCGTAGCAGAAATGGCAAGCGCATCTGCCGCCGCGCTTGCCGACGACTCGGCATCGTCTTCGCCTTTGATCTTAACGCTTACGGTATCTGCCTTTGCCGTTCCCTTTTCACCATTCGCCGTATAGCTGAATACCGGCTTCACTTCCACCCCCGCCGAAAGCGTGGGGCTCCATGTCATGGTCTTTTTTTCACCGGCCTTCAGCGTAAACGTATCTCCAAGCTGGTCTCCGCCATTGAGCGGCGGCGCTTTGAGCGATACCTTTTCCAGCGTCACATTCCCGTTGTTTTCCAGAACAAAGGTAAACTTTACCTTGCCGCCCTTATCGATTTCCTTTTTATCTACACTGGCGCTTGCCTGTGCGTCAACAACGGAATCCTTTTTGGTAATGGTCGCCGATGCGCTCACAGACTTCTCGTTTCCGTTCGCGTCCGTAAAATCCGCAGTGAATTCGAGGGGCGTATCCAGCATATCGCTCGATACCTCCCATTCGGAGTTGGATTTTGTACCGGAATCCCCCGCCGCGATACTTCCTATCGAGGCCGGATCCGTGCCCGGAAAGGTAACGGACACATCCGTGATTTCATTATCCGTATTGTTTTGCACGGTTGCCTTAACCGATACGGTGCCCGCTCCCGTCAGGGATTTTGGGCTGATCTCCACAGTCAGCTTTACCGAACCGGCGGCAAACGCCGTTACGCCCGTTGCAAAGCAAAGCGCAGCTGCAAGCGCAATCACAAGTAAAACCGATATGATTCTTTTTTTCAAATGTTTTCCCTCCGTTTAAAGGTCAAATTTCGCAGTATTTCCGGAGTCATGGGAAACTCAGAGCTTTTCTGTCCATCCGAATTTATCTTCTATTTCGCCATACTGGATGCCAGTGAGGATGTCATAGAATTCAAGCGCCAGTTTTCCCATCTTACCGCCTGCAACGGTAATCGTTTCATCTCCGTATACAAACTCCCCGACGGGGCTTACCACCGCCGCCGTGCCTGTGCCGAACGCTTCGCTCATCGCTCCCGATTTTGCAGTCTCGATCACTTCCTCAACCGACACTCTGCGTTCCTCCACAGTGATGCCCATATCGCGCGCAATCGTCATGACGCTGTCGCGCGTAATTCCGGGCAGGATACTTCCGTCAAGATCCGGTGTTACCAATTTTCCGTCGATCACAAACATAATGTTCATGGAACCGACCTCTTCCACATATTTGCGTTCTTCCGCATCCAGCCACAACACCTGGTCGCAGCCCTTTTCATGCGCCTCAACTCCCGCAATCAGGCTTGCCGCATAGTTGCCTGCCGTTTTTGCAAAGCCCATGCCGCCCTTTGCCGCGCGCACATATTCCTGTTCTATCAAAATTTTGACCGGCTGCAGCCCATGCGCATAATAAGCGCCCACAGGCCCCATCATGATATAAAACGCATATTCCCTTGCCGCACTCACCCCAATAAACGGATCCATGCCGATGTAGTTCGGACGAATGTAGAGCGAGGTTCCTTTTGATTTTGGAATCCAGTCTTTTTCGACCACAACAAGCTCACGCAATGCTTTGTGTGCAAATTCTTCATCGATCAGGGGCATTGCAAGACGCTTTGCGGAATTGTTGAGCCTCTTAAAATTATCCGCAGCGCGAAACAGTGCAATATCTCCTGTCACCTGCCGATATGCCTTTAACCCCTCGAATACCTCCTGGCCGTAGTGAAAAACCGTCGCAGCAGGCGAAATACTGAAATTCTCGTATTTCCTGATCTCTGCGTCGTGCCATCCCTGGCCTTCGGTATAGTTCATGATGAACATATAATCCGAAAAGATCGTTCCGAAACCTAATTTACTTTCATCGTCCGGTTTCTTTTTCAGTTGGTCCGTTTCCAAAAATTTGATATCCATACCCATCATTCCTTACTTATATAAATTTATTCAAAAGACTCTTTACTTACCGGCCGGCCTACATAACACTCCCCAGCCTCACGATAGACCGCCGCTCCCAGGAAGGCCTCACTGACTTTTTTAGCCACCGCAGGATAATATTCTTTTTCAAGCGTCATACGGGCGTTCACCTTTTCGCCAAATTCGGCTTCCACTGTAGCCCCATATTCATTTGCTATGTTCATCAGTTTGGCATAGTCGGCATACTCAACAGAAAAATCCAGTTGCACAGCCAAAGTCTTTTTTTCAAGCTGCGCTTCCCTTAACGCCTCGCTCACGCTTTGCGAATAGGCACGCACCAGACCTCCCGCACCAAGAAGCGTACCGCCGAAATACCGCGTCACAACCGCAAGGATATTGGTCACTCCGCTGCGTTTTAAAACCTCGAGCATCGGTACGCCCGCAGTGCCCTGCGGCTCTCCGTCATCCGAGCTTCGCAGGAATGACGAATCCGGGCCGATTACCATTGCCGAGCAATTATGCGCCGCGTTGTAATGCTTTTTTTTAATCTTCGCAAGCTCGTCTGCCGCCTGCTGCTCTGTTTCCACCGGAATCAGGCTGCATAAAAACCTTGATTTTTTGATTACAAGCTCATGCTGCGTTTGTTGCCTGATGCAGATATATCCGCGAAACCTTTCCTTTTTATCCACGTTCGTTACCGTGCCCTATGAGACAAGCTTCACACGATGGAATACCTTTTTGCCTTTTTTAATCATCAGTTCTCCGTCCGCGAAATCCTGCTCGGCGACTTCCCTGAACTCGTCGGTTACTTTTTCGCCGTTCAGCAGTACACCGCCGCCGGTAATCAGCCTGCGGCCCTCCCCGCGCGACTTCGTGAGCCCGCATTCTATCATAATGTCTATAAGCTGCGGCTTCTCTTTGAGCTGCGCCATGGCAAGCTCCGTGGTCGGTATGCTTCCGCCCGCGCCCGCGCCGCCAAACAACGCCTCCGCAGCCTGTTGCGCCTCTTTTGCAGCCTGCTCTCCATGTACCTGTTTTGTTATCTCAAATGCAAGTATCTTTTTTGCATCATTGATCTCGTTATCCTTTAATGCCGACAGCCTGTTTACTTCCTCCATCGGCAGGAACGTCAGCAGCGAAAGGCATGTTTTTACGTCCGCATCCGCAACATTCCTCCAGTATTGGTAAAAATCATAAGGCGACGTTTTTTCCGGATCAAGCCACACTGCCCCGGATTCGGTTTTGCCCATCTTTTTGCCGTCGCTCTTCAAAAGCAGTGTGATCGTAAGGCCATACGCTTCCTTTTGCTCTTTGCGGCGGATAAGGTCGGCGCCCGCAAGGATGTTCGACCATTGGTCGTCCCCGCCCATTTCGAGCTTGCAGCCGTATTTGCGGTTTAATACCAAAAAGTCGTATGCCTGCATCAGCATATAGTTGAACTCAAAAAATGTAAGGCCCTTTTCAAGCCGCTCCTTGTAGCACCGCGCCGTGAGCATACTGTTCACAGAAAAACACGTGCCGATCTCCCGCAGGAATTCCACATAATTAAGGTCTAAAAGCCAGTCTGCGTTATCCACCATGATGGCTTTATTGTCTGAAAAATCAAGAAATTTGCCAATCTGCCGCTTGAATATCTCCGCATTATGCGCGATTACTTCGCGCGTCATCATCCGGCGCATATCGGATTTCCCGCTTGGATCGCCGATCATCGTCGTACCGCCGCCAATGAGGACAATCGGCACATGTCCGGCGCGCTGCATGTGCGCCATTGCCATCAGCTGGACAAAGTGCCCTACGTGCAGGCTGTCCGCAGTCGCGTCAAACCCAACGTAAAATTTTACGCTTTCCTTGCCAAGCATTTCTTTGAGGCCCTCATGTGTGGTCTGCTTCAAAAAGCCTCTTTCCTGTAATGTATCAAAAACGTTCGCTGCCATTTATCTAAACTCCTAAAAAATTCTGTTTGATTGTACCCAGCCGCGCCTCCCCTGACCAGCCGGAAGGTTCAGCCGCTCTTACACAAAAGCCCACATATCCGCGTCCCTTCCAACTGGAAAGCCGCGAACCGGAATATTTTATACAAATTCCCGGATAATCCGCCCCATTCTTTCCACGCCCTTTTCTATGTCCGGAATGGACGGCATGGAAAAATTCATACGCAGCGTATTCTCGTGCCCGCCATCCGCGTAAAACGGAGGCCCGGATACAAACGCCACTTTTTGCGCGACACACGCTTCAAACAGCTTGCGCGAATCCATCCCGGCGGGAAGCGTCACCCATACAAACAATCCGCCCTGCGGATCTGTACGCTGTACGCCGTCCGGAAAATGCTTGTCGATTGCTTCGCACATTGCGTCACGCTGCTTTTTATATTCCCTGCACAGCATTTTAACATGGTCGTCATAATAACCGCGCTTCAAAAACTCCAGCACCATCGTCTGCGTGAGGTTTGAGGTGTGCACGTCGGCCCCCTGCTTGAGCAGGTTAAACTTCGCGATGATATCCCTGTTCGCAATCGCGTAGCCCACGCGCAGCCCCGGCGAAATCGTCTTGGAAAAGCTCGAAAGCTTGCAAACAATGCCGCTGTTGTCAAGCGCCTTGATGCTTCTTAACGGCTCGCCGCTGTAACGGAGCTCTGCATACGGATCGTCTTCCAGAATCAAAACGCCGTATTTGCTGCAGATGTCGTATACCTGCTGTCTTTTTTCCGCGCTCATTGTTATGCCGGAAGGGTTCTGGAACGTTGGTATCGTATAAAAAAACTTGGGTTTATACTTTTTGATCTGCTCTTCAAGCAGCGTGGTATCCACCCCGTCGTTTTGCATTGGAACGGTCCTTATTTGCGCGTCTGCCAGCCGGAAGGTCTGCAACGCCCCCAAAAACGAAGGAGACTCGGCAAGCATAACGTCGCCCGGCTCGATCATCGTATGGGCAAAAAAGTCAATACCCTGCGAGGATCCGGAAATCACGACCAAATCGTCGTCTTCCTTCATGATGTCCGCGTTTCTTACTTTCAGCAGCTCGATAAACTGCGCCACGCCAAGCGTTCCGCCATATTGCAGGACGCTTTTGCCCTGCTCCGCGATGATTTCCTCGCTGATTTCCGCCAGCGTTTCCGACGGGAATAAATCCGGCGAAGGATTCCCCCCCGCAAACGAAATCATGCCCGGCACGCCAAGCAGGCTGAATATCTTACGGATCTCGCTTCCGCCAACGCCGTCAAAGCGTTTTGCAAATCGGTACATTGCTTTTGCCATTCCTTCCATGAAAATAATTATACGCATTATATTATATAATTTTCGTGCGTCAATTTCAAGGAAAAGTGCAAGAAACACAGCATTTTGGAAAATATCCGCCTCCCATAACCCTGTCGATTTTACATGCTTATTCTTTCTATTCCCTGCCGGACTGTGTATAATAGATTTCATAATGATATGATATCCGGTCCATTCGCGGGATATTGATTGCCTGCCGTGGATATCACAATCACGCAATACTTAACAGGAGAACAAAAAATATGACAGGAGATTATGTACGCCTGCTTGCCGATACGGCGGCAAACACAGGGCAGGCTGCGGAAAGTGCGTTTGATGTATGGAACAGGGAAACTTTTTCACTCGGGCTGGTTAATACGCTGATCTATGCGGCGATCGTCACCGGGATTACCTTTCTGATCATCAAGCTGATTCAGCATTTCCTGGCAAAAAAACTTTCCGGGAATATGCGTATTTTTTACCGGCTTATTTATGTGGCGATCATTGTGATCGCAGTTTTTTCCGTCCTGATGACCATCAAGCCGCTTAACAGCCTTGGTACTGCTATTCTTGCAAGCTCGGGAATCGCCGCTGTAGTCATCGGTCTTGCAGCGCAGCAAACGCTTGGCAATGTGTTCAGCGGCATATCGATCAGCGCATCAAAACCGTTCGAGGTTGGGGAATATATCGAGATACTCGACGTTACCCCTCCCCTTATGGGCGTTGTGAAGGACATCGGCCTTCGGCATACAACCATCATTGACGCAACCAATAAAAGCATCGTGATTCCAAACAGCGTAATTGATAAAAACATCGTACGCGCGCTGCATAACAACGAAGAAACGACCGTATGCAGCTTCCTTGACGTGGGAATCTCTTACGGCAGCGATATTGACTTGGCAATGAAGCTTCTGGCAGATATCGTGGGCGCTCACAAAGACTCTTTGGATGTACGTACTCCGGAAGAAAAGGCGCAGGGTGCGCCAGCCGTCACCGTACGCGTTCAGGAGCTTGCCGAATCGTCGATCAAGCTGCGCGCGTTCGTTTGGACAAAGGACGCCGGCACAAGCTTTCCTACGCTTTCCGACCTGCGTTACGAGACAAAAAAGGTATTTGACAGGAACGGGATAGAAATCCCTTATCCCTACCGCAGTATTGTGATGAAACATGAGGAAACAAAAATATAGCGTCCGGCGGCAATCCTGTAACAAGCCGTCATATGGCATCTGCCGGACAGGATATATGCTTATTTTCATTCATGGGGTTTAACGCCCTTGAAGAACTCTGCGAAATCAACCTGATAAATTTGCTGGAGCGCAACCAAATCCGTTACCTTGATATTACGCGTGCCCGCCTCGATTTTCGAGTAAGCCGTACGTTCAATGACGCTTCCCAGTAAATTCATTTTCGCGACGAGCTCCTCTTGCGTCAACCCTGCCTGATTACGCAGTTTCCGTAAATTATCGGGTAACGAAGCATTTTGAAGAATCAAATTTTCCATTTACATGAATCCTCTTTTGATTTTTGACTGATCGTCATTTTTTTAATTGTATAATAGAATTGCTTTATAATGTTGACCAGATAGTCAATACGCAAAAAAGTTTGTCAAATGTCGAATAAAATGGAAACGATGATTTATATGAATAGATGAAAAAACGGTATGGTAGAAACCACAATACCGTTTAAAACCCATGCTTTTTATGAAATTTCACAGCATAGATATGTGATCGCCCGGATACTCGAAGGCAAGCGCATGAGACGCCGCCCTTCGGAGACGCGCCGTACAACTCAGGAAAAAAATACTGTGTACGGCGCTCTGCATTCGTCTATCAGAGCAAATATGGTTCAACGTGATACGACTTCTCAAGCTCCTCATTGCGGCATCTTATGTGCTCGCCGGCAGGTGTTCCACAAATCTCTTACACATTATTGCCAACGCCGGGTTAGCTCATTGCGTGAAAATGCCTTTGCGCACGAAGTAAGCAGGCTTTGAAGGCAATGAGCTAACCCGGCGTGAAATGAAGCGATGTAATAATAAGTCCCCCGAGCGATATCACATTCTTTTTCGATCATCTCCCGATCAGAAAATCCAGAATGTTCCAGCCGTCGTCCGTCTGTGCTTTGTACAGCTCTGTAAATCCGCACTTCGCACAGCTCACCGTAATAAATTTCTTGTTCTGCACGTCAAATATCTTGGAAAAATTCCCGCCTGTTGCCTGAAATTGGTCGTGCACATATTGATTGCACCCGCATTTAGGGCAAATATACTGTACTTTGTCCATTGTATCCCCCTATCATACCGCCCCGTTGCCTCTATTGGCATATAGGCCGCTTTATTTCTTTTCCTGTTCCGCAGAATAATCGAGGAAATTCCCCTCTACCTTCCACAGGCGTTCAAGCTGATAGAACTCGCGTTCGTCCTTGTGGAAAATATGGACCAAAACGTCGCCGTAATCGATGACCACCCAGCGGCCTTCCCGCTCGCCTTCCACGCGAAGCGGCTTTACTTCCTCCTCCGCCAGTTTGAATTGCACTTCCTGCGCCAGCGTTTGCACGTGGGACGTATTGGGCGCGCTCGCCACCACAAAATAATCTGAGATAATCGTCATATCTGCAACCTTCAAAACAACGATATCCTGCGCCTTTTTGTTATCCAGTATTTCCGCAATTTTTTTTGCCCGCTCTGAAATCTCCAACATCAAATCTCCTCTCCTGAAAACAGCTTTCGATAATAGTTATACGCCCCCACCGAATCTGTATCGATGAGGCTTTTCTTTTCTACAATATCAATAATCGACATCTTCAGTCCGTAAAGCACCGCTTTGTCGATATTCTCAAACGCAAGCCTGCGCGCTTCCCCGACTCCCGGGAAATCCCTGTTTGGTTCGATATAATCCGCCATATACACGATCTTCTCCAGCATGGTCATGCTTTCCCTTCCCGTAGTATGCCAGCGGATCGCGTCCAGCACGTCCTCATCCGTCACATAACCCTTGTCCTTTAATACTGCGGCTGCCGTATGCCCGTGCAGCGTCTTATCCGTCAGGTATGGAATCCCATATTTTTGAGCAAGCGCCACATTATCCTTTTGCTTGGTAAAATCGTGCAGCAGCCCGGCCACACCCGCTTTATTGATATCAGCGCCATAGCGCTGCGCAAGTGCAATGGCTGTTTCCTCCACGCCCAGGGAGTGTTCAAATTTTTCTCCCCTGACATTTTCCTTCAGAAGCGCAACGATCCCATCACGGTTTCCGATATAATCCATTTGCAATGATGTATTCCTCCACGCTTTTGGGAACGAGTCCTTCGATGCTGCGTCCATCGCTCACCCGTTTCCTGATGTATGAAGAGCTCACGAAAAGCCCCGTATATTCCGATAAAAAAATCTGCGCGCCATATTCCCATTTAAGCCGCGCGATCTCTGCTGTCAGCTTAATCAGGTCATGGCTTTGCCGACGCACACAGATAAACCGCGTAGACGCCAGAAGCTTTTCGAACTCGTGCCAGCTGCATAGCTCGAATACCGTATCCGCGCCAATAATGAAATAATAATCCGTATCTGGATTTTTTTCTTTCAGGCCGCACATCGTGTCTGCCGTGTACGAATAGCCCTTTCGCTTTACCTCGATATCCAAAACGCGGACGCTGCGGCTTTGGGAAACACACAACCGCGTCATTGCAAGACGCATCTCCTTTGGCGCGAGATTGTCTGTTTTGTGCGGCGGATTTCCGCACGGCATCAGGTATACCTCGTCCAGTGCAAACTCCCTTTCCACACGCTCCGCCATATCGATATGCCCACTGTGCGGCGGATTGAATGTGCCGCCAAGGATGCCGACCTTCTTTCTTGGAACGCCCGGCCTCGCATCACGCGTGATTGTCATGCCTTCCATATACTCCATTGATTCAAATCTCGATCTTTTTCTTGGTTTTGGATTCGCGGTACAACACAAACTTCCGTCCAATTACGCTGACGCCCTCGGCACCCAGCTTTTCTGACAATTCATTGCATGCCTGCCGTGCGTCGGTACCGCTGTTTTGCTGTACCGTGCCTTTAATCAGCTCGCGCGCCTCGAGCGCGTCGTCTGCCTGCGTCAAAATATTTTGCGTGATATCGCCTTTGCCAATATGAATCACCGGCTCCATATCCTGCGCCATGCCGCGCAGCTTCGCCCGTTGTTTGCTTGTCAGCATCTTCCTCTGCCCTTCCTCTTTTGATCCAGCTTGTCCGTCATCGTGAGATACTTTTTACGATTCTGCTCACGTCCCCGCTCTATGCGCGTCCTCTCCCTGACCATTCCCATACGTACACCGCTGCTGATTGCAATCACAATCAGGGCAATGATCCAGAGAAGATAGCTCTGCGCGGGAACCTCTCCCACATAACTCCATAACCATACGCCAACCGCAACCAGAATGATCGCAACCGCGCTCAATATCCTTCTCACGTCGCGTAAAACACGCACACGCTTCGCTGTTTCCATTACGCTTCCCCCAAATCCGCCGTTATTCCACGAAATCAAATTCTTCGCCGTTCAGCCTAACGGTATCGCCATCCTTTGCACCCGCCTGTACCAAACGCTTTATGATTCCCATATCCTTGAGCAGCTTGTGGAAATGCCGCATGGAATCCACCTCGTCCGGATTAATACGCGAAAATATCTCCTCGATAAGGGAGCCGTTCGCCTCCAGCACACCGTCCTCTCCATATTCAACCTCCAGCGTCAGCTCGGAATCCTGCATCTGCCATTCCTCAATCACGCCTTCTTCCTCAATAAGCTGTTCCTCCGGCAATGTTTTCAGAACATCCATCATCGCAACCTGAAGCGCGTCGATTCCTGTCCGCGTCGCCGCTGAAATCAAAAACACCTGTTTATCCGGATATATCTTTTGGAACCGTTTGAGATTTTCTTCCGCATCCGGCAGGTCGGCCTTGTTCGCCACTATGATTTCCGGGCGCTCGGCAAGCTGCTGCGAGTATTTTTTCAACTCCTCGCGTATTTTCACATAATCGTCAAGCGGATCGCGCCCTTCCGATCCTGCGATGTCAAGCACATGGGCAATCATACGCGTGCGCTCGATATGACGCAAAAAATCGTGTCCCAATCCTGCGCCCTCAGACGCCCCTTCGATCAGCCCCGGGATGTCGGCTACGATAAAATCATAATCATACGTTTTCACCACGCCAAGATTTGGCGCAAGCGTGGTAAAATGATAATTTTCGATTTTTGGCTTTGCGGAGGTCATCGCGGAAAGCAGCGTCGATTTTCCAACATTTGGAAAACCTACCAGGCCCACATCCGCTATCGATTTCAGCTCCAGGATAATTTCACGTTCCTGCACCTTTTTCCCGGGAGTCGCAAACCGCGGCGTCTGGCGCACAGAATTGGAAAACCGGGCGTTGCCTTTGCCTCCCGGGCCTCCCTTTAAAACCGTTATTCCGTCGCCATCACGAATATCCGCCGCAATACGTCCTGTCTCGCGGTCTATGATCACAGTGCCTACCGGAACCTTTACGACCACATCCTCGCCGTTCCTGCCCCGCATATTTTTCTTTTTACCATTCTCGCCGTTTTCGGCCCTGAACTTCCTGTGGTATCGAAAATCCATCAGCGTACGCATTCCGGGATCCGCAACAAAAACAACGTTTCCGCCTGTTCCGCCATCCCCGCCGTCCGGCCCTCCGGCGCTGACATATTTTTCGCGGCGAAACGAAACGGCGCCGTTTCCGCCGTCGCCCGCCTTGATTACGATCCTTACTTTATCTACTATCATTTATTGTTATAAGGGCACAAATCAGCAATACAGCAGGTATCGCACAAAGGCTTTTGCGCCTTGCACACCCTGCGCCCATGCCAGATCAGCCAATGGTGCGCCTGTGCCCAGTCCTCTTTCCTGAATATTTTTGTAACCTGTTCCTCTACCTTGTCCGGATTATCGGAATTGGCAAACCCAATCCGGTTGGACACGCGTTTCACATGGGTATCCACGGCAAACGCCGGAAGGCCAAACGCAAACGCCATCACAACATTCGCCGTCTTGCGCCCCACGCCCGCAAGTGTCGTCAGCTCCTCCATAGTGTGCGGCACCTGCCCGCCGTATTCGCTCATAATCCGCTGCGCGCAGGCAATCAGGTTCTTCGCCTTGTTTTTGTAAAGCCCGCAGGTCTTGATATAGCTTTCGAGCTCCGCAAGGTCTGCCTCCGCGAGCTCCTTCGGGGACGGGTAACGCTTAAAAAGATCCTTTGTCACGATATTGACGCGCACATCGGTGCACTGCGCCGCCAGAATCGTCGCGACCAGAAGCTCGTACGGATTTTCATACACCAGCGCGGATTTTACATCCGCATATTCTTTTCTCAATCTTTCGATGATTTCCTGTTTATTATCCATAATCTTATTTTAACACAAAAAAAATGGTTTTATCAATAAAACGCTTTTTTCCTTTGATTTATTGCATATCACAAATAAGCAATAGCCGTATCTCTATTTTAACACGTATGGTGATACTGACATTTTCAGCCATTCTTACCCCCGGAGGCAAATACCCGTCAGCGCCGCGACTTGACAATTTATAGTAAAAGTTATTTAATAATATTTAATAATAATTGAAAGAGTTTATTATTGTTTATCAAAAATCAACAAGTTTCTCAACACATCTTGATCGTATCTGTTTTATTCTTTTCGCACTCATGGTTTAGTTTCTATATAAAAATAAAAGGAGATTAGTCCCATGTTTTAGTTATTATATCATCGCATAAGGTTATATTCCCCTATCTTTCCCTGGCCGCAGATGGTTCTGCAGCGGATAAAGTCCCGACCACGGATGAATTGCCCCCTGGTTGCCAGACGATGCGCCCGCGCCGCTTCCAAGTACTGAAATTAGCACCATTCATTTTTACATAAATGACAACAACGAAGCCGCTGTTTATGATCCGGAGACTACAATAGTACCTTATACTTCTGTGAGAGGAAAAAATGGAACCGCGACAATTTATTGGACGATGAAAAACCAAGTGTTCTGGTCTGTCACGTCTGTAACGAAAGCTTATATGCTTTTCAGCGGAAACATTACTTCAAACCAGGGAGGTTCTTATGGCGTCGGCGGTGCAGGCGGCGCTGGTTATGTTTCAGGAACGAAAAGTATACCTTCCTTCCTATGCGGGCAGGACAACGACGGTAACGCTGAACGGTTTTATGATTGATGCCTGGGGAATTTCCTTCACTCTTCCGGGAGTCTCCTCTTCCTATTACCGTTCAAAATGAAAAATGATATAATATCGTTAGCTATGTATGATGTTAAGATAAAGTATATGGATTACTTATTCGATGCGCAGCTCTTTGTTCCGCCTGATAATGATAATGTAATCAATATTTCGCTATGCGTCCACCCGGACAACAAACAGGAGCAAGCGATATGTAACAAAACTGTCGGTATAATCAATAAAGATATACAAAAGAAAGATATACAGATAGAAATTAACGGCATTTTGTTTCAGGCAGTGATGGAAGGATATTCATTTTCTTTTGATCAAAGCCATAACGTATATAGTGATTATTCCTTGATCATAAAAAATGAACTGAGAGTTGTATAAAAACCAGCATCATTTTGCCATTTGTTCTTTAACCGCCATCATTATTTTAGCCTGGCTAATGATGGCGGTTTTTTTGCAGCCTGGAAGTTTTATCAATAAAACGCTTTTTTCCCATGGTTCCACCAGTGTATTTTTGTATTTATGTCATGTTAACTTGACTTTTATCAGATTCGTGTTATCATTTGTCATGTAAACACGACATTTGCGGAGGATATGATGAAAAACAGGATTCGGCAGCTTCGGCTTCAGCAGGGGATGACACAGGAACAGCTTGGCAGGCGCGTAGGCGCGTCCCGGCAGGCGATTAACGCAATCGAAACAGAAAAATACGAACCTTCGATCTGGCTGGCTTACGATATCGCACAGGTTTTTGGTTGCGCGATTGAAGAGGTTTTCCAGTTTGAGCAAAGCGTAAAAAAATCGCGCGTGGAAAGCAGCAGGAGGGCAGTGCTGTAATGGCGGTGCGCAATTTACGTTACGAAGGCGACGAAATCCTGTCCAAAAGATGCAGGGAAGTAACTGTTATTGACGACCGTATCCGCGGACTGCTTGCGGATATGGCGGACACCATGTATTCCACGGGAAACGGCGCGGGGCTTGCCGCTTGTCAGGTTGGCGTATTGAAACGGCTTGTAGTGATCGATATGGGAGACGGCCTTAAAAAACTTGTGAATCCGGTTATCGTCGAAACCAAGGGGCTCCAGCGCTGTACTGAAGGCTGTCTCAGTTTTCCAAACCGCTATGGCAAAACAGCCCGTCCACGCGTTGTTACAGTACGCGCACTTGATGAAAACGGCCGGGAGTTCATGATGACCGGCGAAGGCGAGCTCGCGAAATGCCTGTGCCATGAGCTGGACCATCTGGATGGTATTGTTTTTACCCAAAAGGTATACGAATGGTGCGAATAGCTTCCGGACGGCGGCCTTTGCAGGGCTGCCCGCCATATTTTGGTTTTTTCCGCTGGATGCCACTTCAGGTTGCGCTTGTGCAAGCGCCGGTTTGTAGACTCTGTCCGCTGCTCAGGATATAATGCGGATCAGGAACAAATTCAGGGAGGTTTTTCAAATGGGATTTGCAGAAAACATACGGGCTGTCAGGAAGCAAAAGGGCATTTCGCAGGAAGAACTGGCGGAATTATCGGGCGTGAGCAGGCAAGCTGTGTCAAAATGGGAACAGGGAACCGGTTTTCCGGAGGTTGAAAAAATACTGTTTCTGTCAAAAAAGCTGGATATTTCTTTGGACGCGTTGATGTCGGAGCGTCCCATTGACCTTACGGAAGTGCAGCAGAATCAAAACATGCCAAATGGCGCCGGCAGCATATTGATATCCTCTTTTGACGGGAAATCATTGGTCAACTGCTATAAGATTTTATCTTCCAACCGGTTCAGAACCAGGCAGGGCAAGCCAAAATATGCCTTGTTTGGTATTGACGGCAATTCCTTCTGGGGTGAGCATTCAACCGTATTGGGCTGGTATGACCATGAAGAAAACATCAAAAAGGAAATTAGGGGTATCCAGTCCGCACTCAAAAACGGCGACGCTTCGTACGACTTAAAATATGCGGTCAAAGTCAAAAGGCACTGGGGCAACATAAAAATTGACGAGTGATGGGGCGCCCTGTAACGATCGTTTGTCCTGCAAGATCACAAACCATCTCAAAAAACAAAAAGCCCTGAGCTTTCAGGGCTTTTCCTTTTGTTTAATAAGTTTTGTTGGTCATCATGCTTTTTACGGTCACACCCTTGAGATTCCCAAGCCGTCCGGTGATTGCGCCGAGCTGTTCGTTGTTCACCTCTACCACCAATGAAATCACATAAATGCCTTTCTCCCGGTTGGGTACGCCCATGCGCGCATGTATCAGCTCCGAATATTCCGAAAGGATCGCATTGACCTGCGCGACGCTTTCCCTGTTTTCTTCTATGATGATCGCAATAATCCCAATCCTGTTCATATTGTTTTACGCCACCGGCTCTCCTTCCAATGTAACGATTGCCTGTTGCAGCTGCGTATCCGTCTCGGCAGTCAGCGCCGTAACGTCTACAGGAATATCGACAGGCACATCCGGCGTGATACCATCCCCATTAATCAGCTTTCCTGCCGGAGTATAATAAACCGCGCTCGTAAGCTTCACGCCGCCGCCGGAATAGTACGGCATATCGAACACCGCCTGCACAACGCCCTTTCCATAGGTCTGCGAACCCACCACTTTACCACGGCCCCTGTCCTGCACAGCTCCCGCGAAAATTTCCGCGGCGCTTGCGCTGTTCCCGTCCACCAGGACAACCAGCGGCAGGTCGTAATACTCGCCGTCCACTGTGGATTCGTCCTTGTTTCCGTTTTTATCCATTGCGTATGTAACGACGCCCTCCGGAATGATCTCATCGAGCATACTGACCGCGTCCTTCACGCTGCCGTCCATATTCCCGCGAACATCGATGATCATGCCTGTCGCCCCGTTATCTTTCACAAACTGGAGCGCTTTCTGGAATTCCTCCACGCACTTGCCGTTGAATTCAGAAATAATAATCCAGGCCGTCTGGTCGTCGAGCATGGTATAGGTCACACACTGCGCGTTCACATCTGCGCGCACAGCCTCCACATCACGCGGCGCTTCCGCGCCTGTCTTCACCGTCACTGTTACGGACGATCCGCTCGGCCCCCTTAGCAGGTTGAGCGAGCTTTCGTAATCAAGGCTTTTGATATCCGTACCGTTGACTGCGGTGATTACGTCGTTTTCCTTAATCCCCGCTGTTTCAGCCGGCCCCGCGGCATAAACACGCTCCACCTTCAGTTGCCCGGTTCCCATATAAGGCCCCGCAGTAATGCCGATGCCCTGTAAATCCGCCTCATTCTGCTGATTGTATTCCTTATATTCATCCGCCGAATAATAAACGGAATACGGATCGCCCAGAGCTTCCACCATGCCCTTGAGCGTACCGTTCACAAGCTGGTTTTCATCCACGCTCTGGTAGTAATTTTCTCCGATAATTTTTTCCAGATCGCTGATTTCCATGTACTTTTTGATATCCTGGTAATCGAGCTCGTTTCCCTTCATCTGGGACGTTTGGTAAAAATATACAAACAATCCTGTGACAAAGCTTGCCGTTATTGCGATTGCCGCGCAAAGCACAAATACTTTCTTTTTATCCAAATACTTTACCCCTCCGAATCGGAATAATTAAAACCTCAAAACATCCGTTTCACTTTTACGCCACAAAATAGCGCCTGTAAAACGCTGCTATTCCATATATCGCTTAAAAATATTACAAAGTTATTACAACTAATTATTATAACATATCATAGCAAAAATGCAAGTAATCCCCATTACAAAGGCAAATCTACGGTTCAACTTTCTTTTTGAAGCCATTTTGCAAGCGCGCAAAGATCGCCCCGATAGACCTCTTTGAGCGAAGGATTGTAAATAATACTCGCAGGATGATACAACGCAAACAAATGGTACTGCCTTGCGTTCACCATTACCTTTTCCGGCCTGCCGTGCCAGGCTCCTATCGTCGCCGCAGGATCGTTCCTCACCGCGCGAAGGGGCGTATTTCCAAGCGTTACGATCATACGCGGCGCAATCTCGCCAATCTCCCTGTGCAAAAAATCCTGCGCCTGCAAAACCTCCTGCTTCGTAGGCGGGCGGTTGGATACCGTGCCCTTTGCGCTCACCTTAAACGGCCTGAATTTGCATACGTTGGTAATGTAAATCTGTTCGCGTCGCAGTCCCAATACATCCAGAAATTCATTTAAATTTTTTCCTGCCTTGCCCACGAACGGTTTTTTTTGTTCCACCTCGTCCCTGCCCGGCGCTTCCCCAATCAAAAGCAGCGACGCTTTCGCGTCGCCGTCTCCAAATACAAGCTCCATCCCCGGATAAAATGCTGTTATCTCTTGATACAGTTTACTGAGCGACATTCCATTCCTCCAGTTTTTTCTTCAGTTCCTGAAAATCTTTTTTTGCGTCCTCCGCATAATCCGGATTATGCAAAAGCGCAGCCGGATGGAACGTTGGCATGATATAGAAATTTTTTACCTTTGTACACACGCCGTGCTCTTTCATCATTTTCACATCGCGTCCAAGAATCACTCCTGCCGCAATCCTTCCAAGACATACGATCACCTTTGGCTTTACAAAAGCAACCTGCGCGCGCAGATAGCCAATACACGCCGCACGCTCATCCTCCTGCGGATCACGATTGTTCGGCGGACGGCATTTGACTACGTTTGCAATATACACATCCGCGCGTTGCAGACCGATTCCGGCAAGCATCTGATCCAGCAGCTTTCCTGCCGGGCCCACGAACGGCCTGCCCTGTTCGTCCTCCCGCGCTCCGGGCCCTTCCCCAATAAACATAACGTCCGCATGGAGATTTCCTTCGCCAAACACGACGTTCCTGCGCTGCTGCGATAAACGGCAGGCCGTACAGCCCATCACCGTTTCATATAGCGTTTTAATCGAATCATACATAACCGCACCTCACACGCGCGCCCTCCGCTTATAAGGAGGTCCTTCCCTCAAGCGCCTTTGCAAGCGTGATTTCATCCGCATATTCCAGCTCGGCGCCAATCGGTATGCCATGCGCGATACGCGATACCTTCACGTCAAAACCGGCGAGAAGCCTGCTGATGTAAGCCGCGGTCGCCTCGCCCTGTACGTCGGGGTTTGTCGCAAGGATGATTTCCTTCACCTCGTCCGTCAGCCTTCCAATCAACGGTTTGATTGCGATATCATCCGGCCCGACGCCCTCTAGCGGGGAGATCGTTCCTCCAAGGACATGGTAAAGCCCGCGATATTCATGCGTTTTTTCGATCGCAAATACATCGCGCGCATCCTTCACCACGCAAATAACCGACCTGTCGCGCCGCGTATCCTCGCACACGTCGCAGATATCGCTTTCGCACAAGTTGCCGCATATTTTGCAGTATTTCACCTTGCGCCGTGCATCATACATATCCACAGCAAACTGCTTTACTTCCGCCTCCGGCATTTTGAGCACGTAATACGCAAGCCTTTGCGCGGTTTTTGCACCGATGCCCGGCAGCTTACAAAACTGTGCAACCAGCTTTGAATAAGACTGTAAATTCATAACCTGTTACAGCAAACCTCCAAGATTCATGCCGCCGGTGATTTTCCCCATCTCCGTCTGCATCATTTCGTCCGCCTTTGCAAGCGCCTCGTTTACCGCAGCGATTACGAGGTCCTGCAGCATTTCCACATCGTCCGGATCGACGACTTCTTCTTTGATTTCAATGCTCTTCACGAGTTTTTTCCCGCTCGCAACAACACGTACCATGCCGCCGCCGGCGGTCGCTTCTACTTCGCGTTCCTCTATTTCGGCCTGCATCTGCTGCATTTTTGCCTGCATCTGCTGCGCCTGCCTCATCATATTCTGCATATTCATTCCGCCCGGGAATCCACCTTTTGCCATGTTTCATTTCCTCCAAAAGTTTTCTTATTATTTTATTACAACTTTGTCTTTCCCAAAAAGGTCAAACAGCTGTTGTTCCATACTTTTTTCTTCCTTGGCCTCTTCCTTGCCGTACAAAACCTCAATAACCATCGCTTTCCCGAATATGTCTTTTGTGATCTGCTGCATCTGCGTGTGGTAATCCTCTTTTTTGAACATATCCACCAGCACCGAATCTGCTGCATCTGCAACAAGATCCAGCATATTTCCATGCGGGTGCAGCGTCTTTACCGCTCCTGCCGCCGGGGCAAGCACAGGTATTTCCCTGCCTACCATTTCGCGGAACTTCACAAGCGCCTCGCCGCTGTCCGGCAATTCCTGCGCCTGTTCCTCTCTTTTCTGCACTGCATCTTTTTCGGCCTGTTCCGTTTGTTCTTCGGCCTCTACCGCTTCTATCGCCGCGCCTTCCTTCTTCTCCTGCACCGGAACATTGATTTCCTGCTGCGCCGCCACGGGAGCCGGTTTCGCCGCCGGGGGTTCCGCAGCCTGAGCCGCCTTACCCGCGCTCATGGAGAAATTCCCCTGCGCGATCCCTGCCGCGAGCTTTTCCACACGGGCTTCGAGCTTTTTTATACGCAGCTCCATATCTTTTGTTTCCACGTCCGTCGTATTCGTCGCCGCGCGCGCTACCGCTGCAATCAGCACCGCATCCGGCGTGGTTGCGTAACGCAATATATTCTGGTTATAGATAAACACTTCCAGCACGCGCAAAAGATTTGCACACCGGTATGCCTCGTCCGCCTCCTGGGCAAGCCGCAGCGAAAGCTCTACCACGATATCCCTTAAAATATTGTGCGGTTCAATACCCGATTGCAGCATCCCGTTCAGCTTTCCAAGCGCCGCGCCCGCATTTTCTTCCAGCACCGCATCGCACAGTTCTTTTGTCTTGAGGCTGTCTGCAATACCCATTGCTTCGTTCACGTGCTCCAGCGTAAGCGTATCCCTGCCGGAAACGCACTGGTCCATCACGGAAAGCGCATCCCTCATAGCGCCCTCGGCGGATTGTGCGATCATTCTGAGCGCTTCTTCTTCATAGGTAACGCCCGTCTTTTCTGCTACCTCGCGCAGGCGGGCAACGATATCCTCATCCGATATCCGTTTGAAATCGTAACGCTGGCAGCGGGAGAGTATGGTTGCCGGCAGTTTGCGTATCTCCGTTGTCGCAAGGATAAACACCGCGTGCGGCGGCGGCTCCTCCAACGTTTTCAAAAGGGCGTTGAATGCTCCGGGCGACAGCATATGCACCTCGTCTATGATATAAATCTTGAATTTGCCGAGTGCAGGCAAAAGCGACACCTTTTCCCGGATATCGCGCACATTGTCAACGCTGTTGTTTGACGCTGCGTCGATCTCAACGATATCCACAAACGCGTCATTACGAAAACTCTTGCACACCTCGCACTCCCCGCATGGATTACCATCCTGCGGATTCAGGCAGCTCATCGCGTTTGCCAGTATCTTTGCCGTACTCGTCTTTCCCGTTCCCCGCGGCCCATAAAACAAATAGGCGTGCGTGGTCTGCCCCGTAGTAACCTGCTTTTTGAGAATATCCGTAATATGCTGCTGTCCGTACACTTCGTCAAAGGTCTTTGGACGAAACACGCGGTACAAAGTTTTATATGCCATAAAATAAAAGCTCCCTATCCATCCTGTTTGTCGCTATCTTATTGCGCCACTCTTCGTTTCTTTTCCTCAAGGTATGCCTCAAAGGTTTTTAAATCCCTGCTCACAATCAGCTCCCGCGGAAATTCAAGCTCGCGAAGCGCCTCAATCGCCGCATCAAAACCGCCGATATTATAACAGGAATGGGCGTCTGAAGACACTGTGATGCGTACGCCCTTTTGTTTGCACTGCCTGATGTATTCCCTGCAATATTTGGGACTTCCCTTGCGGTATTCAAAGGAATGGCTGTTGATCTCCAATAGTTTATCATACTTTTTGGCAGTATCCACCACTTCCTCGATATTGACCGGAAAATGCGGATTCCCCGGATGCCCGATCACATCGATGTATTTATTTCTGAGCGCATTTGTCATGGCTGCCGTGTTTTCCTCCACACTTCCCTGCGGGATCGTGATATCATGCAGCGACGCAATCAAAAACTGCTGTTTCTTCAAATACCCTTCGGCAAGGTCAACGTGTCCCTCGCTGTCCAAAATGTTAAGCTCGCAGCCCCGGATCAGCCTGACTCCCTCGATCTCGTCAGGAACGCTCATCAGCACATTCAGGCTGAATGCTGGTACGATCCCCTTCATGCCTGGGCCGTGATCCGTGCAGCAAAATGCCTCAAGGCCCTTTTTAGCTGCAAAGAGGGCGTTTTCACGCAATGTGGAATAAGCGTGGCCGCTCGCAACCGTATGCGTGTGCGTATCCACCAAAAGCTTCATGTTATCCTCCTGAAATACTCTAAATTTTATCATACCGCGTTGCGGTTTGTTTCCTGTTTCCCACTGTTTTCCCTTTGCCAGAAAAACAGGTATTGCTGCGCGATCCCCGCGTATTCGCCGAACTTATCCCGCGCGAACTCATAGATCGCCTTGTCGCTGCCGACAAAGCCGTAATGCTCCCTCATAACCCGCTTGATCCAGACATCTGCCGGAAACGCGTCATAAAATCCAAGGGAAAAAAGCAACACGCAGTCAGCCACCTTTGGTCCTACTCCGGGCAGGGCCTGCAGCTCTTTTTTAGCCTCCCCGTAAGGCAACGCACGAAGAGCCTCCAAAGAAAACCCCTCCGCCACCATTTTGGCCGCTCCTTTGAGATACGGCGCGCGATAGCCGCTGCCGCATTCTTTCAAATCCCCTTCCGAAAGCCGCGCCAATGCCGCGGGCTCCGGAAAACGGTGCCACGTCTTCCCTTCAAACGTAAAAGGTTCGCCGCACAGGCGGCAAAGCCGGTCAATGATCCCCCGGATACGTTTTACATTATTATTTGCCGAAACAATAAACGTAATGAGCGTTTCAAATGGCTGCTGGTTCAATATACGCAATCCGCAGCCAAACTCCCTGCCGCTTCTGAGCGCTTCATCGCTGCAATCACAAAATAATGCGTCATAATCGCGTTCCAGATCGAAATAATGTTTCCATATCCGTTCATAGTCCTGCGTCCCGCACGGATACAGCAACACATCCTCCCCGCGCTTACTCACACGCAAAAAACGCCCGTGCGCCACGCCCTCATAACAGCCGTCCCTCTCCGCAAAACGAAACGCCTGTCCATTGTCGAAGATATGCCTTGGCTCAAAACAGGACAACCCGGAAATTACCGCAGTTCCCTTGTCAAATGTTATATTCATAGAATCAGTATACCATAAAAAGGCTTTATTTTACAGCATACAATCCAGAGCAAATTCTCATTTTATTCGTCCGCTGGCTTGTCTTTTTTCTTATTTGCAGAAAACACACCCCACAGCAGAAAGCAAAGGCCCACGATACTTAAAACAATGCCAAAGGCAATCGGCGCGTCCATACCGCAGGTTACGACAGACTGCCAATACATCCCCATTTCCGTATCCCAGCCGGGTGCAGTTGTTGCAGCAACCGCCACCCCCGCCGTAATTGCCGCCGCACCATACAGGATCGTCCCCGCAATCAGCATACCAACCCCCGCAATTACTTTTTTCATATTCTATCGTTCCCCTTTCCAGCATTTTTTCAACTATAGCACAATATCAGGGTATAAAAAAGAACACACGCACATTGCGTGTATTCTTTTTATTGAAAATTAATGTTTACTCAGTCGGATACATACGGCAGAAGCGCCATCACTCTTGCCCGCTTGATAGCAATCGCAAGCTCTCTCTGGTGCTTTGCACACGTTCCGGAAGCGCGCCTGGGCATAATTTTACCGCGCTCCGTCAAATATTTTCTTAGCTTTACAACGTCTTTATAATCGATGCTTTCCGATTTATCTGCACAAAAAGCACAAACTTTTCTTCTCGGGCGTCTTGCGCGCATCGGTCTTCTCGCTCTTTCTTCGCTCATTTGAGAAATTCTCCTTTTCTATCAGAATCAGAAAGGCAGTTCCGCGTCGTCGAGCGGCTGGAAATCCGATAATTCCTCTGCAAACAGGTCGTCGGCATTTTGCTGCGGCTGCGGCATATTTTGTCCGGGCGCGTCTCCGCGTGTAGCTCCCGGGTTCTGCGACTTATTTGTCACAAATTCCACTTCGTCCGCAACGACCTCCGTCACATATTTCCTTACGCCGTTCTGATCGTCGTAGGTTCTGGTCTGAATCGTTCCGATCACACCGATTTTAGAGCCCTTTACAAAATACTTTGCAACAAACTCCGCTGTAGACCGCCACGCAACGCAGTTAATAAAATCTGCCTGCTGCTGGCCATCCTGCGATTTATACCTGCGCGACACCGCTACGGTAAAGCTTGTTACCGCAACGCCGCTCGAAGTCGTACGCTGTTCCGGATCTCTTGTTAAATTCCCAACCAGAATCGCTTTATTCATCTTGGAACCATCCTTTTTTACTGTCGTTTCCGGGCAAATCGCCCGTTATCCTGCACCGGGGCAGAACACCCTTTTATTTTTCGTCTAAATTGATTACGATATAGCGGATTACATCGTCGGAAATCTTGTAATTTCTTTCGAGCTCAACCGGCAGTGTCGGTTCCGCTTCAAATGTCATCAATACATAATAGCCGTCGTTTAAATACTGGATCGGGTAGGCAAGTCTCTTTTTGCCCCATTCGTCGATCTTTTCAATCGTACCGCCATTGTTCGTTACGATATCAGAAAATCTTTTGACGAGGGCGTCTTTCTTCTCCTCTTCCATATCCGGCTTTAAAATATACATTGATTCATATTTTACCATCCGTAATTCACCTCCTTCTGGACTAATGGCCCTGCTTTTTGCCCGCAGGGCAAGGACGCTACATCAAGATATTATAGCTTAACCGCCTATCAAAAGTCAAGCGGTCGGCCCGGATTCGTTTTCGTCGTTCCTAGGTTCCGGCTCCTGTTTTTCCTGTTGCGGCGCGCCTGCCTGATGTGCTTCGGACGGCGGCTGCGGTGCTGCCGGCGGGATATTTCCCTGCGGCTGTTGCGGAATCTGGCCTTGCAGCGGGGCCTGCGGAGCTCCACCCTGCCCCATATTCTGCGGCGGGTAATACTGTCCCTGCGCTCCAAACTGCGGGTTGCTCACGGCCTGCGCTTTTTTGCGCGCATTTTTTCTTAAGGTAACGACCAGTACGATCGCAATGATTACGACCACTGCAATAATCACGCCCACCATGATATTACGCATTCCATCTGCCTTTGCCTTATCCTGCGCGTACGTTGCGCCGGTGCTCGGAATATTCTCATAGGAAGCGCTCTGTACGATTTCTTTGAGGGTTGACTTTTGTTCGTCCGTTACCGGCCCGTCGTAATTGATCACCCTGATATAAATAAACTGCCCGTTTTTCACAGTCGCATACATTTGCTGCCACACATCCATCCCGCTCATCGATCCGTCCATCGAACCGATCATGTAGGTATTGTCGCCGATTTTTTCCATGGAATCCATCTGGATGCTCGCATCGTCAACTATTTGTGCGCCACTCGAGGACATATCGTTGAGCACATCCTGATCGAGGTCGTCGACGCTGTTGATGCCCGCAGCCCCCTTCATAACCTCCTCCATATCCGCCTGTGAAAGCGTATCGAGGTCGTAAACATATTCTGCGCTGTCGTTTTCCATAGCTGTAACCGTATATTCAAAGCTTCCTTCCGGATCCATCACGGTTAAGTAAATCATATTGCTTTCGAGGTAATCCATGAGGTCTTCCTCATCGAGGCCCTGCATCCCGGTCCATTCCTCCATCGCGTCATTGATCTCTACTCCGGTGACTGCCGTCATCAGCCCCTCCGCGCCTGGAATCGTCACCGTCATGTGAAGGTCCGGAATCTCGAACGTTTCCCCTGCCGCAAACCCGGCGGCGGCAACCCCCAGCACAAGCACGCAAATTACCACCATGCAAATTATCTTCTTCATTTTGATACCTCCGTTTTTCATTCTGCACTTTTAAAAAAAAGCTGCCGGCTGTGGGTAATCTCCCTTTTGATCCGGCAGCTTTATTTCCTATTGAAGCGAATCTTCAAGCTTCCTTATCCCAGTCTCAATCCGGCTGAGCGCCTCATGCCTGCCAAGCAAATAGGCGATTTCGATTGCTCCTCCGGGCGTTACCGGCGTACCCGACAGCGCAACGCGCAGCGGGTATAAAAGCTGTCCGTTTTTGATGCCGAGTTTTTCTACGAGCGACATCATCGCATCGTGGATAGCGCTTTGCGTAAATTCCGGCAGGTCCCTCAGCACCGGATACGCCTCCCTTAAGTACACGAGCGCACTCTCCGGCGTAACCTTCATCTTTTTGTGGAAATAAAGGTCTATGTCATAATCCGGGAGCCTGGAGAGGAACGTAAGCTTTTCCGGAATCTCGTTGAGCACCTCAAGCCTCGGCTGGATCAGCCTTGTAATGAGCGGCAGGTCGAATTTATCCGGATCGATTGCCTGCTCGAAATATGGCATTGCCATTTTAATGAAATCCTCCTCGGAAAGAGCGCGGATATATTCCGCATTCATCCACCTGAGCTTTTCCACATCAAAAATCGCCGGGCTTTTGCTGATGCCCGACACGTCAAACGCGTGCTCCAGCTCTGGCAGCGTGAAAATTTCCTTGTTGTCTGCGGGCGACCAGCCCAGCAATGCAATATAATTCAAAATCGCATGGGACAAATAGCCCTTTTCTATAAAATCCTCATAAGACGCATCGCCATGCCGTTTGGATAGCTTTGCGTGTTTATCGCGCATCACCGGCGGCAAGTGGATATATTCCGGCACATCCCAGTCCAGCGCTTCATATAAAAGGTTATATTTCGGCGTAGAGGAAAGATATTCGATTCCGCGTATTACGTGCGTAATTTTCATGAGGTGGTCGTCCACCACGTTTGCAAGATTATAGGTCGGATATCCGTCCGATTTCAGCAGGATGTTATCCTCCATATCGCTGTTGGGAACCGTCACATCCCCATAGACCATATCGCTGTAGGTCGTCTGGCCTTCGGCCGGGATATTCTGGCGTATCACATAAGGCACGCCTGCGTCAAGCTTTTCCTGAATCTCTTCCGGTGTTAATTGAAGGCAGTGCTTGTCATATTTGAACTGCCGTCCGTCCTGCTCGCACTGGCTGCGCAGGCCTGCAAGGCGCTCCTTGGTGCAGAAGCAATAATACGCTGCTCCGCGTTTCACAAGCTCCTGTGCGTACTTACCATAGATGTCCTTCCGTTCGGATTGGATGTACGGGCCGTATTCCCCGCCAACATCCGGTCCTTCGTCATAAATGAGTCCCGTATCCTTGAGCGTACGGTAAATAATCTCGCTGGCTTCGTCCACCAGCCGTTCCCTGTCCGTATCCTCGATACGCAGGATAAACTTCCCGCCATTTTTCTTGGCAAATAAATATGCGTAAAGCGCCGTGCGCAACCCGCCAATGTGCAGATATCCCGTGGGGCTGGGCGCAAATCTCGTTCTTACTTCCATTCTCATCGTCCTTTCCGGAATTTATCCTGCTCTTACTTGCCTGCAAGCACCTGCTTTGCAAAGCTGTCCTTGAGACTCACGATCTGATTGAATACAAGCTTATCTGCCGTTGTATCCACCGGATCGATGCTAAAATAGCCCTGCCGCATAAACTGGAACCGGTCGCCCTTCTGTGCTGTTTTGATGTGCGGCTCCACCATCACATGGTCGAGCACGACCATAGAATTCTCGTTGGGAATCATCGTTCCGTCCTCCTGCTCAACAAAGAGGGAATCCAAAAGGCGCGCCTGCGCTTTTACCGCGGATTCCGCTTCCACCCAGTGCAGCGTACCCTTTACTTTTTTTCCGCTGTTCTCCCCGCCGGATTTCGTTGTAGGATCGTAGGTGCAGATCACTTCCGTAACATTGCCGTTTTCATCCTTTACCACACGCTCACATTTGATGATATAAGCGTTTTTGAGACGCACCTCCCCGCCGACAAACAGGCGGAAATACTTTTTATTGGGTTTTTCCTCCATAAAGTCTTCCTGCTCGATGTACAGGTGCTTTGAGAAAGGAACCTCGTGCGTGCTCCCGCTTCCGGGCATATCCTCTGCCGTAAGCATTTCCGTTTGCCCGTCCGGGTAATTTTCGATGGTCAGCTTAAGCGGACGCAGCACCGCCATAATGCGCGGCGCATGTGCATTCAGGTCTTCCCTTACGCAGTGCTCGAGCAGCCTTACGTCAACCTCGGATACCGCCTTTGCAACGCCGATACGCTCGCAAAAATCACGGATTGCAGCAGGTGTGTATCCCCTGCGGCGGACACCGGAAAGCGTAGGCATGCGCGGATCGTCCCAGCCGGATACAACGCCGTCGTCCACCAGCTTTTTCAGGTAACGCTTGCTCATCACCGTATTGGTCAGGTTCAGGCGTGCAAACTCGTACTGGTGCGGCACATTTTTGCATTCGCAGTTTTCAATAAACCAGTCGTAAAGGGGACGATGGTCCTCAAACTCCATGGTGCACACAGAATGCGTCACACCTTCAAACGCATCCTCCAGAGGATGCGCAAAATCGTACATGGGGTAGATTACCCACTGGTCTCCCGTTCTGTGGTGCGGCGCTTTCACAATGCGGTAAATCGCCGGATCACGCATATTGAGATTCGGCGAGGCCATATCGATCTTGGCACGAAGCACCTTTGTTCCATCTGCAAATTCGCCCGCCTTCATGCGTTCGAATAAATCCATATTCTCCTGCGCACTCCGGTTGCGGTAAGGGCTTTCTTTCCCCGGCTGCGTCAGCGTTCCACGATATTCCCGCATTTGCTCTGGTGTGAGATCGTCCACATACGCAAGGCCCTTTTCCACCAGCTTTTTGGCACATTCGTACATAAATTCAAAATAATCCGAGCCGTAGACCTCATTGTCCCACCGGAAGCCGAGCCATCCGATATCCTTTTTGATTGCCTCGATATACTCCGCATCCTCCTTCACCGGATTCGTATCGTCAAAACGCAGGTTGCACCTGCCGCCATACTCTTCGGCCAGTCCAAAATTGAGGCAGATCGCTTTTGCGTGCCCAAGGTGCAGGTATCCGTTCGGCTCAGGCGGAAAACGCGTTACTACCGTCTTCACCGCACCGTCCGCAAGGTCGCGGTCAATAATTTCTTCGATAAAGTTTTTCGATTCGTTTTCTGACATCATTGTCTCTCCAAATAATTCTAAATTATAAATAGTATTGTTATTATATCACAGTTATTTGTGATATGTCTCGTGATTTATGATCTTGAACGCGCGGAAAACCTGTTCCAAAAGAACAATGCGGAAAAGCCTGTGCGGCAGCGTCATTTTCGAAACGGAGAGCCGCATATCCGCACGCGACAGCACCTCCTGCGAAAGCCCGAGCGATCCGCCGATTACAAAGCAAAGCGTACTGTTTCCGTCCGTCATAAGCGCGTCTGTTTTCTGTGCAAATTCCTCTGATGAAAGCTGCTTCGCCGCAACGTCGCACGCGATTACAAATCCTTCGCATTTGGAAAGGATCCGCTTTCCCTCCGCTTCCTTCACCGCCAATTCCGCTTTCCCTCCCCTTACATTCGAGAGCGGTTCGTCCGGTAGTTCCTCCACTGTAATATCGCAAAAACGTCCGAGCATTTTGACATACTCGGCCTGCGCTTTCAGATAAAAATCCTCTTTCAGTTTCCCTACGCAAACAATTTTGATTTTGACCATTGTCATCCCTTTCTGAAAACCATGCTTTTTCCCAAAAGCGTGGCAGCCTATAAAAAAACTCCGGATACCCCTCCGAAGTTTTCCAAATCAACTGTTTTATTCCGGGTTCAGGTCGCCGCATAAATTCCCGTAACCCCTTCGCGCTTTGCCATCGCGACGGCCACGTGCTTTCCGATTGTCACACCGTTTTGTTGCAGGAAGCTGCACACCGTCTCATAAGCCAGTTCATAAAAATTATTCTTTTCTGATAAATGCCCGAGCAATATGCCCCTTACGCCCGCCGCAGCCAGCTGGTAAGCCGTTTTCGCCGCGTCGTCGTTGGAAAGATGCCCGTGCGTGGAAAGAATTCTGCGTTTTAAATAGTAAGGATACGGACCGCATTTGAGCATCTCCACATCGTGGTTGGATTCCAGTAAAACGATGGAAGAACCCGCCACCTGCGCCAATATCTTTTCCGTCACTCTGCCAAGGTCAGTCATAATGCTGACCTTCTTGCCTCCCGCCGTTACGCTGTAACCAAACGGACGCACCGCATCGTGCGATATTTCATACGGCTGCACACACAAATCCTTTACATAAAAATCCTGCTCGTCGATGACGCGTATATTTTTGCTTTGCACCTCGCCCAGACGCTTTTCCATCTCACACCACGTCTGCTCGTTTGCGTAAACGGGAATATCGTACTTGCGCGAAATCACCCCAACGCCAGCAATGTGGTCGCTGTGTTCATGCGTAATCAAAATACCGTCAATGTCCTCCATGTGCGTATCGACCTTTTTCAGCTCGTTTGCTATTTTCGTGCAGGAATACCCAGCGTCTACAAGCACCTTGGACGTTTCCGTTCCGATATAAATGCAATTTCCCTTTGATCCGCTGAACAGTGGGGATATTTTAAGCTCCATATATTGTGCCTTTCCATTACCATGTAACACATAGTATTGTATACCCTTTTGTGTTTTTTTTCAATCAAATTTATTTTTCATCCCCTTTGTCCCGAAATTACTGTTTGCTCATTGCAACCGCTCTCTTTTTCCGCTATAATAACAGTAATTTTTATAGCGATTTATCAAAAGGCTGATTACAGGCTTTTGATATAAATTGCAAATCCAAGCGATTGATCGTATGTATGGCATAACCTGCTTTACGCTGAATCGCTGTAATTGATTTGGGGTTCTTATATGGATACGGTAAACAATGTGCAGAAAACATGCAGCTGTGCGGCTGCCTCCGGAAATCAAAGCGCGGCTTCCATAAGCGATTCGCAGCGCCTTCTTTTTGCGCAGTTACTCGCGCAAAGTATGGATTCCTCGCTTGCATCCCTTGCGGATTTTTCGGAAAGCGATAGCGATAACAAGCGGAGCAACGGGGGAAGTTCTTCTTCGCTGTTGTCTTCCCTTGCAGGCCTCTTTGCAGGCGGCACGCAAACCACTGCTATTTCGGGCCCGTTTGGTAATTTCTCCACTGCCGGGCCGGTCGGCCAGACTGCGGCGCAGGCTGCCCTTACCCGCGTTGGCGATCCATATTCGCAGGCCAGGCGCGGAACTGGAAATTATGTTGACTGCAGTTCTTTTACGCAGTGGTCATACGGGCAGGCAGGCGTTACGCTTCCGGGCACGGCGGCAGAGCAGGCCCAATATTGCGCGCAAAACGGTTACACCATCGCGCGCGGGGATTTACAGGAGGGAGACCTCGTGTTTTGGAGTAAGGCGGGCTGCGACTGCGGACGATACGATGAAATCCACCATGTAGGTATTTATCTTGGGGACGGCAAAGTCGTGGAGGCGAGTTCATCAAAAGGGCAAGTCGTGGTAAACGATTTGTGGGGTGAAAACGGCGGCAAATGGCAGGTTGCCATGTATGCCCGCCCATATTAAACGGCAAATAGCAAAGAGAGGATTTCCTCTCTTTTTTGTATTTAAATTTTGATCCTTCCAAAAAAACCGCTTGCTATTTTTCCATTTCTGGTTTATAAGTAATTATACTGACTGGTCAATCCAATTTCAAAGGGGCAAAGCCATGAATAAAACCAAGGAAGCAATCTACAACGCGTCTGTCGATGTGTTTTCGCAGTCTGGCTACACCGGCGCGGCAATGGATGAAATTGCAGTGCGGGCCGGAGTTGCCAAAGGAACTCTTTATTATCATTTCAAAAGCAAAGAGGAGCTTTTTCTGTTTGTTATGCAGGAGGGGCTTTCCTATATGATCAAGGATGCGCAGCGTGTCCTGTCGCGGCCCCTTGCTCCCGCGGAAAAGCTAAAGGCCCTGTGCCAGTCGCAGCTTAAGGTCGTCCATAAAAACGAGAACTTTATCAAGGTAATCTTAAGCCAGCTTTTCGGACAGGAGGAACGGCAACAAATCCTGCGAAGCAAGTTAAGCGAATACACTCTGCTGATTCAGTCCTGTATTGCAGAGCTGGAAGGCGCGCCAAAAAGCCAGGCCGAAACAGATGCGGCAGTGCTCGGCTTCCTTGGCACGCTCATTTCCGCTGCGGTATACGGAGCGCTGGATCATTCTCCGCAGAAGGATATGCCGGATATCCTGATGCAAAATTACCTGCGCGGTATTCTGTAAGCAAGAAAACGGGAACACCAAGGCGTTCCCGTTTTTTATTTTCCAAACAGTTTTCGGATCAAAGCTGCTTTTAATAAGCCTCGTTATAAATTTCTATCATCTTATCCACTGTCATCGGCTTCGGATTTCCATTGTGGTTCATATCGTTAAACGCAAGCTCCGCAAGCTTTGGAATATCCTCCTTTTTGCAGCCGACCTCGCGCAGCCTTGGAATCCCAACATCGCTTGACATACGCTTGACCGCCGCAATGGATTTATCCGCGACTTCAATGACGCTCAGTCCGTCGCCAACCTCTCCCATTGCAACTGCAACGTCGGCAAAACGTTCGGGACAGGCTGTGATGTTATATTCCATTACATATGGCAGCATAATCGCGTTTGCAACGCCGTGCGGAGTATCGTAAGCGCCGCCCAGTGTGTGTGCCATTGCATGCACGCATCCAACGGGCGAACTATTAAATGCCATGCCCGCCATCAGGCTGCCCATCAGCATTCCCTCACGTGCCGGTATATTTTTTCCATTTGCAACCGCCTGCCGCAAATTCTGTGAAATAAGCTCAATCGCGTGCAATGCCAGCGCGTCTGTCTGCGGCATAGGCGCAATCGATGTGTAGGCTTCAATGGCATGGGTAAGCGCGTCCATACCGGTAGCCGCCGTAAGGCCGGCGGGAACCGAAGCCGTCAGCACCGGATCAGCCAAAGCCAGGTCGGGCGCATACCACGGATGTCCAAAGGAAGCTTTCATATTGCGCGCAGGATCTGTAAGTACAGACCAGATCGTCACCTCGCTGCCCGTCCCTGATGTCGTCGGTATGGCGATCAACGGTTTTTTCCTCTTCTTCAAAGGGTTTTTCTGGCCCTCGCGCGTCACCTCGTAATCCAGTATATTTCCGCCGTTTGCCTCAACGATATTGATTGCCTTGGCAACGTCCATCGAGCTTCCCCCACCGATTGCAATCGTAATATCGCAGCCGTTGTCCTTCATGACTTTCACGCCCTGCTCAATACACCCAACCACCGGGTTTCCTTTGATGTCGGCAAAACGCACCACCGGAATCTGCGCGTCCTGCAGGTATTTTTCAATCGTATCGATCATCCCCGTGGAGATCAAACCCGGATCTGTCACGAGCAGCGCTTTTGTGCCTCCGAATTCCTTTACCTTGTCGCCAATGGTTTCCGCCGCTCCCACGCCGAATTCCACTGTTGTAAAATGCTTAAATATTTTTGTATCCATTTCCAATCTCCTATCTACCCTTAATTGCATTATTCCATGCGTTTTTATTATATCATCGGTATCTTTTGATTGAAAAAGCCGTATAGGCCCATAAAAAACGATTTTGGGAAACCAATCCTCAAAATCTCTTAATGTAACCGGTTACCTTAGCATATTAAGGCATTTCTACCATGAATGGTATTATCATATTACCATTGGTTTTTATATAATAAAATAGAATGATCAAACGTCGCATCACAGCTTGGACACCGAAGAAAGAGGATTTCAATCCATGGACATTCTGGCACTCATCGGGGCGTTTGGCGGAGGCCTTATCGGCGCGCTCATTGGCGCGATTCCCGCTTTTATTATGACAGGCGTTATCGCCCTGATTGGCGGGATTGCGACCGCGTCCGGCGCTCCGGCAGACCTCACAATCGGGTTTCTTGCATTCGGCGCCTTTCTCGGCCCGCACGTCGCATTTGCAGGCGGCGTTGCGGCGGCAGGCTTTGCCGGAAAGACAAAGCGGATCAAATCCGGTTCCGATATCTTTATTGCGCTCAACCAGTTGAAATCCCCTGCCGTGCTACTCGTCGGCGGGATATTTGGCATGCTCGGCTTTCTGATCCATTATTTGATCGGAATCATTCCCTTTGCCGCTTTGCCTGACCTTCCGTCAATCACCGTGGTGATTCTGGCGGTTATCACGCGCCTGCTTTTTGGCTCAAGCGGCCTTACCGGAGAATGCACCGGGCCTGACAAAAGAGTATGGCTGCTGTGCGGAAACGACATTCTTTATGACGTGCTCCTTGGCGGCGGCGTTGGAACAGCGGTGGCGTTTGTCGGCAGCGCCCTTTCGGGCGCCGGAGCGGGCGATACGTTTCTCTCTGTTTATCCTGTTATCTGCTTTGGGTTTTCTGCCGTTACGCTTCTTTTTACCCAGATGGGCTTTGCCGTACCCGCAACGCACCACATCACATTCTGCGCTGCGCTTGCGGCTGTTCTTGGCATTTCCCTGCTTGGCCCGGTTGGCGGCGCATTACTTGGTACGCTTTTCGGCGCGCTCGCAGCAGTGCTTGGAAGCCTGTTTTGCAACCTCTTTAACACCCGTTGCGACACACATTTCGATCCGCCGGCCACTACGATCTCACTCCTTACGGTTGCGTTGGGCCTGATTACCATGGCCGTTTCCTGAATTCCTTTTTGGACACTAAAAAACATTAAAATTATAACCAACAGGTAAACTGTTGGTTTTTTTGCGCGCAATGTGTTGACAAATAAGTCCAAAAGCAATATTATTTATACTGACCAGTCAGTATAAATAATTCAACGAAGGAGTGTTACATTTGAAATTTGCAAAAATAGCAGGAAACGATATCTCCAGTATTTTCACAAACAGGCTGATACGCGTCTCGGTGATTGCCATCCTGATTGTGCCTATGCTTTACAGCCTTTGCTATCTCGCCGCATTCTGGAATCCTTACGGCAGGCTGGATCAACTGCCCGTAGCCGTGCTAAACCTCGACGAAGGCGCGACGCTTGACGGAAAGCCGGTCAATTATGGGGACAATGTAGTGGACGACCTGCGCGGCAACAACGAAGTCAAATGGTCTTTTATCACGCAGGACGACCTCAAGGACGGCTTCCAGAACACGGAGTACTACTCCATGTTCACAATTCCGGAAGATTTTTCCCAAAAGATTGTCAATGCAAAAACGGGCGAGCCTACGGTGGCGGATATTATCTATACCTCGAATCAGGCCAAAAATTTTCTTGCCTCGCAAATCAGTGGAAATGTCGAGGTCCAACTGAAGGACCAGGTTTCTTCTTCTGTTACGAAAGAATATACGCTGGCTGCTTTTGACGGGCTTTACGACGCTAAGGACGGGCTTTCGCAGGCAGAAGACGGCGCTGCCGAGCTGCACGACGGTATCGGCCTGCTTTATGGAAAACTGCCCGACCTCACGGACGGAGCAAGCAAACTCACGGACGGTTCCTCCACGCTCAACACAGGGCTTACCCAACTAAATTCGAATGTTCCCGCCCTGAAAAGCGGCAGCGCCCAGCTTTCCGGCGGCCTCGCTGAGCTTAATAGCCAGGTTCCCGCGCTTACGCAGGGTGCAAACCAGCTAAGCGAGGGCGCGGGCAGGCTATCCGGCGGCATCGACTCGCTTGAGGCCAAAAGCAGTGAACTTGCATCCGGAGTCAATCAGCTTTACGAAGGGGCGCAGTCTCTTTCAGGGGGAATCACAGAATTATCCGACCGTTCCTCCGAGCTGTCCGGCGGTGCTGCGGCGGTAAAATCCGGCACTGCAAAGCTCAGGGACTCTGCCGATGCGCTTGCACAAGGCGCGGCAGGCGTATCCTCCGGCCTTGACGCGCTCATATCCGCCACATCGTCCACCACAGACTTTGACGATGCGGTCACAGATATCAAAGCACTCATCGATTCCGGTTCGGCTACGCCCGACCAGCTAAAAGGTGCGCTTGACGCCCTGCAATCCTCCTACCACAGCAACCTTGCCGACCTGAATAACGGGCTGCAGAGTGCAAAAGGCGGTGTTGGCAGCATCGAAACCGGGCTTGGCGCATTGCAATATACCCTTGATCCCTCCAATACGGTAATGCCGGATGGCTCTCCTGCGTTTGCCGCAGGCGTCGACCAGCTTACAAACGGTATTGATACCGCCGCGGATGCGATCAATACACAGCTGAAGCCCGGCGCAGACCAACTTGCGAGCGGCATCGGCGAATTAGACGGAAAGCTGCCCGCCCTTTCAGAAGGCATCAACACGCTGTCAGAAGGCGCTCATCAACTGGACTCCGGTGCAACCGAATTATCTGAAAAAACGCCCGCGCTTGCAAACGGCGTTTCGCAGCTTGCTACCGGCAGCAACGCATTAAACAGCGGTATAAACCAGGCAGCAAACGGTATTTCGCAGCTTACGAGCGGTTCTTCGGAACTGAAAAACGGCATGGATTCGCTGCAGTCCCAGCTTCCACAACTGACCGACGGCGTTACCAAATTAAACGACGGCTCCGCTGAGCTTTCGACAAAGCTTGCAGACGGCGTAAGCTATATCGACGGTAACCTTGTAAACTCAAGCGAATCGATGGCAGAGTACATCAGCGAGCCCGTCTCGATTTCAAACCAGCCGGTCAATCCCGTTCCGGATTATGGCACTGGTTTTGCGCCTTACTTTATACCTCTTTCCCTGTGGGTGGGCGCAATCCTGATGTTTTTCATTATCTCTCCCCGTACCGATCCGCGCTATCAGGCGGGCAGCGTGCAGTCAGTGATCGGCAAATATCTTTCGTATGCGTTCATCGGCGTACTTCAGGCGATCATGGTAGGTGCAGTGGTCTTAACGCTTGGTTTGACGCCAAACAATCCCGCGCTCTATTTCTTTACGATCATAGTGATGTCTCTCACGTCGATCGCGATCGTACAGGCGCTGATTTCACTGCTTGGGGACGCGGGGCGGCTCATCGCCATCGTTCTGCTGATCCTTCAGCTTACCGCGGACGCAGGCACCTTCCCGCTCGAGCTTGTTCCGAATTTCTTTAAGGTGCTCAATCCGTTTATGCCGTTTACCTATTGCGTTACGGCCTTACGTGAAGCGATCTCCGGCTCTGATATCGCCCTGATCTGGCAATGTATCGGTATACTTGCGATCTTCCTCGGAAGCTTCCTCGCACTATCCATCATCTTCAAAAAGCGCGGGGAAAAGCTTCAGGATAAAGTTGAGCAAATGAAGCTGGCATAACGCTTCTTTCATGTATGCAGTCAGTTTGGAACCCCCGCTCCCTATCGGCCTGTAAAGAAACCCCGATTTTCATTGCTGAAAATCGGGGTTTGCCATGTAAACATCAAATAGCGCATAAAAAAAGGCGGCAAGCCCACAAGACCAGAAAATTTCATTCCGGCCCGGTTTCTTATTCGGCCAGGCCCTTATGGATGGTATTGCATCTATTATTTATCAATTTGGCCTGTGAGGCAAATCATAAAGTTGAAGTGCCACCAAAAACAGCCACGCCCGCCTGAAAGCATACTATTTTGCAGCCAGAACTTCAAAATCAAGCGTATCCTGCTCCGTGCCGTTTGCGATAAGCGTAATCGAATGGATGCCGGGATAATGCTTCCTTGAACTTACGTCGGCAAAGGAATGTTTTTTTGTGTACAGCCTCTTCCCGTTTTCCTTGAAGGAAAACTCAGATATCTGGAATATCCTGCGATTTCGTTTGCCGCTTGCTTTCACATAATCAATACCATATTCGAGCCGTACCTTGGCCTCTTTTTTCGCTTCAACCATAAAGGAAAAGGTCATATCTTCCCCAATGGAAACAGCTGCGGCGCCAAGCGCGAGGCCTTCAACCTTCACACAACCGGCGCCTGCAAACCCAAAGATACCCAGCACATCCCTGTTTCCTTTTTTGAGAAGCGTCCTGCATCCGTGCTTCACAATCCAATCGGTATGCCTGTCTTTGCCATACCAAGCCTTTGCGGTCTGTGCAACAAGATCAGGATGTGTTTTTGAGATGTCGTTCAGATTGTTGGCCACGCTTTTCCGGACATACGGCGATGGATCTGCCTTCAGTTGTTCTAAGATGCAAAGAACCGGGGAAGGATCTTTTTTGAAGCTGTCCAACGCTTGCCCCCACGGCAGACTGGGACGGCACCCCTCGCTGGCGAGCCGCCTGACATGCTCATCGGCATGACCGGCCCACGCGGACATCTGCCGCATCATACGCTCCTCGTGATTGATGATAAAGGGCCTAACGGCAAACTCGGAAGAAGAGGATGGGGTATACCGCTCCAAAGCCGCCATCGACAAATCCCAAAAGCATTCGTCCTGCCCGTAAACTTCAACAAAATCCGGGAAGTACATTAATGTAAAGTCGTTAAACCCCGCAGGATAACCCGCAACGACCTTATCAATGATGCCAAGCGCCTGTTCATAATCGTTTGGCAAATGCTTTCCCAAATTGACAGTAATTCGCCGCATTCGGGCTTTCAGCGCTAACCCATCCCATGTTTCGTCCATAATGCCGTCCACAAAATCATCAACCCGAAACGGTTGATATACGGCTTTCATCCGCAGAGCCAGCTCTCGAATCGACCGATCATTATATCTGTTTTTCAGTAATTCTGCCATATTGCTTCCTCTTTTCAAATGGCATTTCGCCACGAACGTTCACATCAACTCTTACGACAGGGGATGCCGTCCTGACAGCCAAACATGTTTTTACGCCACAAGTTGATCTGTATTTATCATAGCACATTCTATCCGACAGCTAACGTCATATTTTCAGTCCCCATATGCGAAACCAAACGACAGGTTATTATGATACAGCGGATTGGCCTGAAAGACAAAGCAAACTCCGGCCGCAGTGCATCCCGGAAATTTTTTCAATATCGTTTCACAACCTCTTTCATTATTTCCTTTTTTGGTTTATCCTGTATTTGGGAATCTTTTATGAAAAGTGGTATGTCACTGCTTTTTCTGTTTATAAAGGTAGAAATATCGTTATGATCATTTTTTTGACGGGGGAATTATTATGACAATTTCATTACCGGATTTTATATCCCAGCTCGGCTCCAATCCCGCGCTGCTCATCACCGTCATCCTGACACTTGGGGTTATTCTGGTGAACGGCTGGACAGATGCGCCAAACGCGATTGCAACCTGCGTTTCCACACGCGCCCTAAAGCCCAAGCCCGCGATCCTGATGGCCGCAGTGTTCAACTTTCTCGGCGTGCTGCTTATGACCATGGTAAACGCCACCGTCGCCTACACCATTTATAGCATGGTTGATTTTGGCGGGAACTCACACGAAGCTCTGGTCGCGCTGTGCGCCGCAATGGTAGCCATCGTTACATGGGCTACCGTGGCATGGCGCTTTGGGATTCCCACCAGCGAAAGCCATGCGCTCATTGCCGGGCTTTCCGGTGCTGCGATCGCAATGCACGGCGGCCTTGGCGGCATCAACGGCGCGGAATGGGTAAAGGTATTGTATGGCCTTGCGCTTTCCACCGGCCTTGGGTTCGGACTGGGCTGGGTATCCGCAAAAATCACGGCGTTTGCCGCACGGGATATTGACCGCCGCAAAACCACAAAATTTTTCCATTATGGGCAGATCGGCGGTGCTGCAGCTATGTCGTTTATGCACGGCGCGCAGGACGGGCAAAAATTTATGGGCGTGTTCCTTCTTGGCATCTTTCTTGCCAAAGGGCAGGCTAATGTGACGTCCTTTGAAATACCGATCTGGCTGATGATCCTGTGCTCCGTCGTCATGGCCCTCGGGACCTCGATCGGCGGCTACCGCATCATTAAGGCGGTTGGGATGGATATGGTCCATCTCAAAGGCTATCAGGGTTTTTCAGCCGACGTATCCGCCACCACCTGCCTGCTGATCTCTTCCCTTACGGGGCTCCCGGTCAGTACGACGCACACGAAAACCACTGCCATCATGGGCGTAGGAGCGGCACGGCGCGTTTCCTCCGTTCACTGGGGCGTTGTGAAGGATATGTTTATGGCATGGATACTTACCTTCCCCGGCTGCGGCGTCATAGGTTTTTTAATGGCGTTGCTCTTCATGGGAATCTTCTGAACCTTGCCGGTCTCAAATTTGAAAGGAATCTATTATGGCACGAAAAAACGCTTACAACTATTTTGACGAATTTGTAAAGCTCGTGGGCTATTCCTGCGACGGCGCGGAAATTTTGAATCGTACGCTGCGCGATTTTAATCCTGAAACAGTTGCCGAATCCATGAACGCGCTGCATGATATCGAGCACAGCGCGGACGACACCAAGCATCATATGATGAAGGTTCTGACGCATGAATTTCTCCCCCCGCTCGAGCGCGAAGACATCACAGAGCTTGCCGAGCGGATTGACGACGTAACGGACGCCGTGGAGGACGTGATTGTAAAAATATACACCTTTAATATTCAGGCCATTCGTCCTGACGCACTCGAGTTCATGGATATTATCATGAACTGCTGCAGCACAATGAAAAAGGCCATGCAGGAATTCCATAATTTCAAAAAACCCGCCCTCCTTATGGAGTATATTATTGAACTCAACCGCCTGGAAGGCGAAGGCGACCAGCTATACACCAAAGCGATGCGCAATCTGCACGTGACCTCAAAAGATCCCCTCGAAATCATAGCCTGGTCCAAAACCTTCGACTATCTTGAAAATTGCTGCGACGCGTGCGAAGACGTTGCAAATACGCTTGAAAGCGTAATCATGAAAAACACCTGACCGTGCAAGTTCTACAGGCTTTGCACGATCCGGCTATCCTGACGAAATACAAAAAAGATCTGCGTTTTGATACGCGGATCTTTTTCGTGTCGGAATCAAAATGAATTGTCAGCTGCTTTTGCCTTCCCCTTTTTGACAGGGAGAATGGCTTTTATTTCAGACTTCCTCGTTCAGTTTAATGTTTGTTACGTTCAGTGTGCCGTCTTCAACGAACAGTCCAAATTTATGGAAGGGCACTCCTCCCGTCGGATCGTAGATGCGGTAGGAAAGCGCAAGCTCGTCGTTTACAAAGCATTCCACAAAGGAACCGTCCACAAACGCCTTGACGTCGATCTCCCTGCCGTTTTCAATCTTCAGGGGGCGTTCTATGGTTCTTGGGCCGTCGACCTCCATCGGCGCGTCGTCTATTTCCGGATTCAGTGTTTCCCAGAAAGGATCAAGCGCAACCGGGTAACGGGTGATGCTCACCCTGGAACGCGCGGGTTCGAAAATCAGCTCCCATGAAGGCGACAGGCCTTCCGTGCTTTTAAGCAGCAGGCCAAACGCGCCGTATCCGTCTTCCAGATTCAGCTTCGCATGCAGCATTACCGCATCTTTGCTTTGTTCTTCAAAGAAGCCGTATGCAAAGGTGGATGTGGATTCCACCCTGAGGGAATCTTTTTCCTCTTTCCAGTCGCCCATCATCGGCTTGAACTGCTTTGGCACGGGTTTCCCAAACGAATCCACGATTTCATGGGGCACGCATACGACAAGTGTGCCGTCCTCCTGCTGCAACAGCTCGTGCGGCATTGCCATATCGCCCGCGTAGGTCCATCTTCCCTCATTGGTCAGCGTTTCGCGCTCATAGATATTCCCCCACTGGAAACGGCGTTTGCCGTCTGTAAGCGATTTCGCCGCATAAAAACGCCTTCCGTCAAAGCCCGGGAGACGCGGCGTGCGCCACGGCCCATGGCAGCTCTTTGAAATACGGTATGTCGTTTTGGCGTTCTGGTCAAAGTGGGAATATACCAAATACCACCAATCGCCCATCTTAAACATCTCCGGGCATTCCGGGCAAACCATATACCAGGGCGAATATAAAACATGATCCTCGCTCCAGTTCCACAGATCGGATGACGTGCGGTAGGTAATAACGCCTTTCCTGTGGAACGGCCCGCCATCCTTATATCTGGCGGCCAGCACCATCCAATACACCTGTTCGTCTTCATTCCAGAACACGTAGGAATCGCGATAATCGATCTGCTCCAGATAGGGATCCGGACGCAAGGTCGGGAAGTCCGGACGCTTTGTATAATGATATCCGTCTTCGCTCGTTGCAAGGCTTATCTTCTGCGGATTTTCCGCGTCATGGTCAAACGACGTAAAAAACAGATAGAACATTCCGTCGTCCCGTTTGCGTACGAGGCTTCCGGTCCAGCACCCATCCTCATCCATCTGTCCCGGTTCACCGGGATAGAGCGCCGGCTCATGCACCGTCCAATGCACCATATCTTTGCTGGAAATATGGCGTTGTGTATCCTTGCTCCTGATTTCGGGTACAATTTCTCCCAGGGAGTCCCACGGCGGGCTTAAGTGTATCACATGATATTCCCCGTCAAAAAACAAAGGCATCGGATCACTGCAAGGCGGGTTCTTCGGGCCTGAACGGCGATAAATGTTAGACATAATGAAATCTCCTTACTTTTTATTATTTTATATGTTTGTCCTTTCGAACAAATCTTTATTATTTTCATATAGATCAACAAACAGTTGATATGCTTCGTCATAAACGTTCTTCGTTTTTGCAGACGGTTCGTACACAGTCTTATCAAATGCAATCAGGTGGCTGCTGTCCTGTGCCGTACGGAATATACCCGTGCCAAGCGCAGCCAGTATTCCTGCGCCCAGGCACGCCTGCTCCTTAACCTGTGAAACGACGATCTCTTTTCCAAAGATATCCGCCTGGATTTGCAGCCATACAGGGCTTGTAGCCGCTCCTCCTGATGCGATGATACGCTCAACGCCAATTCCCAGTTCGTCGAAAATATCGAGCGTTCCCTTGAGTCCGAAGGCAACCCCTTCCATTACGGCGCGGGCAAAATGCCTGTCGTCATGGATCAGCTGGAGCCCAAAGAAAATCCCTTTGGATTTTGGATTCATATAGGGTGTTCTTTCCCCTGTCAGGTGCGGAAGAAACACGATCCCTTCACTGCCCGCAGGAATCTGGGCCGCCATGTCGCTCAATTCCTCGAAGGATTGCTTTTTCAGGATATTGTCCTTGAGCCACCGCAGCGACATGCCGCTGCACAGGGTTGCGCCATAGATAATAAACGCTTTGTTGATCGCGTGGCAGAAGGTGTGCGTCCTGAGCTTCGGATCATATATATCCTCCGCTATGTAGGATGCGATCTCCCCGCCCGTGCCGATGTTGGATACCACGACGCCTTCCTGATACGCGCCGTTTCCAATGCACTGGCACTGCTGGTCTCCGCCGCCAAAGATAACCGGGATCCCTGCGCGAAGCCCTGTTTGCCTCTCACATTCCGGCGATACCTCACCTGCAATTTCAGTCGATTCGTGGCAATCAGGGAAAAAGTCCCTGTCAAGACCTGTCCTGCAAATAAATTCTTCGCTCCAGCCTCTTGCCCTGACGTCAAAGCAGGTTGTGGACGACGCATCAGACGCATCCGCCCCATATGCCCCTGTCATCCTGTACCTGATATAATCCTTGGGCATCAGTACCTTATCGATCTGCCTGTAATGCTCCGGTTCGTTTTCCCTGATCCACATAAGCGACGGGAAGGCAAAGCCGGTGTATGGATCGTTATGCGCGATCCTCTTGATCTCATCCTCAGACAGCAGCTTTTTGATTTCCTCCACCTGTCTGTTTGAGCGCTGGTCCAGCCATATGATCGCCGGACGTACGGGCTTGCCGTTCGCATTCACGGCGACAAGGCCGTGCATCTGCCCCGACAGCCCAACCGCCGCAATTTTTTCAAACGCAGCCTGGTGGTCAGACTTCAGCTTTCCCAATGTATCGCAGACAGCGTTCCACCATTTTCCGGGGTTCTGCTCCGCATACCCCATTTGCGGCACAATCACCTCATAGCCCTGTGAAGCTACGTCAATTACGCCGTTTTCGCTGTCCAGCAGCAAAGCCTTTGTGCTTGACGTACCGATATCTATTCCCAATAAAATCGACATACTATTCCTCTGCGGCGGACAGTCCCGCCCCTCCTCAAGTGTTTACTTCGTTTTGTCGGCAGCTTAGAATTTTTCATTTCGTTTTTTCAGAAAATCGATGGTAACGGCAATCAGTATTACGATACCCTTCACAATGTCCTGCATGGACGAATCAATGGCCAATAAATTCATTCCGTTGCTCAGGATCGCTATGATGAGGCAGCCGATGATGGTACCCGATATGGTGCCTACGCCGCCGCTCATGCTGGTGCCTCCCAGTATAACCGCGGCAATGGCGTCCATTTCTGCTCCGTCTCCCACGCTGAACTGTCCGGAAAAGGTCCGTGACGCGCTGATAATTCCGGCAAACGATGCAAACAACGCAGCGAGGATAAAGACGACGAACGTCACCTTTTTGGCATTGATGCCGGCATAAGTCGCCGCCTGTTTGTTATCGCCCACCGCATAGATGTGGCGGCCAAATTTCGAATATGCCAGCAGCAGCCCGGTGATTGCAATGATGATGATCATAAATACGACAGGTGCGGGAATCGCTCCAAAGTAGCCTGTTCCAATAAATCCAAATAAATCGTCGTTTACCATGATCGTTTTATTCTGCGTATATACCTTTACGAAGCCACGGCCAATATTCATAGTGGCAAGCGTCACGATGAAAGAGGGAATTGTGGTTCGCGACACTACAAAGCCGTTAAACACGCCAATCAGCGTCCCGCAGCCCATTGCAAGGGGTATCGCCACAATCGAAGCCATGCCGTTGTTGGTGATAAAGCCTGCGCACAGGCAGGCCGACACCGCAATAACGGAACCAACCGATAAATCAATACATCCCAGGATGATGACCATTGTCATGCCGCATGCAAGAAATACGTTTGTGGACATCTGACGCAGTACGCTCAGAATGTTGCGCGACGTGGCAAACGAATCCGTCAGGATCGCCAGTACCACGCACAGCGCAGCCAGCCCGATGAGAATACCTATTTTGCTTTTGAGTCCTGTCATAAACGTATGCCCAAAACCCGAAAGTCCGTTTCTTTTTTCCAAAGTTACCTGAGCCTTCACTTTTCTATACCTCCAACTATTGTTACGCTACATCGGTTGTAGCCAGCATCATTATCTTTTCCTGATCCAGCTCTTCACGCCGGAGCACGCCTGTCGTTGTACCGTGGCACATCACGACCACCCTGTCGCTCATGTTAATGAGCTCCGGTAATTCCGAAGAAATCATAATGATCGACATTCCCTCGGCTGCCAAACCATTGATCAGCTCATAGATTTCAGCCTTTGTTTTCACGTCTACGCCCCTTGTGGGCTCGTCGAGTATCAGGATGCGTTTGGTACACAGCAGCCACCTTGCAATCAGCACCTTTTGCTGGTTCCCCCCTGAGAGTCCGGCTACGCTCTGTTCCATCGTGGAAACCTTCACAGACATTTTATCGATATAGGTCTGCGCGAGTTCCTTTTCATGTCCGCGCTTTAGCGCCACGCCCTTGATGAAGTCTGATAAAACGTCAATGGTCATATTAAACCTGACGCTCTGTTCCAGAAACAGACCCAGCTGTTTCCTGTCCTCCGGCACCATACCGATTCCAAGGTCAATCGCTTCGATGGGATCTGCGATTTTAATTTCCTTCCCATCCAGCTTTATGGTTCCGGCAGCCGGTTTTTGCAGGCCAAAGATGCAATTCATCGCTTCGCTGCGCCCCGCGCCCACAAGGCCCGAAAATCCCAGGATTTCTCCCTTCCGCAAATCAAAGCTGCAGTCCTTCACGCGCATACCGTCCGAAAGCCCCTTCACTTCCAGAATCACTTCGTCGGTCGCGGTATCCGTCTTTGTGTAATAACTGGATAATTCCCTGCCCACCATCAGCGAAACAAGCTTTTCGCGGGTTGAATCCTTTGTGACAACCGTGTCGACATATTGTCCGTCGCGCATGATGGTGATCCTGTCCGATATTTCATCAAGCTCGGACATCCTGTGTGAGATATATATGATTCCCATGCCCTGTGCTTTTAATTTTCTGACCGTATCGAACATGACCTCGACCTCTTTATTGGAGAGCGAAGAGGTCGGCTCATCCATAACGATGATGCGGGCTCCAAAGGAAATCGAACGAACGATTTCAATCATCTGCTGTTCCGCAATATTGAGTTCTCCAAGCTGTTGGTTCGCTTTTATGTCAAGCCCAAACCGGTCCAGTATCGCCTGCGCTTCCCTGAGCTGCTGAGATAGCCTGACACTTCCAAACTTTCCGTCGAGTTCCTGGCCCAAATAGATATTTTCCGCTACCGACATGTGCGGGATCAGCATCAACTCCTGGTGAATGATACTGATTCCATTTTGCCTGGCAGAGTTGATATCCTTGATTTCAACCTTTTTTCCCTCAATCAATATTTCGCCTTCGTCTTTGGTATAAATGCCGCCCAGCACTTTGATGAGTGTTGATTTCCCCGCGCCGTTTTCTCCAAGCAGCGCGTGAACCTCTCCACCGCGCACCTCGAGTTGCACCTTGTCAAGCGCTTTGGTGCCCGGAAAGCTTTTGGATATATTTTTCATTTCCAGTAAAACGCTCATTCTCATACCTCCCTCATGTTTTTCTATTTCATCGGTCCTTACCCGTTATTCTCTTATTTCAATATTTTTGGTTGTATCAATGATCTTTTTTATTCCGGCGCGGAGGTGACCGCGCCGGAATCTCTGCCTAATACTTCATTGTATTTGTTTGCTTTTCCTTATTGCCATGATTCCGCAAGGTAATCCTTAACGTTATCCCTGTCGATGATGAAAGGCTCGATGTAGATTTCTTTCTCAACGTTTTCGCCATTTAGTATTTTATAAGCGGCCTCGACGCTGGCTTTGCCGATGTTGATCGGTGACTGTGCCGCCGTTGCCCGGTAAACCGTATTTTTCGAAATTTCCGCCTTTGCTTCAGGGCCACCGTTTACGCCGTAGATTGCAACGTCTTCACCCGCGGCAACCACTGCTGCATACGCGCCCATACCAGATTCGTCGTTGATTGCGAATATCGCAACCAGGTCATCGTTGGCCTGCAGGATATCATTTGTGATTTCCAGGCCCTTTTCCGGCTTTCCGCCAGCATCCAGCTGTGCTACGACTTCAAAGTTGGAATCCTTGATGCCGTCGAGGAAACCGTCTGCGCGGTCAGTTGCAGCCGTGTTAACCGGAAGGTCGAGTACCGCTACCTTCCCGCCGTCCGGGAAGTCCTTTTTCAGGGCCTCTGCCGCCAGTTGTCCCGCTTTAAAGTTATCCGTAGCGATGAAGGTATCAACCTGTTCGATATTTACAACCGCGGAATCGAAGTTTACAACCGGGATTCCCGCTTCTACAAGCGCTTCCACCGCCGGTCTGCACGCTTCCGAGTCAACCGGATTGAAGAATACAAGGTCAACACCCTGGCTGATAAAATCTTCTACAATCTGGAGCTGTGCGTTGCTGTCGGCCTGTCCTTCCAAATGGATGATGGTATCTCCATTTGCCGTAACCGCTTCTTCAATCGGAGCGTATACTGCGTCAAAGAAATCTCCCGCGCCCCATTCCGTGAAACCGAATTTGTAGTGCTTGTCGGAATCGTTTGACACGCCGCTTGCATCAGCGGAAGCCGTTGCTTCTGCCGACGGCGCTGTTGTGCTTTCCTCCGCCGCCGGTTCAGCAGGCGTAGAAGAGCATGCCACCAGCGCTACCGCCAATGCGAGGCACAATACGATTACCATGATTTTTTTCATTCTTTTTTCCTCCGTTTTTCTTTTTTAGTCCTTTTAACCGGACAAATAGATATTTGACTGATGTGGACGATAAATTGAAATTCGCGTAAAAAGCGTACACAAAGCAGAGCGAGGTTCAAAAAACCGCCAATAACAACCATGCTGACCGTTATGCTTTTTTTAAACGATAAGCATTATTATGTAATTTTTCCTGTGTTTGTGATTTGATCTTCCGGTCAAATCCGTCCTGACTTTAATTGACTACGCATTTTTGCTGTCGCTAAACAGCAAAGGCATTGAAAACGCACGATTGATTGCAAGGGCCGCAGCGCCGTAATAGGCGGGATCCTTGTCAAAAGAAGTTAATCGAATCTCCAGTTGATTTATCACCCTCTTTATCGTCAGTTTACTGATAAGCTTCTCGAGTTCCTCTACTACCGGCAAGCCAATTTCGCTTACCTCGTCCCCTATTATGATAAGACTGGGATTATAGCTGTAAATAATATTGGTAATACCTGCTCCCAGATACTTCATAACCCTTTTAAAAATTCTGTAGGCAAACTTATCCTTTTCGCGCACCGCCTTTGCCAGCATGGCAAAATCAAATTCCATGGGGAGCGATGTGTCTTCATCGGCGCACGCCTGCCGCTCCTTGAGCGCCAGATTCAGGAAAGCGATGCTGGAGGCGTAAAGCGTCAGGCAGCCCCTGTTTCCGCATTCGCAACGCAAACCGTTGAACATAATGCTTGTATGGCCGATTTCTCCTGCGATGCCCTGCGAGCCCTTCATGATCTCGCCTTTATGATAAATCCCGCTGCCGATGCCCTGCCCGACCGCAACGTAAACGATCGTATCATCATCGTGCGGTTCACTGGAAAGCGTACACTCCGCCAGCACACCCGCATTCGCGTCATGGTCTACGACAACCGGAACATCAAAGCCCTTTTGCAGCTCCTCTTTGAGGGATATCCTCTCCCAGCCCGGGAAATCCGCCACCGGCTCTATTTCCCCAACCTTTGAATAGTAGGGGCCAGGCACCGCAACGCCAATCGCGACGATATGCTTATCCGGATTGCCCGCAATCAAGTCCTTGATATCTTTCTTGATCCTGTGCAAAAGCAGCGTCAGTCCTGTACCGGGAACCTGTTCTTTTTTATAAAGTAATATTTCATCCCCAACAATGTTGAATAACCCAACGCTGTAAAACCGGCGTGTCAGCCTTACGCCGACTACAAAAAACTTTTGGTCGTTTATGGTAAGCCCAATCGACCTGCGGCCTTTTTTACCCTCTATCGAACCGGTCTCCCTTACGATATCCCAGGATATAAAATCATTTATAATATTTGTAATGGTTGCTTGTTTCAAACCCGATTGCTTTGCCAGCCTCGCCCGCGAACACAGCCTGTTGCGTTGCAGCAGCTTCAGGATCAGCGTTCGGTTCATCTCCTGGATGCTCTCAAGGTTCTTTCCTGTATCTTCCATAGGAGCCCGTCCTTTAGTCATAGTGGTAAGATTTTTTATTTATAAATTGGATTAATTGATTAATTTTCTTAATCATAACACCGGCTTTGTTGTTTGTCAACGCCTATTTCGCTGTTTTTTGATATTTTAATATTTTTCGTCAAAAATAAAAATCAGCATTTCATTGCTTTTTTCCGCATTGCAAAGGCGTTTTTCAACAAACTTCAAACGAACATTATTCCTCCTATTACTTAATCCATTAAATTAATTCTCCTAATTAACTAAATTGTATTGACATCGTTTTGGGGCTATGTTATTCTTCAGGTAATCGAATCCCAACCATATAATAGATATATAAAATCCAAAGTATATGCGGCCTTTTTATACAAACGCCGCTTTTTCCGGTCCGATCCATCCGGCAGCAAATAAACGCAATCAATTTACAGCGTATTAACTTATGGCGCCGCCGTAAAGGCTCGCCGCACAGCAGTTTCTATCAAATGCTTGCCGCGCAACCATTTGGCAAACCGCAATCAATAACAGGAGGTTCTTATGAAAGTCTTTCGCAGAAATCAAAACAATCTGCCATCCGGTGATGCAATTCCATTTTTCCACGATGGCGTTTACCATTTATTTTATCTCACAAGCCCGCCGGGAACCACACGCTGGCCCCAGCGCGTGCGTACCACATGGCAACACGCCCGTTCTACAGACCTTGTAACCTGGGAGGAATTGCCGCCCGCGCTCGTTCCCGGCAACGAGCCGGATCCTGACGCAAACGGCTGCTGGACAGGCTCCGCTATCTTTGCAGACGGAATGTATCATATTTTTTATACCGGTTACCACATCAGCGGGGACTCCCCCCAAACGATATGCCATGCAACCAGCAAAGACAGCGTCACCTGGACAAAAGATTCCGCCAATCCTTATATTGTGCCCGACACAAATCTTTACGAAAATATAGACTGGCGCGATCCTTATGTGTTTTTTAACACAGAGGACGACTGCTATTGGATGATCCTCTCCGGGCGGCACAACGCCGGTCCGGACAACAGGCGCGGATGCGTTATACTTTATAAATCAACCGACCTGAAAACCTTTGAGCATTATGGCCCAATCTACGACGCTTACCACACCAACTGCCCGGAATGCCCGGAAATGTGGAAAATGGATGATTTCTGGTATCTGTCCTATTCACGGTTTTCCGAACGCGCCCAAACCTTTTACCGTTATTCCAAATCGCCCTACGGGCCGTGGCGTACTCCCGTTTACGACGGAATTGACGGACGCAGGTTTTACGCCGCCAAATCCCTTGTGAACGATGAAGGCAGGCGCTTTTATTTTGGCTGGCTGCACGACCGCGAAGGCGGTACGGACGACGGCTGGTGGCAATGGGGCGGCGTTTTTGGGATTCCCCACGAGGTCGCCCCAATGGGCGGTGGGAATCTTGACGTATTCATGCCGGAGGAATTCCACAGCGCTTACACGAAGCACATCCCCACCGGATTCACGCCCAAACTGGGAGATATCAGGCTTTATGGCGATAAGGCCATTGAACTGAAATCCACAGGCACGCTTTCCTACGGTTATTTTGACACGAAGGAAACCGGGATTTTGTTTGAATGCGACGTACTGCCCACAGATATTGGCGACTATTTTGGAATCACCCTGAAAACGGACGAAGACCTGGACAAAGGCTATCTGCTTGTGTTTGACTATGCAATGCAGCGGCTTTCCGTCAATAAGATGCCTGCGCCGCTCGATCCTTTTTGGGCTACCCTTTCCGGCAAGGAACAACCGGCCCCCGAGGCAGACGGCCCGCGCGTATGTGAAAAGCCTTTTCGCTTTGAACCCGGCGAATACATCAACGTAAAAATTGTCCTGGAGCATGATTCCTTTGAAATTTTCGTGGACGATATGATCGCATTTTCCTACCGGGCCTACGAAGAAGCCCCTCACAACCTTGGCGTATTCGCGCAGGACAGCAGCGTGGAATTTCACAACCTCTCAATCAAAAAATAATCCCTCCTTTCGGATGTTTATCAGGGAGTAACGTTTCCTGATACCGGTCTCCACCGCATCTGAAGCATAAAAAAAGAGCTGTCCCTGAAAATCAGGGACAGCTCTTTTTTATTCTTTTACCGCATCCTGCCCAAACGACCGGATTTTTTCATACCGCTTTTCCAACAGCTTATCAATCGGTTCCTTTTGCAGCTCGCGCACCGCGTCTGCCAGATACTTTTTCACAATCCTGGCAAACTTGCCTTTATCATCCGACTGTGCGCCGCCTTCCGGCTCCGGAATCACATCGTCAATAAATCCAAGCTCCTTTACCTCCGCGGCTGTCATACGCATCAGCTCCGCTGCTTCTGCCGCCCGCGAGGAATCCTTCCATAAAATACTGGAAAAGCCCTCAGGCGAAAGAATGGAATAAACGGCATTTTCAAGCATTGCAAGCTTATCCGCTACGGCAAGCGCAATCGCACCGCCGCTTCCGCCTTCGCCGATAAACAGGCCGATCACCGGCGTTTTGAGCCTGGAAAGCTCAAGCAGGTTCCGCGCAAGCGCTTCGCCCATGCCGCGTTCCTCCGCACCGATCCCGCAAAACGCTCCCTGCGTATCCACAATGCAGATTACCGGGCGGTGGAACTTCTCCGCCTGCCGCATCAGCCGCAGCGATTTACGGTAACCTTCCGGGTTGGCGCATCCAAAATTGCGCGTCACCTTTTCGCGCAGGTCTGCGCCTTTTTCCTGTCCGACCACCGTAACGGGTATGCCGTCCAGGTATCCGATGCCGCCGATCACCGCCGCATCGTCTGCGAACAGCTTATCGCCGTGCATTTCCATAAAATCATCAAAGATATATTTGATCATGTACTGCGCTGTCGTCCGTTTGGGATCGCGCGCTGTTTGTACGATCTCCCATGCCGAGCGTTTTTCACTCATTTCGCGCCACCTCCCGTATGCAGCTTCAGCACCTTCGTGAGCGTTTCCTTTAGCTCGCCACGCGGTACGATCATATCGATAAAGCCCTTTTCCATCAGAAACTCCGCCGTCTGGAAGGTGGGCGGCAATATCTGCTTCACCGTCTGCTCGATCACACGCCGTCCCGCAAACCCAATAATTGCGTTCGGCTCAGAGATCGTCACATCGCCAAGCATTGCAAAGCTTGCGGTTACACCGCCTGTTGTTGGATCTGTCAATACTACAATATATGGAAGCCCTTCCTGATCGAGCCTGCCGATCATAGCAGCGGTTTTGCTCATCTGCATCAGGGAAACAAGGCCCTCCTGCATGCGTGCGCCGCCGGAAACCGTAAAGGCAACAAGCGGCAGTTTCTTTTGCAGCGCAAGCTCTGCTGCACGCGCAAACTTTTCTCCCACAGCCGCGCCCATAGAGCCCATCATGAAAAAGCCGTCCATTACGGCGATCACCGCCGGCTGCCCGCCGATCGTGCATTCGCCTGTGATAATCGCTTCCTCTTCATTGGTATAAGCGCGGATTTTTTTGATCTTTTGTTCGTAACCGGGAAAGTCGAGCGGATTCTTTCCAATGAGCCCGCAGTCTATCTCCGTAAAGCTGCCGTCATCCGCCGTGTAAAGAATCCGCTGGCGTGCGGAAAGCCTGAAATGATAATGGCAATTTGTGCACACGTTAAGGTTCGCAAGAAGATCGTCCGTATAAATAACGGCCCCGCATTCAGGGCACTTTTCCCACATGCCCTCCACCTGCTCCTCATCGTGGGCGACAGGCGGATTGATGATCTGCTCCTCCGGCAGTACCGGCATCTCCGTCTGCTGGTTTGTGCGATATACGCGCATCGTAATGTCTTTGCGTTTTTTAGAAAATAAACCCATTGATTATTTTGCCTCCATGATACGCCCCACAAGCCCGGTATCGAGCTTTCCAGTGATCACGTCTTCATTGTTCAAAAGATCGAGTTGGAAATCCGCATTTGTTTCTACGCCGTCCACAACAAGCTCCGTAAGGGCTGCGCGCATTTTGGCCATTGCACGCTCGCGTGTGGGCGCGTGCACAATCAGTTTACCAATCATGCTGTCATAGGTTGGCGGAATCTGGTAACCGGTATACATTGCCGTATCAAACCTCACACCCGGCCCTCCCGGAAGGTGCAGCGCGTCGATCATACCGATTGACGGCATAAAATTCTTTTCCGGATCCTCCGCGTTGATACGGCATTCAATCGCATGTCCCATCAACGGAATATCCTTTTGCTCAAAGGAGAGCTTTGCCCCGTTCGCAACCAGTATCTGCTCGCGCACAATATCCTTGCCCGTAATCATCTCTGTCACCGGGTGCTCTACCTGCACGCGCGCGTTGAGCTCCATAAAATAATAATTGCCCGACTGCTCGTCGTACAAAAATTCAATCGTTCCCGCATTTTTATAACCGGACGCCTTCGCGGCGCGTACCGCCGCCTCGCCGATCTCCCGGCGCTTATCATCGCCAAACGCGATGCTGGGCGCCTCTTCCATCACCTTTTGGTTCCTTCTCTGCAAAGAACACTCGCGTTCGTACAGGTACACCGCGTTTCCATGATTGTCGCACATGATCTGCACTTCAATATGCCGCGCGTCCATAATACATTTTTCCATATAAAGCGTCCCGTCGCCAAACGCCCCCAACGCTTCTTTATACGCCGCGTCAAACGCATCCTCAAGGTCTGCCTCCTGGTCTACCTTGCGTATCCCGCGGCCTCCGCCGCCGTTCGCAGCCTTGATCATGACCGGATACCCAATCTTCTTGGCGATCTTTTTGGCTTCGCGTGCGTTTTTAAGCGCTTCCAGCGAACCCGGAATAATCGGCACATCCGCCTCAGTCATGATTCGCCTCGCCATCAGCTTATCGCCCATTTTTTCCATTGCGTCCGCATCGGGGCCGATAAAAATCACGTTGCTTTTATTGCACATGCGCACAAATTTTGAATTTTCAGATAAAAAGCCGTAGCCCGGATGGATTGCGTCCGCTCCTGATATGCTGGCTGCAGAAAGCAGGTTGTACGCATTCAGGTAGCTGTCCTTTGGCGCAGGCGGCCCAATGCAATATGCCTCATCCGCAAGCTGCGTATGCAGGGCATTTGCATCGATCGTCGAATATACCGCAACGGTTTCTATCCCCATCTCGCGGCACGCACGTATCACACGAACGGCGATCTCCCCGCGGTTAGCAATCAAAACCTTATTAATCATTGAATACTCCTTCACTCATGCAAAGCGTTTGTGCGCGTCTTCAGTCCTGCTTCACAAGCACGAACAAAATCTCTCCCTCGCACACAACCTGATCCTTTACGGTCGCTTTGACTTTTCCCTTGCCACCCATAGAGGACAGCCGCAGAATTTCTGTTTCGAGGATCATATCATCCCCCGGCTTCACCATACCACGAAAACGGACCTTATCGATCCCTCCAAATACGGCAAGACGCCCCTTATACTTCTCATCCTGCAAAATTGCAACAGCACCTGCCTGCGCAAGTGCCTCTGTAATCAGTACGCCCGGTAAAATCGGATTCCCCGGAAAATGCCCTTTGAAGCAAAACAAATCCTCGCGGATATGCCACAGCGCCTTGGTACGCTTTGCTACCTCGCATTCCAGTACCTCGTCCAGAAACAGAAACGGATCCCGATGCGGAATGATTTTTTTGATACCTTCCTGATCAATCATAGCTGGCTCCTTTCCCGTCTCAAATGTAGTTGAACAAAAGCTGGCCGTATTCCACGCTGTCGCCGTCCTCGCAGGCAACCCATGTGATTTCGCCATCCTCCGGCATTGTGATCTCATTCATCAGCTTCATTGCCTCAACCATACAGATGATATCGCCCTTCTTGAGCTTGTCGCCAATTTTGACGTCCTTGCCTTCAGAAAGCTTATGATATACGCCCACCAGCGGAGAAACAATTTCCTTGCCGCGGTTCTCCTGCTGAACGGGAGCTTCTGCCGGCGCAGGCGCAGCTGGTGCTTCAGCCGCAGCCGCAGGGGCCGCCGCAGGCATTGCTGCCACAGGCCCGGAAGCGATTTGTGCAGAAATCTGCGGAGGCGCCGTCACATAAACCGTTTTTGACTCCGAACTTCCGCGTTCCATCTTGAGGCTGAAATCGCCGTCGTTTAATTCAAATTTACTCAAATCTGTGTCGTCCACAGCCTTGAGGAGTTCCAGTACTGATTTTAAATCCACTGTTTTGCACTCCTTTTTATCATTCAAAATTTATACTACTCAAACCTTTTTAAACAGCAACGCCGCGTTATGTCCGCCAAATCCAAGTGAATTTGAAAGCGCAGCCTGCACGTCCAGTTTTCGTCCTTCGTTTGGAATATAATCGAGGTCGCATTCCGGATCGGCCACCTGATAATTGATCGTTGGCGGTGCAAAGCCGTCTACGATACTCATAATCGAAAAAATCGCTTCAATGCCGCCTGCCGCACCGAGCGCGTGGCCTGTCATCGATTTTGTGGAGGACACCGGAATTTTATAAGCAGCTTCACCAAACACCTGCTTAATTGCCATTGTCTCAGTTTTATCGTTAAGTTCTGTCGATGTGCCATGCGCATTGATATATGATACCTCAGAAGGCTCCATATCTGCGCTTTCAAGCGCATTCTGCATTGCCTTGGCAACCGCCGCGCCAGTCGGCTCCGGAGCTGTCATATGATAAGCGTCGCAGGTTGCGCCATAGCCTACGATTTCCGCATAAATGCGCGCGCCACGCTTCACTGCCATTTCATATTCTTCCAGCACCACTACACCCGCGCCTTCACCAATCACAAATCCGCTGCGTTCCAGATCAAAAGGAATCGACGCGCGTTCCAGTACATCTGCTTTTGTAAGTGCCTTAAGGCCCAAAAATCCGGAGATTGCGAGCATCTTGATCGGAGATTCGGCTCCCCCCGCAAGCATCGCGTCCATATATCCGTCCTTGATCAGGCGGTAGGAATCGCCAATGGAGTGATTCCCCGATGCACACGCAGTTGCGATTGAGGTGCAATACCCTTTGAGCCCGTGCCGGATGGCGAGGTTCCCTGACGCCATATTGCTGATCATCATTGGAATCAAAAGCGGGGTAACCCGCTTAAAGCCCTTTTCATTGAGCTTGGTGACTTCTTTTTCCATGGTATCAAGGCCGCCGATACCGCTTCCCACAAGCACGCCAAAACGGAATGGATCACACGGGAGTTCTTTTCCCTGTTCAAGACCCGCATCTGCCATGGCCTGGCTGCCTGCAATCACGCCGTATTGCGCATATTCGTCATAACGGCGCACTTCCTTTTTATCAAGGTAATCAAGCGGATCAAGATTTTTCAGCTCTCCCGCAAAATGGACCGGCAAGTCTTCCGCGCCCGCTTTTGTCAGCGGCCCAATTCCATTTGCGCCGTTTTTTACGTTGTTCCATGCTTCGTTCACCGTGTTTCCGGTTGGGGAAAGGATGCCCATTCCTGTTACAACAACTCTTCTGCCCATAAAATTCTGTTCCTTCCAATCTAAAATCCGCCCGCAGCGCTCATGCGCGCCACACCGGCAAAGCCTTTACCTGATTTCTGATTACATATACATTCCGCCGTTGACGGAAAGCACATGACCTGTGATATAAGAAGCGGCGTCGCTTGCAAGAAAAGCGACTGCGTCGGCAATGTCGTCCACTGTGCCTCCATGCCTTAAAGGAATACTGCTGAGTATTTCCTCACGCGCCTTTTCCGGCATTGCGTCCGTCATCGGTGTTTCTACAAAACCCGGAGCAACCGCATTCACCGTGATACCCCGTGAACCGATCTCTTTTGCCAGAGACTTTGTAAAGCCGATCATCCCTGCTTTGGACGCAGAATAATTCGTCTGTCCGCCCTGTCCGCACAGCCCCACAACGGAAGCCATGTTGATAATACGGCCGCTTCTCTGCTTCATCATATAAGGTACCGCATGACGGCAACAATTAAATACGCTCTTCAGGTTCACATTGATTACCGCGTCAAAATCCTCTTCCTTCATGCGTGCCAGAAGTCCGTCGCGTGTGATTCCGGCATTATTCACAAGAATATCGATAGAGCCAAAGGTTTCCACCGTTTGCTTTATCATTGCCTCAACCTCGTCAAATTTACTTGCATCCGCCTTAATCGCGATGGCTTTCACGCCTTTTTTCTCGATTTCAGCAACCGTTCCGGCATAATCCTCGTCTTCAAACAAATAGTTCACTACAATGTTATTGCCTTCGTCCGCAAGCCTCAGGGCAAGCTCCCTGCCAATGCCGCGCGAGGCTCCTGTGATCAGTGCTGTTTTTGCCATTGTAAAACCCTCCCGTATCTCCGGAATCAAAATCCCAGCTCTTTGAGCCCGCTTACCGCCGCCTCAAACGATTCAAAATCATTGATATAATATGTATTCACGCCTTTATCGATCCTGCCTGCAAAACCGGTGAGCGTCTTCCCCGGGCCCACCTCCACGAACGTATCGTAGCCCTCGCCGATCATCGAACGAATAATCTGTTCGAACAGCACCGGGCTGGAGGTTTGCTCCGCCATTACCTGTTTCATTGTTTGCTTTTCGTACGGTATACCCGTACGATTTGCATAAAGAATAAATTCCGGCTCCATGAACTGCGCGTCCTCAATCTCCGCCAAAATATTCTTTGCAGCCTGCTCCATGTGCGCCGAATGGAACGCACCGTTTACCGGCAGCCTCATGCACTTGATTTTATTTTCCTTGCAATACGCCATCATCGCTTCGATGCGTGATAAATCACCCGCAACTACAGTCTGCCCCGGACAGTTGTAATTGACCGGAATCAAAACGCCTCCGTCCGCAAACTGCTGTGCAAGCTGCCTGACCTCCTGCGCCGTTTTTCCGAGCACCGCCGCCATTGCGCCTTCATGCTCCTGCGCCGCCTGTTGCATCCACACCGCGCGCTTTTCTACAAGCCGCAGCGTTTCCTCGAAAGGCAGCACGCCCGCAGCCGTGATCGCGGCGTATTCGCCGAGGGAAAACCCCGCAGCCGCACCGGGACGTATCCCCGCCGACTTCAAGGCCTCGTATGCAGCAACATCCACTGTAAAAACAGTAGGCTGCGTATTGATTGTCTGATTCAATTCACTTTGCTCTGCCGAAAAGCACATATCCAAAATTCCGGGATGGACCTTCTCCGCCCGTTCAAACACCGCCCGCGCTGCGGGCACGTTGTCAAAAAGGCTCTTTCCCATTCCGGTCTTCTGCGCGCCCTGACCGGCAAAAAGCACCGCCAGTTTACCCAATAGTCAGTTCCTCCAAACAAATATGCGAAAGCGCAAAATTGATACTTTTGCGCCCGCATTCCTGTTTCATTCTAAAAAATAATTGCTTTATTTATTGTCTTCGATATATTTTACGAGGTCTGCAACGCTTTTCAGGTTTTCCGCTTCCTCCACGGATACGTCAAATTCTTCTTCGATGTCCATTACGATTTCAACCATATCGAGAGAATCGATCTTGAGGCTCTCAAAGGTTGCATCCATTGTGATATCGTCAACATCGATATCCATTTTGTCACTGATAATTTCCGCTATTTTCTCATAAATCATTTGCTTTTCCTCCATAGAAAAATAATTAATCAAACGCTTTGTAACCGCGTTTTTACCTGTTTACCACTCGTATACCGCACAACCGGACGACAGTCCGCCGCCAAAGCCCGCGATTACAAGCTTCTGCCCTTTTTTGAGCAAGCCCTTTTTGTTCATCTGGTCAAGCGCAATCGGAATGCTCGCAGCCGACGTATTGGACGTATCGTCGATATTGGAATAAAACTTTTCGATTGGCTGTCCAAGGCGCTGTGCGATGGTTTTCGTAATGCGCTGATTGGACTGGTGCATCAGGAACCAGTCGATTTCCTCAGGCGTTTTGCCCGTTTCCTCGAGCGCAACGTTGATGACGCGTTCCGCCTCGCGCGTTGCAAATACGTATACCTCGCGCCCTTTCAGCGATGCGTAGGAAGGCTGGACTATGCCGTCCACAAGCGTATTCATGCCGTTGATCTCAATGAGCCCGTCCGTATCCGGCTTGGAATACACCTCAAAATACTCCAGGTTATCGCCATACTCCACAACCATAGCGCCCGCTCCATCCCCAAACAGGATACAGCTTGCGCGGTCGTCCATATTCATAAAACGCGAGAGCGTCTCGCTTCCGCACACCAGAAACGGCTTGCCGCCCGGTTTCAAAAGGCCTTCCACCGCCTTTAGCGCAAACATAAACCCAGTACATGCGGAGTTTACGTCAAAGCATACTGCCACAGGGATTTCAAGCTCGCGCTGTATCTGGCTTGCCACAGAAGGTACGCCCATTTCGTTCGTCACCGATGCAACCACGATCCCGCCGAGATCGTCCTTTGTGATCCCCGCTTCCTTCATCGCGATGTTTGCCGCGATTACGCACATATCCTTGTTCCACATTCCGTTTTCCACGTAATGCCTGCGCTTGATACCCGTGCGTTTTGTGATCCATTCGTCAGACGTATCTATAATTTTTTCAAAGTCCTCATTGGTCATCACCTTTTCAGGCAGGTAACTGCCGGTGCCCATGATACGTATACCCATATTTCCTCCAGTAACGTGGTCATCTTATATAAAGTCAAAATTTAGACAGTATAATAATATTCTAATCCACTGTAAATGTCAATCAAAACAGGAGCCGGGGAAAAGCCGCGCTCTCCCCCGCTCCCTTTATTTTTATTGATTCGCCTCTTTTGTATAGTTGAGCAGTCCTCCGGCAAGCAGCATTTCGCGCAGACGCGGCGAGATGCTAAGCTCTACCTCAAAGCTTTCACCCTTTGTTTCGTCCTTTACGGTAAAGATTTCCTTGTCCTTTACGTTTTCACGCACGCCGGTAATCTTCAGCACGTCGCCCTGATCGATCTTGTCGTAATCCGCTTCGTTTACAAAAGTGAGCGGCAAAATTCCGTTGTTAATCAGGTTTGCCATATGGATACGTGCAAAACTCTTTGCAAGGACGGCTTTTACGCCAAGATACAGCGGCGCAAGCGCAGCATGCTCTCTCGATGAGCCCTGCCCATAGTTATGCCCTGCCACAAGGATCGATTTTCCGGCTTTTTTTGCGCGGCCCGGAAACGTCTCGTCCACAGGCGTCAGGCAAAAATCAGCCAGATACGGGATATTGGAACGGTACGGAAGCAGCTTTGCATTGGAGGGCATAATGTGATCTGTCGTGATGTTGTCCTCCATTTTCAGCATAACCTCCGCCTCGATCTCATCCGCAAGCGGCTCGTGTTTGGGGAAGGGCTTGATGTTCGGACCGCGTACCACTTCTACCTCACACGCGCATTCCGCTGGAGGAATAATCATGTTGTCGTTTACCTCAAATTGCTCCGGCATATCGACGTCGAGGATCGAAAGGTCTGAAAGCTCCATCGCATCCGATAAGTATCCGTTTAATGCTGTCACCGCAGCCGTTTCAGGACTTACGAGATATACGCTTGCGCTTTTTGTCCCGCTTCTTCCGAAGAAATTCCTGTTAAAGGTACGCACGGAAACCGCATCCGTCGCTGGAGACTGCCCCATGCCGATGCACGGTCCGCATGCGCATTCCAGAATGCGCGCGCCCGCATCGATCATATCGGCAAGCGCCCCGTTTTTGGCCAGCATATTCATCACCTGCTTGGAGCCGGGTGAAATCGTCAGGCTTATATGCGGGTTTACTGTCTTTCCTTTCAGGATAGCCGCAACGCGCATCAGGTCGCGATAGGAAGCGTTGGTGCAGCTTCCAATACATACCTGGTCTACTTTGATCGGGCCGATTTCCCCGATCGTCTTGACGTTATCCGGGCTGTGCGGCATCGCGGCCATTGGCTGCAGCGTGCCAAGGTCAATTACAATGTGCTCGTCATACTGCGCGTCCGCATCCGCAGAAAGAGGCGTAAAGTCTTTTTCCCTGCCCTGCGCCGCGAGGAATTCCCTTGTGGCTTCGTCACTGGGGAAAATGGAGGTCGTCGCTCCAAGCTCCGCTCCCATATTGGTAATGGTGGCGCGCTCCGGAACAGAAAGGGCTTTCACACCCTCGCCCGTATATTCGATGATCTTACCCACGCCGCCTTTTACGCTCATCACGCGCAGCACTTCCAAAATCACGTCCTTTGCCGATACGCCCGGTTTCAGCTCTCCCACAAGCTCCACATTTACAAATTCAGGGCAATTCAGGTAATATGCGCCGCCGCCCATTGCCACTGCAACGTCAAGGCCACCCGCGCCGATTGCAATCATTCCAATCCCGCCGCCCGTTGGCGTGTGGCTGTCTGATCCGAGAAGCGTAGCCCCCGGCACGCCGAATCTCTCCAGATTCACCTGATGGCAGATACCATTGCCCGGACGCGAAGCATAGATTCCGTGTTTTTTTGCGACGCTCATAATATAATTATGGTCGTCCGCGTTTTCAAATCCGCTTTGCAGCGTATTGTGGTCAATATACGCCACAGACCGTTTGGTCTTTACGCGGTCGATGCCCATCGCTTCAAACTGCAGGTATGCCATTGTTCCGGTAGAGTCCTGTGTCAGCGTGTAATCGATACGGATGGAAACCTCGCTTCCGGGAATCATTTCGCCTGAAACGAGGTGTTGCTCCAATATTTTATAAGCCAGCGGTTTACCCATTCTTTTTCTTTGCCTCCGTTATTCTACTTAATTATATACCTGCTTATTTTATACGTTTTACCTACTTTTTTCAAGTAGCGTGCCTTTCTTTTTGACGCTGTCGACTATATAATATAGTATAGTATCATTAATTCAATGTGAAGTTGGTGTCATATGCGGCAAAAAACACAGAAGCAGTTTTTGCAAAAAAATATCGTCGTATTCGTTTTAGCAATCGTATGCTGCCTGCTCTGGGGAAGCGCCTTCCCGGTGGTAAAGCTCGGCTATGCCGCCTTTGCGATCTCCTCAGGGGACACCGCCTCGCAAATCCTTTTCGCGGGGCTTCGTTTTGCTCTTGCTGGCGCGCTTGCCATTCTTATCGGCAGCGTATTGAAAAAACGGTTTCTTCTTCCGCAGAAGGCCTCCCTGCCGAGCATTGGCAAACTGGCCCTCGTCCAGACGATTGCCCAATATCTGTTTTTTTATATTGGCCTTGCGAACACCACCGCAGTGAAATCCGCAATCATCGGAGGCACTTCCTCCTTTCTGGCCATCCTGATCGCATGCTTTTTGTTCCGGCAGGAAAAATTCACAAAAGCAAAGTTTGTAGGCTGCCTGCTTGGATTTTCCGGCATTATTGTCGTTAACCTGCAAAGCCTTGGCTCCGTTTCCGGCTTCACCTTTTTCGGCGAGGGCTTTATCCTGTTTTCGAACATTGCCTATGCCATGTCCTCGTCCATGATCAAAATCTATTCCAAACAGGAAGATCCTGTGGTTCTTTCCGGATACCAGTTTTTATTCGGCGGTATTGTGATGACAATCGTCGGACTTTTGCTGGGCGGCGCGCTCCCCCATATTACAATGCAGGGAATGCTCATGCTTATTTACCTGGCGCTTGTTTCCGCGATTGCCTATTCCGTATGGGGGATGCTCCTGAAATACAATCCGGTTTCCAGGGTTGCCGTATTCGGCTTTATGATACCGGTATGCGGCGTACTCCTTTCCGCGCTGCTGCTAGGAGAAACAGATCAGGCCTTCCACCTGCAAAGCCTTTTGGCGCTGCTGCTTGTTTGCGCCGGAATCATCATAATCAACAAGGTTCGCCCGCCAAAAAAGAATGCGGCGCTCTACAAAAACTGATAGCGCTTCAGGTTATCTGGTTACAATAAAAAGAAGGACGGTTATTAAGAAATGATTACAGTATGGGGCAAATTATACAAAAATGGTAAAACGCTTCTCGCCAGCACCTGCACAAGCAGCAAGCCGGATTTTTCGGACGCTCTTTTGGAGTGCCTCGAAAGCTTTGCCAAAGAATTCGACATAGAAGTACCCATGTGGCATTCCAATCATACCAAACAAATGGGGCTGTTCCGCAAGGCGACATTCAAGCCGGATGATTTTGTGGACAGGTTCCCCTATGATAAATTTGAAATACAAATTCTGGACAGCTGACAGACTGCCAAAAGAAGGGATCCCATGAAAAAAATTGCTTTTTACGACGCGAAGCCATACGACAAAACATGGTTTAACGAGTACAGCCGCGAATACGGTTTTGAATTGAAATATTTTGAAAACAAGCTGAATGCGGACACTGCGGTTATGGCGGGCGGCTGCGACGGCGTATGCGCCTTTGTAAATGATACGGTAGATGCGGAAACGATAGACGTTCTTTACCAGAATGGTATCCGCGTGCTTGCATTGCGCAGCGCGGGCTACAACAACGTTGATTTCAAGGCCGCCTGGGATAAAATACATATCCTGCGCGTACCCGCTTATTCGCCATACGCCGTAGCCGAGCATGCAATGGCCCTGCTTTTGACTTTGAACCGCAAAATCCATCACGCCTACAACCGTACGCGGGAATTTAATTTCAGCTTAAGCGGCCTTGCCGGCTTTGACCTGCACGGAAAAACCGCGGGCGTAGTAGGCACCGGGAAGATCGGCCAGATTTTTATCGATATCTGCAAGGGCTTCGGCATGAAAATCTTTGCGTACGACCTTCATCCGAATGAGGAGCTGGGCATCGAATATGTGGACTTTGCCACCCTTTGCCGCGAATCGGACGTAATCTCCCTGCACTGCCCGCTGACAAAGGAAACGCAGCATCTCATTAATGGCGGCTCTATTTCAGGTATGAAAGACGGCGTAACTCTGATCAATACATCCCGCGGAGCCCTTATTGACAGCGAGGCGCTTGTAGACGGACTGAAAAGCGGAAAAATCGGTGCGGCGGGGCTTGACGTATATGAGGAGGAAAGCGAGCTCTTTTTCGAAGACTTTTCCAATACCGTCGTGCAGGACGATGTTCTCGCGCGGCTGATTTCCATGCCCAACGTAATCATTACGTCCCACCAGGCGTTTCTTACGAGGGAAGCATTGCAGAATATCGCCCGGGTGACGCTCGAAAACTTAAGCGCATATTTTCAGGACCAGCCCCTGTTTAACGAAATCTGTTACCAGTGCAAATCAATGCCCTCGTGTGATAAGTTCCATAACAAACGGTGTTTTTAAATTTCTCCCTGATTTGCCTTCTCGTCCTCCATACAGGGCTTGCAAAAGCCCTTCGCCGCAGGATCGTCGTTCGGCTGAAAGCCAACGCCCCTGATTTGCCCCGCCTCTCCTACGATAATAAAGGCGTTGGGATCGATTTTATGGATCAGATGGTACATCTTCGTTACCTCCGGCCTGCGCACCGCGCAAACAAGCATCTCGCCTTCCTGGCCGGTATATACGCCGCGCGATTTGAGCGCCGTAACGCCCCTTCCAAGCCGGCAGATGATTTCATTTGCAATAAGGTCGTTTTTCTTTGAAATAATAAACAGCATCTTACCGGTGGCAATGCTGGTACCGTACAAAATCGCGTCGATTACCTTTGATTCGATAAAAATGACGATAATCGCGTACAGTGGACTTTCCAGGTTCCCATATACGAAGCCGGAGCACGCAACCACGATCACATTCGTAATCAATATCATTTTCGCCATCGGAATATGCGGCCACCGCTTGCTCACGAGGTTTGCGACAAGGTCTGTGCCTCCCGTCGTGCCCCCGCGCATCAGTATGAGCGCAATCCCCGCTCCATAAAGCGCTCCGCCAAATACGATCGTAATCAGCGGATCGCCCTGATAGACCGGAAGCAGCCCCTCCGTCACATCAATCATCACCGATGAAATGATCGTCGCGGCGACGGTCTTGATCACAAATTGAAAACCGAATGCAAAAAATCCCAATAGAAACAAAGGAATATTCATCACGATCACCATGGTACCAATGGGCAGCCCAAACACGTAATTGAGCATAGTCGCGATACCGGTCAGCCCTCCCGGCGCAATGTTGTTCGGCGATATAAAGGAATTAATCGCGATCGCAAATACAAAACTTCCCACCAGGAACAGTATGAGATCGATCGTCAGCGTTTTGGCGTTAATGCGTTTCTTCATCCTAATTGCCTCCTCATTCTGAAAAGCATCCAGCATACCCTTTTTTCACTATTTTAGCACAAATAACAGTTGACTCTCCCATTGTTTGCTTTCTTGTTACATCTTTCGTACAATTCCCGGTTTATATACAAAACAAAGAGTGTATTATGTATAAAACCGATCAAGCAGGGAGGGAAACAAAATGACAATGCACGGACACCGCTCCGCGGTTCACGATAACGAAATCCGCAAGGAGCGCGACGCTTACGAGGCGGAAAACAGCCAGAAGCAGGCGCGGCTCAAAGAGGAAGTGGACAAACACAGGGAGCATGAAAGGGAATCCCGGGAATCCCAAAAATACGAATCTGAAGAAAAAGAATAACACAAAAGCCGCCTCACATTGGGCGGCTTTTGATATTTGCAATCTAACTCCACGGCTTCATACGCCGGGATTGTTTTATGCTTTCGAAAGCTTGACTACTTTTACAGGCGTATCACAATGTCCGCATTTGTACTCGTTTTCCGAAGCCTGGTCCATTGACCGGAATTTACATATAACCCTGCATTTTGGACACACGCCATAGGCTGTGAGTTCTCCGCGATAAAAGGTTCGGTCCGCATAGCGCTGCATAACGATGCACCTCCCTGCAATGATAATCAACACCAGTGTTCTGTCGTCCTGCGCAAGACACCTATACCATAGCATGCCCCTTCCAAAGAAGCAAAGCCCAGCCGCAGCAGAGAAAGCGCACAAAGCACAGGGAAAGCATGGGAACCTGCGGCAAAACGTTTTGTTCCTAAAACCCCCGGGGAAAACGTAATAATGTAAGAAAATACACAAAAAGGATCAGCCGCCATGAAAAGGCAGACAGGTTCCGAACCCTTACAGACCGCGCGCGTGCAATCTCCATTGATTTATTACCATTCACGCATCATTTTTACAGAAAAGAAAAACCGCATTCCTGCGGTTTTTCTTTTTGTCCTGAAGGAGGTTCGAAACGAAGTTATCTTAATCAAACGGATTTTCCGTTGGATAAAGCATTCCTTTGGGGCGGTTGAAGGCAATATCCTTCACGCCTAGGTAAGAGAAGATAGTAAACAACGTTTTCCCGCAATGCGCGAATGCTACCGCGCCATGATGCGGATATCTCTTTTCAACCAATACGTTGCGGTAAAAACGTCCCATTTCCGGTATGGCAAATATGCCGATGCCGCCAAAGCTCCCTGTCCCAACCGGCAGGACCTCTCCCTGCGCGATGTAGGATTTCACCTCTCCGCCAGCCGTACTCTGCAACCGGAAGAAGGTAATCTCACCCGGAGCGATATCCCCTTCAAGCGTGCCGCGCGTAAAGCCCGGCTCGTCCCCGTTTTCCAGCAAACGATTCAAAATCAGCTGGTATTTGACCGCTCCTTTGGAAAGCTTGCACAGCGGAGTATTCCCGCAATGGAAACCCATAAAGATATCCTTTAGCGTATAATCGTACTTACCTTTGATCTCTTTTTGATACAGGTCCTCGGGCACGGTATTATTGATATCGAGGATCGTGACGGCATCCTGCGTAACGCATGCGCCGATATATTCGGAAAGCGCTCCATAGATATCTACCTCGCACGCGACTATATATCCTTGCGAGGTCATCCTGCTGTTAACATAGCAGGGCTCGAATCCAAATTCTTCCGAAAAAGCAGGCCAGCATTTATTGGCAAACGCCACATAATCGCGGGCTCCCCTGTTTTGCTCCGCCCAGTCTTTGAGCGTCAGCTCAAACTGCGCCATACGCGGCAGCAGGTCCGGATAGGTGTTTCCTTCCCCAAGCTCCCGTTCCATGTCCTTCACTACGCCTGCAATACGCGTATCGTCCTTATGGGCGCGGTAGGCAATCAGCAGGTCAAGCTCAGAATTTTCCTGGATTTCAACGCCCAGATCATAAAGCGGTTTGATTGGCGCGTTGCACGCAAAAAAGTCTTGCGGGCGCGGCCCAAACGTGATGATTTTCAGGTGTGATATGCCTATGAGCGTACGCGCCACCGGAATAAACTCCGCAATCATTTGCGCGATATCCTCAGCACTCCCCACCGGATAGGAAGGAATTACCGCCGGTATGTTTCGCAGCCCAAGGTTATAGGAGCAGTTCAGCATTCCGCAGTAAGCGTCCCCGCGCCCGTTCATCAGGTCGTCCGCTGCTTCCTCCGCTGCTGCCGCATACATCACCGGCCCGTCGAATTTCTGCGCTATCAGCGTTTCCGGCGTCTCCGGCCCAAAATTACCCAGAAACACCACCAGCGCGTTACAGCCCGCCGCGTTTACTTCATCCACGGCCTTTAACATATCGGTTTCATTTTCTACCGTCGTCTTTGCTTCAAAAATATCGATTCCACGTCCGGCGCACGCGTTTGTGATCGCTGCCCGGCGGCGTTCTGAAAGCGAGATGACAAAGCAGTCGCGGCTCACCGCAATGATGCCAAGCTTTACCTGTGGAATATTTGAAATTGTGCTCATCGATTTGACCTCCTATTTGTTTACAGGGCGATATTCTCGCCAACCAGTCCTATAAAAGCGCCGTCCTGATCAAGCCCGCTCTGCGGGTGGGCGATCAGCCACTTGTTTTTTGCGAACAGAAGCGCGTCTTCCCCCTCTTTTTGCGGCGCCTGTGAAAGCGGAAGATTGGTATCCTGCGGCAATACCACCACGCAGCGGAAGCCTTGCCCATTTACGCCGCACGGCGCATAATGCAGGGCCGTTGCATAAAGCTCCACCGCCGTTGCCGCGGGCACCAGGAACGCCTCGATTTTTGAGGTGTCGTAGGTATTTGTACTGCGGTCAATGTCCTGCTCCATCCCAAGCAGCAGCACGAGGTCTGTGCACGCAATGTCTATCTCGCTCGACCGGTGATATTCAAGGGCGTTAAGCATATTGTTTTTTCCATTACAATAGCCTACCTGTATGGGCAGCTCCCCATAGATGGAATCCCTAAGCTCCTTTGCTGCGGCAAGCTTTTCCAGTTCTTTGTCGCCCGGCTCGTAGATTACATCGTCAGGCATCGGCGTTTTTTCCATTGCTTTCAGCAGCTCTTTGCCGCCTTTAAATTTCAGAACCCTGCCGTATTTGGCAAACTGCGGCGAGGTAATTGGTAAAATATTCATTCATTTGTCCCCCTTCTAAAAAAAGAGGGAAAAGCGGCGTTGCCTTCCCCTCCCGATGACAGATTGTGTTTTGAAATTTTCCAAGCGAAACGTCAGCCGTTCAAAAGCAGTTCCATCACATACATTTCAAGCTTTTCAAAGTTTTGTTCCCTGACGCATTCCTCCTGGAATTTATAATCAAATTTCCTGACCTTTTCAAGCAGCAGCTCAAATATTTTCTTGCTGTTGATAATGTGGCGGTAGCAGTCGCTTGCTGGCTGGGTACGCATGGATTTTACATCAAGGCCCACACATTCGCCGTTGTCGCCAAAATTATTTTCGTATAGCACCTTCACCTGGTTAAACGCAGCGCGGATGTTTTCCACTCCAAAGGTCTTATCCTGATCGTAGCGTATGCCGTTTTGATCGTTGAGGTGTACGCCCCATAATTTTCCAAACGTGATGGCAAGCGCCATATCGTCCGCAGGATCAAGCCCTGCCAATATGGAATGCGCGCTTTCGATACATACGCCCACACGGGACGGATCAACCGTATTTGCGCCGACTGTAAGCGCGTGGCCTACCGTGCCGCAATAGCTCCTGTCGATAGGCTCGTTCGGCTTGGGCTCGATCAGTATTTTGATACCCGGATCGTATTCCAGAATGGTATTGAACGCGTCCCTCATCTGGATGATTTTTTCTACAGGGTTTTTCCCTTCGGCACAAAGCGTGCCTTCCCTTGCAAGCCAAAGCTGTATCTTATCCGTACCAAGCGCCCGTGCGATATCAACCGACCGCAGCGACCTCCAGATCGCAAAATCATAATCCTCTTTTTTGCTTGCCGTAAAGCCTCCGTCGTTGGTATGCGCGTCAAACCACAGGCGGGGTGCGACGAATTCCGCAAACAAGCCGTCTTTATCAAGCGTGGCCTTCAAATCCTTCGCATAATCGACGATCGCTTTCTCCGACATATTATTGATATCCGGAACCGCATCGTCGTCATGAAACTGTACGCCATCCATGCCGATTTCTGCAAATGTTTTAAGCTTTTCCTCCAGCGGAATCGAAGGACGAATCCCCGGACCGAATGTTTCGTTGCCTTCGTGGACATTCCACGGGCCAACGGTAAATCTGAATTTTGCCATAGTGCAATTTTCCTCCTGCCTGTATTTTGTTTTATCAATGAAAAAAGAATAAAGTTAACTTTATTATCATTATATGCACTCCTGCAAAATTCATGCTGACAGCTTTGCTTTTTTTTTAAGACACCATTGTTTATTCCATGAAAAAATCCTATATTTTATCGCATATCCAGTGGTTTTGATTGTTCCCTTTTTTTGTCATTCGCTTTCATTTTTCTTAATGGCCTTAAGTGCGCGGCCCGCCTCCATCATAATGTGCTGCTCGCTGCACTCCGAAACGTCCTCCTGCCGTCTTTTATTGGTTTTCCTGTACTCCGTCGGCGAGCAGTGGAATTCATCCTGAAACGCCTTGTTCAGGTACTTGTAATCCGAAAATCCACATTCCATACAGATATCGATCAGGTTCAGGTCCGTATTCAAAAGCAGGTTTTCCGCTTTTTCCACGCGGATGCGCCGTAAATATTTCTGGAAGGAGATACCAAGGTAGTTTTTGATAAAGTGCGAAAGATAATACATATCCAGTTTTTCTTTATGCGCAATCTCCTTGAGTGTGATCGGATACATAAAATTATCCTTGATGTATTCTATGATATGCCGCATCCTGTCCATGTTCCGGCTTTCTGCGTTCACGGTTTTTTCGTCCAGCAGGATATAGTTGTCATACTGGATCATCGTATAAATCATATGGTTGAGTATTGCCATCATTTCGATTGGATGGCCGTCCTTTTTCTGCGTATAACAGGTGACAATGTCTATCATGCACTGGCGCAGCCTGTTCCAGTACTCGTAGGATTTCTCCTTGATGATATGCTTGTGCCGAAACCGCACATGGGTTATTTTGGGATAATAGGCCTTGCACAGGTCAAGGTCGAACTGGATTACAATAGACATATTGTTCTGGTCCGTATGCCGCAAACTGTGTATTTCATTTCTGTTGCATAAAAAGATATCATTTTTACGCAGCAGGTGGCGCTCCTTTCCATCGTCAAGGCTCATGCTGCCGTCAAGCACCATCATGATTTCCATATCGCTGTGGAAATGGTACTCCCGCTGATTGATCACCACGACAAAGGTCTTCAGGCTGGTTCCCTTGATGTGCGTTACGAATTCATATTCCATAGGACATACACCTCACACGTTTTTTCTACAGCATATCAGCAAATGGTAACGGGATTTTATTCCCCGTTCATATCTACCCAGACCGCGCCCGCTTCAGAGCTGTCCACGCATTTGCTTAAAAACCGCACTCCTTCAATCCCCATATCGATCGTCGGATATCCGTAGCTTTCCTCCACGACTTTTTTGCCGGCACGCCGGTCGCGCAGGGCAGCGCAAAAATCCCGGTAGATATTAGCAAACGCCTCCGTCAGCCCTTCCGGATGCCCGCATGGCACGCGTACATACTCCTGCGCCTCTGGCGTTAAATATGCCGCCCCGCGGCTGTAGGCCATCGGCGGCTGTCCGCGCAGCGAAACCTTCAGGTAGTTGTTTTCCTCCTGCACAAATTCAAGCGTGCCCTTTTCCCCAAAAACCCTGATTTTAAGCGCGTTATCAAACCCGATCGCCACCTGTGAAGTCCAGTACATTCCCGACGCGCCGCCATCATATTTCACAAGCACCTCGACGTTATTGTCCAGCATGCCGCCAGTTCCAAACACGTCAAGATTGCAGCACAGCGAACTGATGCTCAGCCCTGTCACATAACTAACCCAGTTTTCAATATGTGTTCCAAGGTCTGCCACGCACGCTCCCCTGCCCGACAGCGCCGGATCCGTCCGCCATGGTTTATTCTCCTCCGTCACATTTTCCAGCGAGTCAATCAGCCAATCCTGCGGATATTCGGCAATCACCATACGTACTTTTCCGATTACGCCATTGCGGAAAAGCTGGCGCGCCTCGCGCGTCATGACATGCCCCGTATACGTATACGGCACACAAAACAGGCAGCCTTTTTCCTGCGCGAGCCGTTTGAGTTCCTCACCCTGCTTCACCGTGAAGCACAGCGGTTTTTCGCATGCCACGCTGATGCCCTGCTGTAAAAACAGCTTTGCCGCAGGATAATGAAACCGGTTGGGCGTAACGATATCCACCCAGTCTATTTTATCCTCCCGTGCGCCTTCCCTTTCGGCCATTTCTTCAAAGGTCCGGTAATTGCGCTGTGTGTCTATTCCAAGTTCCTCGCCTGCCTGCACGATTTCTGCTTCAATATTCGAAAAACATCCCGCCACAAGCTGCGCTTCATCGTTCAGGCGAATCGCCGCCCTGTGCACCGCGCCGATAAACGCGCCCGGCCCGCCGCCGACCATCCCGTACTTTAGTTTTGTCATTTGCTTATCCTCCCGCCTATGTTTGTTATGATTTGTCTTATATGTTTGCGTTCTTTCCCCGAAACCGTTGTTTTCGTTTTTTACAATGTTATAATAAAATTATCATCTGGACGGAACGCTGCACGCGTCCGCAGACGAACCAAAGAGAGTGAGGGTTACATACAATGGAAAAATTACGTTTTGGAGTCATTGGCGCCGGCGGAATTGCCGACCGTCGTACCCTGCCGGGCATGATGGACGCGAAAAATGCCGAGCTTACAGCCGTTATGGAGGTTTCCGCCGCAGACGCCGAAAGGCTGCGCGATAAATACCATGCCAAACGCAGCTATACAAACGAGCATGAGCTTCTTGCCGATCCTGAGGTGGACGCCGTTTATATCGCATCCCCCGTCACCTTCCATGGAAGACAGGCAATCGCCGCAGCGGATGCGGGAAAGCACATCCTGATTGAAAAGCCTCTTGCGATGTCCAGCGAGGAAGGGCAGCAGGTACTCGACCATTGCGAGAAAAAGGGAGTCCGGATCGCCGCGGGGCTGATGATGCGTTTTGGTTCGCATATCATGGAAATGAAACGCGCCGTCCAGGACGGACGCATCGGCCAGGTCGTATCAGGCTATTCCCAGTTCACGCTTTGGAACCCGGATATGGAAGGCAACTGGAGGCAGGTAAAAGCCATGTCCGGCGGCGGGTGTATGATGGATATGGGCGTGCACACGATAGACCTCATGCAATATATCACCGGCAGCCGCGTCCGGCGCGTTGCAGCCATGAACGACACGGTAGTGTTCCACTACGACGTTGAGGATTCCTCTACTGTTTTGCTCGAGCTTGAAAACGGCGCGCAGTGCGTAATCCAGACAAACTTCAATATTCCTGACCAGGCTGCAAAATGGCGGGTTGAGCTTTTTGGTACCAAGGGCCGCCTGATGGGCGAAAACGTAATCGGCCAAAACGACGGCGGCAGCCTGAACGCACTGTATCTGGAAAACGTTGGCGGTTATGATCCCAAACAGGATCACAACGCGTTTACCGGCGTCGATATCGCCGGCGATTTTGGCAACATGTACACGCGCGAAATAGAGAGCTTTTCAAACTCGATTTTAAAGGGCCTTCCCCTTGAGGCTCCGGCAAGCGACGCTGTACGCGTGCAGCGCATCATGGAGGCCGCTTATCGCTCCTCAGAGGAAAATGTGATCATTCATATCGATTAAGGGAATTGTCCTTTCCATCATACTATACAAGGGCCATTCTGACCAGACTGCCGCAATTCCGGCAGTCTTTTTTCTTATCCCTCAAGCCCCTGCCTCTTTTACAAAACAGCCTTCCCCCTCCATGGAGGGAGAAGGCCTTTTGTCTCAATGCCTGTGCTGCCGAAGGCGCTGTTTTATCCTTCTTATTCTTAATATGCTGTTTTTGTCTTCAGCGCTTCTTCCACGTTTGATTTATCGATTTCTTCAAATCCGGTGTCAATGTAATGCGTATCGTCTCCCAGATCAACGCTCGTATCGCCCTTGATGATTTTGTAGAGTGTCTCGATGCCGATTTCTCCCATCTTTGGATAATTCTGTCCGATCAGCTGGTCTACCATATCGAGCTGTACGAATTGCAGCATGGGATAAGCGCTGTCAACAGAGATAACCTTGCCTCCGTTTGCCGAGAATTCCTTGAGCTCAGGAGAAGAATCCGGATCTGCAAAGAGCGGCCAGCCGCCGTCAAAGAACCAGCCTGCGAGGTCCGGGTTTGCCGTTGTAAACTGGGCGACAACTTCAACAGATTTCTGTACGTCGTCCTCGCCGGTCTGCACGGGGAGTACTTCAATGTTACTTCCTTCTACAGCGTCTTTGAAGCCTGTGATCCTTTCCTCAAGGTTTGGAGCTCCGAGCACGCCTGTCAGGATTGCTACCTTACCGCCGTCCGGCAGTGCTTCGAGCATTTTTTCGCCGCCCAGCTTGCCGATTTCATAGTTGTTGGTTCCTGCATAAAACGCTCTTTGCGAATCCGGCGAATCTGAGTCGAACGTTCCAACCGGGATGCCCGCCGCAACCGCTTTATCAATCACGTCCTTCAAAGCGTCCGCGTCGTTGCAGCTGATAAGGATGCCGTCAACCTTCTTCTGGATCAGGCCTTCAATTACGTTAACCTGCTCTGCAGCGTCCGACTTTGCCGGCCCAACCCATTCCATGTTGATCCCAAGTTCTTTCGCTTTATTCTCTGCGCCAACCTTTGCGTCAATAAAGATCGAATTATCCAGGGACTTTGGAACCACTGCGATCGTAATGTCTCCATCCGCTTTTTCAGCGCCCGCTCCGCCAGTATCCGAGCTTGCAGCCGGAGCCGCCGAGGATTCCGCCGGGACCGACGACTCAGCCGGTGCGGATGATTCCGTACCCGGCGCGTCCATCGAGCAGGCCGCAAGTGCAAAAACAAGCACCATGACCAAAGCGCATCCCAATATCCGTTTCAGATTTCTTTTCATAATTTTTTCCTCCTAGTATAGTTTTTCCTCTGTTTCAAGAGAAATTATAAATCCGTATTACCGTTTTGAAGAACGCAGCTTATCAAATGTAACTGCCAGTATGATAACGATACCAAGCACCGCCTGCTGCCAGTAAGCCGATACGCTCAGCAGCACCAGCCCGTTTCGCAGTACGCCCATAATCGCCGCGCCGAGTATCGGCCCCGCTATGTTGCCCGTGCCACCGTTTACGCTTGCGCCGCCAATGATAACCGCCGCGATTGCATCCAGTTCATAACCCTGCCCCGCTGTGGATTGTGCTACGCCAAGGCGCGCCGCCGTCGCAAGGCCCGCAAGGCCTGCAAGAAGTCCGCTCATTGCAAACACAAGAATTTTAACCCTGTCCACATGAACGCCCGATACACGCGCGGCTTCTTCATTTCCGCCAATCGCGTAAATCCGTCGGCCCACCACTGATTTATGAAGTAAAATGCCAAATATGATAGCCACAACAATCAGCAAAATGATCGGCGTGGGGATTCCTGCAATGTAGCCCTGTCCAATAAACTTAAAACCGTCCGGTAATTTATTGATGGGGTATCCGCCTGTGATGCCGTAAGAAAGCCCGCGCGCAATGCTCATGGTGCCCAGCGTCGCAATGAACGGAGGCAACTTGAGCTTTGTTACAAAAAGGCCGTTCGCAAGGCCGAATGCAAGACCTGCCGCGCAGCCCATTACAAGGCCGCCAAGCGTCCCCATTCCCCAGTTTGCCATCGCCATGCCGCCAACGACGCCGGAAAACGCAAAGATCGAACCAACCGAAAGGTCGATACCCGCGGTAATGATGACAAGGCATTCGCCGATTGCCATGATTGCCGTAAACGAAAACTGCCTGAATACCGAAAGCAGATTATCCGAGGACAAAAACGCACTTCCGGTTGTGATCGTGAGCACGGCGCAAAGCGCTACGAGAATGATCACAATACCAAATGATGCCGAATTCTTGAATTTCACAAAAATATTAGGTGATTTCAACGTCATACTTTCTGAATTTTTCATAAATATCTCTCCATCCTTTTCGAATACTTTTATGCCTGCTGTGGCTCAGGTTGGTCATCCTGCCCCTGCAGGATAATAGACATAATGCCTTCCTGCGTCGCTTCCTCCCTGGACACGATCCCTTTTATTTTGCCTTCATTCATCACGACGATCCTGTCGCTCATGCCGATTACCTCCGGAAGCTCGGACGATACCATGATGATGCTGACGCCCTCCTGTACCAGCGTATTCATCAGCATATAGATTTCCTTTTTAGCTCCAACATCTATGCCTCTTGTCGGCTCGTCCAGAATCAGGATCTTTGGATGTGTTGCAAGCCATTTGGCAATAACCACCTTTTGTTGGTTGCCGCCCGAAAGGTTCTCTGTTTTTTGTTCGATTCCCGGAGTCTTGATCGAAAGCTTTTCCACATAATAATTCGTAACTTTGCTTTCTTCCCTCGATTTGATCAGGTTCCCCTTGCTCACGCTTTCAAGGCTTGCCATCGTAACATTTTCGCGCACCGCCATCCCAAGGATGAGGCCCTGCAACTTTCTGTCTTCCGGGACAAACCCCATACCGAGCGCAATAGAATCGCTCGCCTGATGGTTTCCTATCTTCTTTCCATCTATTGTAATCTCGCCGGAATCCATTCGCTCTGTGCCAAAGATTGCCGCCATCGTTTCACTGCGTCCGGCACCTACAAGCCCGGCAAAACCGAGCACCTCGCCCCTGTAAAGCGAAAAGCTTACATCCTGTACCGCTTTTCCCGAGGTAAGGTGGCTTACCTCCATAATCTTTTCCCCACGCCGCGCCGACACCTTGGGGAACAGATCGTTGATTTCCCTGCCAACCATCATCTGTATCAGTTTTTCTTCGCTGCATTCACCTGCAGGCACCGTATCAATGCACTCTCCGTCGCGCAGCACCGTAATGCGATCCGCAATCTCAAATATTTCGCTCAGCTTATGCGAAATAAATACGATGCCCTTTCCCTGATCGCGCAGTTTGCGGATAATGCCCATCAAAATCTCGTTTTCCCGCTCCGTGAGGGATGAAGTTGGCTCGTCCATAATGATGACCTTTGAATTCACTGAAAGTGCTTTCGCGACCTCCACCATCTGCCTCTGCGCAATCGAAAGATCTTTCACAAGCGTATTCACGTCAATATGGAGGCCAACCTCTTTGGAATACATCGACGCTTCTTTCTGTGTCGTTTTGGAATCAAAAAGCAAACCCTTTCTTTTTTCCCTGCCCATAAAAATATTCTCGCCAATACTCAGGTTCGGCATCAGGTTCAATTCCTGATAAATAATGCTGATTCCAAGCTGTGTCGCGTGCTCCGGAGAATGGATTTCCACTTCCTTGCCGTCAATGAAAACCTGTCCTCCATCCTTTGTGTAGACACCGCTCAAAATCTTCATCAGCGTTGATTTGCCCGCTCCGTTCTCTCCGATCAGCGCGTGTACCTCTCCCGCCTTAATTGAAAAGTTAACGTCATGTAATGCTCTGACGCCCGGGAATGATTTTTCAATGTCTTTCACCCTCAAAACTTCATTGCCCATTCGCTCATCCTCCTCCCACAGCACCTTTATTTATGCTATTCATGTTGGAAAACTATTCTGTTTTTCTCATTGGTAATATTCAATACACCGCTTTTTTCTCAAACCACGGTGTCTCCTGCTGCTTTCGCTGAAACGATCTTGTCCTATTGTATTGTTTCTGTTGTTTTATTTTGAAAAGCGTGACGGGTACTTTTTCCTTTTGTAAAATCAATACCCGGTTTCATTAATCTGATGATATCTCAATTTCCTGTAATCCATATAGACACTTTTGCTATTTTAATAGATACACATTTGCTGATTTTGCGCTTTTTATTTTCGCATTGTTTTGTCATAAAGAACACCCTGATTTTTTTCAGTAGGAAACGGCCCTGAAAGAACCTTCTCTAAAATCAGATCAGTGCGGCTATTTCAGCATTTTGAAGCATATCCTGTTATTTTCCGGTTCTGGAAAGTGGATTTGCGCGGTCATATTTCGAAGGTCGTAATTCATGATGAATTTGCTATTACAGTGATTCATTTTTTGTTTGAAAAGCCAGTATGTTTTACAGCCCTAATTCAGACTTCTTTGCTCAATAGAGGCTTCTTTCACAGATTGGGGATATCAAAATCTCATAACCGCAAACAAACTATATAGTCGTTTCCTTATTAATATTATTTACCATCAATGCTTTCCCCCCTTATGTAGGGCAGATTATAATTACGATAACATAATTGGTAAACAGATAGCGAAATTTCGTATACGGGCAAACACGACACAGGAAGATTTGTCGGCTCGGTTGCAGACAAAAGGCTGTGACCTGACCAGAAGCGTAGTTGCAAAAATCGAAGCAGGAACAACGGCATATTTATACTTATGAAATCAAAGCGATAAAAGAAATACTTAAAGTATCTTATGAGTATTTGTTTATTTAATCAATTATTCATAACTTCATGTTTCTTTGCACAGAAACTATCACAAAAATAAAAAGGCTCTCGGATTTTTCCGAAAACCTTTTGCAGTAATGGTTGCGGGGACAGGATTTGAATTTATCCGCGCCTGTTTCAGCCCGTTTCATACAATGTCATTTTGTCCAAAATCCGCGCAGTTAAGCCATCCTTATTTTAGACAATATCGTTTAAATCTCCTACTGACATTCTGTGAAGGGTATTCAGGCTATTTTTTCTTAAAGCTCCTATTGCTTTATTGTACGGGACAGGTAAAATAGTATTTCCCAGAACCAATTTCAATACATTTCCCATTCGGCAGTACTACGCTTGCAGTCGCGTTCGGCGGCACAGTAACCTCTATGCGGAACAGGCCATGCGCTTTTCGCCACTTACAGGAAATCCTCCCGTAAACGCTGTCATAGCATCCTTTCGCCCAGTTAATTCCGCCTCCCGGCCTTGGCTCAAAACAAATTTTTTTGTAGCCCGGTTCCAAGGCGGTAATTCCTGCTATCGTTCGGTACATCCAGTCTCCCACACAGCCAAACGCATAATGGTTATAGGATACCGTAGTAGGCGTACCGTCTGGCATGATTGCCTGCCACGCCTCCCATATGGAGGTAGCTCCCATTTTGACCATATACAGCCAAGAAGGGCACTGGTCCTGAAAGAGGAGCCGGTATGCAGCATCTGCCCGTCCCGCTTCCGTCAATACGTCAAGCAGATAGGGCACCGAAACGATTCCCGTATCGAGTTTCCAGCCGTTTCCTTCAATCAACGAAACCAGTTTGTCGATCAATTTTTGCTTCCCTCCCTCAGGCACGAGACCAAAACGGAGCGCAAGGACATATACCCCCTGCAGCTCTGTTTTTAAGAATCCCTCCTCCGTATAGAATTCCTCCAGAAACGCCTTTTTAATATTCCCGTGCAACCGTTCATAGTATTCCGTATCCGCTTCTTTCCCTAATATGGAAGCAATCTTTGCCGCTAACGATGTGGAAAACGCGAAGAAACAACTGGGAACGATATCCATAGTTGCGTAAGCGCTTTTTACCATATCCACATCGCCCGTATCAAAATTAAAGCTGACACTGGGCGTCAGCCAGTCCCCATAGTGAAAATTCGTATTCCAAAGGTACTTCATCCGTTCTTTGCGCGCCGGCGCAAGCGTTTCCCGAACATCCGGAAACTCTGTGCGCGCTGTTTTTTCGACATACCCAAGCCACTTCTGGATCATCGCATAATTTTCCCTGAGTACGGAAATATCGCCATATGCCTGATAAAGCTCCCATGGGAGGATTACACACGCGTCTCCCCATGCTGCGGAACAATTCCGGCGTTTGGGACCATTCTTTGCCGATGATAGATTTCCCGGGTAATATGCGCTGATATAAGGCACCACAACCGGAACCTGCCCGTCCTCCAACTGGTCTTCGCGCATATTCCTGAGCCAGCGTTTGAAAAAATCAAGGGTATCGGTATTATAGGACGCAGTCGGCGCATAGATTTGCGCGTCGCCCAGCCAGCCGCCCTTTTCCCGCTGCGGGCAATCCGTCGGGATAGAGACCATATTGCTGATCTGGCTCCAATAAATATTGTGCTGCAACCGGTTCAGCCGGTCGTCGCTGCAAACAAAACGTCCGGTATCTTCCATTTCGGAACAAATCACCAGCACGTCAAAATCGTCGACGGTGGGCATCCTGGGATACCCTGTAATACGTACATAACGAAATCCGTGATAGGTAAACATCGGCTCAAATTCCTCTTCTTCCCCGCCTTTCAAAATGTAGGTATCCTGCTGGTTTGTATATACGCCTAAAATATTCCGCAGGTAATTTCCCTGCTTATCCAATGTCTCCGTATGTTCCAGCCTGACCTCGCAGCCCGCCTCCCCACGTACACGCATACGCAGCTTGCCAGCGAGCACTTGTCCGGTGTCCAGCAGCACATCGCCATTGGGCGCCTTCCACACTTTTACGGGCCTCAACACCTTACAAACCTTTACAGGGCCCCCATACTGCGCCCTAAGATTGGAAAAGCCGTACTCTTTTACCGTAACGGCAGTCCAGTCCCTTGCATCAAATCCACAGGTGCTGAAACCATCCTGTTCAAGACGCGCGTCATACTTTTCGCCTACAAAAAGGTCCGCATAGCGCTCCGGTCCCTCATGGCTCTTACAGTCCGAATCCGAGCAAATAACTTCCCTGCTGCCGTCTTCATACTCCACGTCTATCTGAAACAGGGCTGCCACCCGGTCTCCATATTGGCAGCTTAATCCAGTCAGTCCTACTTTTCCGCTCCACCAGCCGTCCGCAATCGTGATACCAATCGCATTCTCGCCGGATTTTATCAGGTTGGTTACGTCGTAGGCCTGATATTCCAGATAATGGCGATACGAGGTGTTTCCCGGCGCAAGCTCCACGTTCCCAACCCGCCTTCCGTTAATCCTGGCTGTGTAAATGCCGTGTGCCGTCACATAAAGACGCCCTTTATGTATCTTGTTTTTGAGGGAAAAATTTTTTCTTATCATTTGGGTGGGATTCATTTTTATTTTTTCCGGATCGATATCATGCTTTACCAGCTTCAAGGTTCCCCGCGAAGGCTCATGGAAAGCAGGGACCTGCTGCGGCTCTACCCAATTTGCCCGCCAGTCATCCTCCCGAAGTCCGGTTCCAAAAAAGGAACGGACAACATCCATATTTCCGTAGTTATCCCATACCGTCACCGTCCATACATATTCCGTACAGGAGCCGAGGGGAGGTCCTCCATAACAAACGCCTGTCGAAGTGTCGGATTCCGTCTTCCCCGAATCCCACATTTCCTTGCCCTCAAGCCCATTCGCGTTTTGCGCCACACGGATTCGGTAAGCCGTCTGCACCACATTTTCCCTCCCGGACCAAAGCTTCCAGCTGAAGAGCGGCTTTTCCACGTCTATGCAGGCCGGTCTTTCCATTCCTTCGCATTTCAAATCAAAGCACATCATATCCAAAACAAACGCTTCCTTTCTCTTTATGCTGAGCAGTGTGTTTTAAACAGGTCAGGACCATAGTTACAAGTCGTTCTGTTTTTAATTGTAAATGACTTGCCGGTAAAAAAAATATGGTAAAACAACTGTTTTGTTTAAAATCCTTTTTTTACGTCATATTGGACAATTTTGATGTTTCCTGCTATAATTGATCTAATAAATGTTAACAAATGAATGCTGACAAATCATTCCCATTCAACAGGTTATTTATGATGAAAGAACTAAATGTTATGCTGGTCGACGACGACCGTATTATTCTTGACGACATCAGGAGTATGATCAATTGGGAGGCCAACGGCCTGCGGATCGTTGCCACAGCGCCAAACGGGAAAAAAGCGTTTGAGCTTTACCGCCATTATATGCCGGATATTGTTATTACCGACATCAAGATGCCCATTATGGACGGTATGGAACTGGTTGAAAAAATCAGAAAAATAAGCGCGGATACCAAAATCCTCCTCCTGACTTCTTACAAGGAATTTGAATATGCTAAAAAAGCGATAGAACAGGGCATAAGTGACTATTATCTGAAAAATGACATCTCTGCCGAATCCTTTCTGAAAAAGCTGCTGTCAATCAGGGAGGATATCGAAAAGCAACAGAAAACGCATAGCCAGTCGCTGCATCACGTCATGGAAGAGCTAATTGAGGATGGCCCGGATATCGCCCTTGAAAACGCCAGCCCGCAAATACGTGCTGAGCTGGAAAAACAATACTACTTCCTGCTGATGGATGTGTGCAGGCCCCTGCGTATCACCACGAACCCCGCGAACGAAAATCGCGCAGCGCTTGTGGTGCTTTCCAAAAAGCTGGAATGTCTGCATCCTTTTGAAGGCCGTTGCCTTTTCCATGCTGTCGGCAATTTTCATATCCTGGTCGCTCTTGCGCCGTTCGATCCCGCCGCAAAGCCTATGGATCTGTTTCGGAATGCCGCATTGCAAATCAGCCGCTTTCTGGAAGAGGAAACGGGAATGCAATGCTGCTTTGGCTACAGTCTTCCGCGCAGGAATATTCTCGGATACCTGACGGAGTTTTATCCGGAATTTTCCTGCCGGCACGATGCCGCTTTCCTTGCCCCACGCACTCTTTACAATCTGTCGGAGACCGGTGGGCAAGCTGTGCAGGGTACAACAAAAAAAATCATGTGGGAGCTGCGCAAGAATTTTGATACACTTGACGAAGCCGGGCTGCATAGGATAGCGGACGATTTTTTCCACCATGCAGAGCAAACACTTGACTTTAGCTCAGTAAGGGATTTATGTGGGCAGGCCTGCATTTTTCTGGAAGAATACTGCCAGCAACAAGATTTATACCCCTTGCGGGCGGAGTATACGTTTCCACAGGCCGTGCTGTCTACCGCCAAAGATATGAAGCAATGGTTTTTCCGGTCCTTTGAAAACATTTTCCGTAACCGGCGGCAAAGGGCGGAGGGCAGTTACTCCCAAAGTACGCAAAACGCCATCGCTTATATTGACCGGAATTTCAGTCGGTTAGAGCTTTCGATCGCCGAAATAGCACGATTCATTTGTTTGAGCTCGGGACGTATCAGCGTGCTTTTCAAAAAAGAGACTGGAGAGACACTGAACGAATATATCACCAAGGTACGTATCAGCCATGCAAAAAGGCTCTTAACCACTACCACGCTCAAAGTCTATGAGATTGCGGAGCGTGTGGGGTATGGTTCCGGCCAGTATTTCAGCCAGATTTTCCAGCAATATACCGGCCTTAAGCCAAGGGATTACAGGCAAGGCAAAAAAGCTTGATACAAAAAAACCGCGGTTTCAGAATACCGCGGTTTTTTTGTGACACATTTTCAAGAGGAAAAATGCCTCGACCAGTCCGATTTCCGTTCAATCGGACTGTGCTTGTTTGATTGTTTTTTCGTAATCTTTGCGTACCTTTTTTCTTCTGGCCATATCCCGGATTCTCTTGGAATTTTCGGAAACAGCGACGACAATCACAAGGAACAGCCCCAGAAAAATGTTCTGTGTAGTTGCCGGGAGTCCCATGGCTATGAGTCCTGTAAAAATCATGCTGATCGCGAATTCTCCGACAAAGATACCAATAACCATATTATCAAGGACAGTCAGCAGTTGCAGGCCGATCAGTACGCCCATGATCGGCTTAAATGCCATAGAGATCGTTAGCGTATCGAGCTGGACCGACATTGCGGCCGAATAACTGATCTGAAGGATGGCGGCAATACCGAAAAACAAGCCCGCAACAATGAATGACTGCATCTTCACCGTTTCCGTCTTTACGCCCATATTTTTGGCCACGATCTCATCGCATCCCAAAGCTTTCAAATGAGTTGCAAACCTTGTCTTGTAATAAATCAGGAAAAAGATGACCGATGCAATTATGGCATAGATATAAGCATTCGTCCCATTCGCAACGTCGGCTACCTCCTGTGTGATCTTCATTACGCTGTTGATGCCTACCATAAATTTCGCCAAAACCTCGATGACCATGATCATTCCAATGGAAACTACCATAGAAGGTATCTTCGTGACACGGTATACCGCGCCCATTAATGTTCCCGTGACCAGCCCGCTTACGATACACCCGATAATGAGTCCTGCCGGACCGATCACCCGGCTCAAATAACCGCCGATCACGCCGGCAACTACGATCTGGCAGCCGGCGCTCAGGTCAAAAAGCCCCCCTGTAAGGCAAAACGCCATTCCGAAACCGATGATAAGCGGAATCATCGACTGACTCAAAATAACCGAAAGGCTGTTAAAGCCAAATCCGGGCGCTAATATGGAAAACATCAAAAACAGTACCAGTGGAATGATAATAATAACGCCTATTTTTTTTACATACTTCATGCTGCTTCCCTCGTTTGATTCTTGGGGCGGCGAGCAAATCCGCCGCCCGCAGTGCTACCTGACTCCACTCCTTTTCAGAAAATCATTCACCGTGCCGTTTGACAAGATCTTCCATACCAAAATTTTCTCCAAGGGCAATAAATTCCTCTTCCGTAAGGTCCGGATTCTTGGCCTTGTTGAGCATGGTGTCAACTTCTTCAGCCTTAAAGAGCGGGATGTCGCCTTCTACATATTTGTAATAGGCTTCCGCATCCTCCGTGGTAGAGACGGGCATTTCAGCGATACGGATCGACATTTTCTCGTCGCTGATTGGCGTTCCCTGCAATATGTTATATACCATTGCCGCACATACCGTTGCATCGTACGGGATGTGTCCACCCGCAAACGAGCTTGCAATCCCTTCTTCGATCGCTTCCGGCATTCCCGTCGCGAAATCTCCATAATGAAGCATTACCTTGCCAATGCTGTCGGTGTCACGTATGCCCTGGCAAGCCGCTTCAAGTGTCGGCACCTGTGAGGCGACCACACAAACCGCATCCAAGTCCGGATAAGAGGCAATAAAGCTCTCCACAGCTTTTGTCGCTTCATCCGCCTGAGCGATTGCACGAGCTTCTGCAACGATCTCTATGCCGTATTCGTCGCACGCTTTGTTGAATCCGATCTCCCGGTTATCTCCCGTAGTATCTCCTTTTGCCGTGCTGATGATTGCGACCTTCTTTGCTCCGCTTTCGCCTACGCGTTTGCCGAATTCGTAGCCGTGCATAATTTCGTCCTCATAGGTATTGCCGACATAGTATTCCGATTCCGTAACCATTTTACGGATTTCCTCATCATTAATGGAGCGAAGGAAAATCCCCCAATATACGCCCGCTTCCTCACACATCTGCGTAACCTTGGGAAGCGCCGAATCCCCGGATGGAACCACGATGATACCGTCGCACCCTGCCGTGATCAACTTTTCCACTCCTGAGATGAGCCCTTCCGGCGTGAAATCAAAATCCTCCCATTGGGTGGTTCCGCCCATATCCTCGATTACCTGGTTGATATTAATATTTGCATATTTGGTTGCCCCGCTCCCGCTTACCGACAACAGAATTCCCAGCTTTTTTCCTTCCATCGGCTTTTCTCCATTCCCGGCTTGTTGTTCTGTGGATGTTGCCGCGGTTCCTGAATCTGAAGCCCCCGCCGCCTCTTTATCCGAACATCCGGTAAAGATTGTAAAGGAGATACACATCATAATCGCCAGAGCGATAGCCACAACTTTCTTTTTCATATTATTTCTCCCAGTATCATTATTTGGGTTTTGAAAGAGATGCCCATAAACTCTAAAAGCTTTTGGTTACTTAATAACGGGAATATTCTTACGGTCGAATGTAAGCATTACTGCCAGCAGGAAAATAATGCCACGCGTAAGTTGCTGTATCTCGCCGGAAAGTCCACACATCGTCATCCCGTTGGCAAGTATCGTTACAGTAAGGCCCCCGATAATCGCACTTTTGAAACGGCAGTTCGTTCCGCCGGTGAGAGGCATCCCACCAAGTAGTACTGCAATCAGGGCATCCAGTTCAAAACCTGTTCCCGTAAGGCTGGAAGCGCTCCCCGTGCGTAATATATTAAAAAATGCGAGAAAACCGATTGTTCCGCCTGCGATCATAAATCCAATCATCTTTGCCGTTGCCACAGGAACGCCGGACTGAGTCGCCGCAGGTTCGGCGCTCACAGCCTTAACCCACTTTCCTACTTTCGTATACTCAAATGCGATAAATCCCACAACCGCTGCGGCCACCAAAACAATAAATTTCGTTTCCGTGCTGTCCCAGGTCAGCATTTCCATGGGAACTCCCAGGGAGCCGCTGGCCAAGATCACGACGACAAGTCCGGTCAAAACCAGCTTCATCGCCAGCGTCGTGATAAAAGAGTCGACGTGCAGCCGGGAATTTACAAGCCCGTTTACGAGCCCAATAACAAGCCCGGTCACAATCCCCGCAGGTAACGCAAGCATGGGATTGATAAAAGCTACACTCACCGCCACCGCGCAGGAAACCGCAAGGTTACCGCCTAGGGAAAAGTCAAGCGAACCCTGCGCGATGACGAAAGAGAGTCCAATGGCTGAGATGATCGTAAAAAATCCCTCGTTGATGATCGCACGCAAATTCCGTTCTGTAAGCAATTTTCCCTCGCTTGCTATTTGGAAAATGACAATCACCAGAATCAGTGCGGATAAAGGAATGATATTTTGTTTTTGACGCTGCATGAAATCTTTCAGGGAAAAATTGTCTTTTTTCACTTCTGTTATTACCAGTTCCTGTTTCATTTCCTGTTTTCTCCTTTTTCCGTATTCAGATCATATGGTGTATAAGCTCGTTTTCTGAAAGAGTCTCGCTGCGCTCAAATTCTCCGGTAATTTTTCCTCTTTTCATAATGACCACCCGGTCGCACATACCGATCAGCTCGGGGAGCTCCTCAGATATCATCAGGATCGCACATCCCTGTTGTTTCAAGTCCAGCATCAGCTCATAGATCCCCTGTTTTACCCCAATGTCGATCCCACGCGTAGGACAATCGAGGATCAGTGTCTGCGCATGAAAGCCCAACCATTTGGCGATCGCTACCTTTTGTTTGTTTCCGCCCGATAAATACATAACGTATTGATCCACACCGTTCATCTTCACTTCAAGTCTTCCCGCCCATTTCTCCGCAAATTTCCGTTCATCCGATTTGGGAATAACACCGCCTTTAGAAAGCTTGCTTAAGGAAGGAAGGCAAATGTTGTCTTTGATGCTAGAGGCTGTAATCAGCGATTCACGGTCGCGGTCTTTTGAAATGTATCCCATACCGGATTTCATTGCCGAACGCGGATTCTTCACAAGTGTTCCCTTGCCGTGTATTACGCGTCCAATATCCGGATTTATAAGGCCAAAACCGATTTTACCAAGGGTGTGCATCCCACAATCCGTCAGACCGCCAATCCCCAGTATTTCTCCGGCATGGAGCACCAGATCGATTCCCGAGACGCCGCTTCCTGCTACATTCTCAAATTGCAGAGCTATTTTCTTGCTATGCGTAGCAGTGTAATCACTACGGTAAAAATGACCTTTTATCTCACGTCCTACCATCAGGGTTTTGATTCTGTTTTCGGAAAATCCGGATTTTTCAACCTTGTCGACGTAGTGTCCATCGCGCAGGACGGATACGCTGTCACATATTTCCATAACTTCTTCAATATCGTGGGAAATGAAAATAACGGATTTCTTATTCTTCTTCATATCGCGAATGATCCCGTATAGCATCTCGCGTCCCTTTTTGCTGAGCGCAGTCGTAGATTCGTCTACGATCAGGATGTCAGGTTCCGTATACATAGCGCGGGCAATCTCTATCAGCTTCCTGTCTTCCAATACCAGTGTTCCGGCAATCGCTTTTTCATTGATGTGGACTGCGCCGATCCTGTCAAGCATTTTGCGTGCCTCGGACGTCATTTTTCTCACGTTGATCAGGCCATGGTCAAAAAACAAATTCTCTTTGCCAATAAAGATATTCGCCGCGACGGACATATTTGCAAACGTACCCTGTTCCTGTACGATCATGCAGACCTTGTGGTTATTTGCGTCGATCGTACTTTGGGGGTTATAGCTGTCGCCGTTCAGGAACATTTTTCCACTGGTCGCTTGCTGGACTCCTGCTATAATGGAAGCAAGCGTGGATTTCCCTGAACCGTTCTCGCCGATCAGCCCGTGGATACATCCCCGTTCCAGCTCGAGTGAAACACGGTTCAGCGCCACCGTCGGGCCAAATTCTTTTACGATAACTTCTGTACGCAAAAGCAACTCCATATCCATATGCGTTCTCCTTAACAAATCGTTTAATTCTAAAACTCAATGCGTAGCAATTAAATTGAAAAGCAATGAAAAAGTAAGTTCCAATTTTTTAACGTTGATGCGTTTTTTGATCTTCGACATCTTTATTGTAACGGAATAAATTTAGTAACAAAATATGAAAAAACGTATATTTTGTTTAAAATCCTTTTGTCTTTTTGTAAAATATTCCATTTTAGTTGAAATTGTCGTATAGTGGAAGAAAAAAAGAAATCTCCGTTCTTTTCTACCGCTTTTATCACAGGCATACCGTTATGAATTTGTTTCATAAAGCCAGAAAATCATTGAAAAACTCAATCATATCCGCAAAAATAGTCCGTCGTGTGCTTCTTTCGGGCGTGGCGTGTTTTTTGATCGTGCTTCTGGTCGCGGGCGTTTTTCTCTTTCCAATTCTAAAGCAACAGGCAATCGGGCGTGGAAGAACCAGTACAGAACAACTCAGCGACTTATTCAGCAAAGCACAATCCGATATGGAGCAATCCGCAGATTTTATTGCCGGGAATCTCGATTTCAATCAGTTTTTGGGGGAATACCTGCAAAATCCGAATGAGCTTAACCAAAACAGGTTAAGCCTAAAGCTGGAATCGCTCTCCTACGCAAACCCGCAAATCTACTTTATTGCTCTTAAAACGGAGGATTTCCCGGTCATTACTTCTGCATTCCATAAATGGCGGGCTTATGAAGGTCTTTACAAAAATCCCGCATACACAAGATTACTCGAAGCGACGCACGGTGTATATTTTTCCCCAATCTACCAGACAGAAGAACCAGCTATCAGTTCCGGCAAAATAGATAGCTACAATGCCTGTTCTATCTCGAAAAATTATTATATCAGCAATAAAAAATTTACAGTTTCAATATTTTACGGTGTCGATTCCTTTTTAAGGGAGGCCCGCTCTATCTATACGCCGTTTTTGGACAGTTACCGTATCACCTCTAATTCCGGCAAACTCATTTACGAGCAGCAGCCCGACGAATTTGTTTCCCTTTCAGGACTGGAGCACAGTCTCAACACCAGAGGCGAGGTGAAGACGCATGGCGGTTATTTCTTTGCCGAAAACACGAATAATTTCACATGGCAGGTGGAAACCTTTGCCTCCGACAATACGATCAACGGTAGCTTCCTAAGTATTTTTTTTATTATTATATTGTTCTTTTTACTTAGTGTATTAATTACCATATTCTTCATCACCCCTTATGTCCTGCGACGGATGCGTCCCTTAAAGGATCTTTCCGACACGATGGCCGCTTATTCTATCGGACGCAGCGATATTTATTCGACTATAAAGACGGACGATGAGATCAATGAGATGAGCCGCATTTTCAACAGAATGGTAGAAAGCAACAATGCCTATATCCGGGAACTGTTGGAAAGCGAAGAAATGCGCCAGCAAATGAAATACAGCCTGCTGATCAGCCAGATAGATCCGCACTTCATCTATAATACAATGAATATCATTACGGCGCTTGCACGCCAAAAAAAGCATATGGATGTGATTGCGGTCAATCAGGCGCTTGAAAAAATACTCCAGGACAGGCTAAGGGTGCACGATATAGAAATCTATGATACGGTGGAGCATGAAATCCGCATCGTAAAGGAATACGCCCTGATCATGGCGTATCGCTATGGAAATCTAATCGATATGGAGTATCGGGTAGAGGACGGCCTTGAAACGGAGGAAATTCCAAAGAACCTGATCCAGCCGCTAGTGGAAAATGCCTATTACCACGGACTGACCACTGAAGAAGGCGTGGTCGAAGGCCGCATTATTGTTTCTGTGTTTTCTGCTGGGGATGATATCGTCATACAGGTATCTGATAACGGAACAGGCATCCCTGAGGATAAACTCATAAAGCTCAAAAACCGCGAATTCAGCAAGGATTCTGAGCGAGGAAGGCATATTGGTCTTGGCAATGTCGTCGACCGGATCGAATATCTTTATCGCAGAAAGGATTGCATCGAGTATATCAGTTCTGAGGGCAAGGGCTGCACAGTAAAATTGTTTTTAAGCCGTAGAAGGAAAAGTACAGGAATATAAAATCGCCGTATCCCGCAGCAATACCGAGCCTTATTTGAGCCACAATCCCCCTGTTTCTGTGATAATACCTAAAAATTTCCTATAATCGGACTGCGTATACTTTAAAATTGTATTTTTTAACTGTTGTTTTCTTTTCCTTTATTTTCCTTATTGGTAAGGCAAATGAAAGAGCAACCGATCAAAAATAGGCAAAGAAAAAACCTGATAGCTGCATAGTTATCAGGTTTTCTTCATGGTTGCGGGGACAGGATTTGAATTTGTCCGCGCCTGTTTCAGCCCGTTTCATACAATGTCATTTTGTCCAAAATCCGCATGATTAAGCCATTCTTTATTTCAGCATATATCGTCTGATTTTCCTGCTGACATTCTGTAAAGGGTAAATTAAAGGGTGGTAAATGTTACAAAAAAATCGATTCTGAAAGCACTTTATTCATCGTAATTAAGCCACCCTTCCAAAATCTCAGTGCTTTATTTATGCTCATCTTGCAAGTCATGCCAGCAGAACATAAACATATCGAACCATCCTCTGAATCTCATACGCCGCACAAGGCGCTCCGCATTATCTTTATGGCTTTCCTCCTTTAAGCTGATAATTTCTGCTCCGCATTCCACATGGCGGCGTACTTTCCATTTTCACGAAGCAATTCATCATGCGTCCCGGTTTCCGCCACCTTACCCTTCGAAACAACCAAAATCTGATCCGCGTTTTTTACGATAGACAGGGTATGTGCGATCATAACGACGGTTTTATCCTGCTTCATCAGGTTGGCGATTGCCTGTTTGACCGCCAGTTCATTCTCGATGTCGAGGGAGGCCGTCGCCTCGTCCAGCAATAAAACAGGACTGTCTTTCAAAATGGCACGGGCAATCGACAGCCGTTGCCGCTCGCCGCCGGAAAGCAGGATGCCATTCTCGCCTGTTGGCGTATCGTACCCTTTTTCCATCTTACGAATAAATTGGTCGCAGTTCGCCTGTATACATGCCTCTTCAATCTCCTTGTCAGCAGCGCCGGGCCTTGCATGACGGATATTTTCACGTATGGTATCGTTAAACAGGAAAATATCCTGGTCTACCATGGAAATCTGCTCCAAAACCCTTTCGGCAGCGATATTTTGGATTGTTTTTCCGCCAATAGAAATGGTTCCGGATTGCGCTTCATAGTATTTTGCAATCAGGTTCAGTATCGTAGATTTTCCGGAACCCGAATCGCCAACGATCGCTGTCAATTTTCCATTGGGAACGGCAAAAGATATATCCTTCAATACCGGTTCTCCCTGCACATAGGAAAAATCTACGTCAGTAAAAATAATCTCATGTGTTGGAACGTAAAGAGGCTCCATGCTGCCGTTTTCTTCCTTCGTATTCATGATTTCGGTCACCTTGTTTTTTGAAATCATCAGGTTTTTATAGCTCATGAGGCTGCGCGAAATGGAATCCGTTATTTTTGCGAGAATCATGGGAAGCATACAAATCAGCAGATAGGCAACCGGGCTTAACTCCCCGGAGAACACCGGCCCGGAGGCTGCCAGTATCATCAGCGGCAGGCCCATCCCAAGGCAGATACATTGTAATGCGTTGATGGGAATCCCATGCTTTTCATAGGCATAGCTTACATCGCTGAAATCTTTCATTGCCGTTGTTACCGTTTTGTTTTTTGTGCCGCCGATCCCATACGCGCGAAACGCCTGGATGCCCGAAACATATTCGACGATACTGCTCACATTTTCCGCGCTCGCTTCATTTCGTTCCGTTCCGTATTTTTTGACGATGCGGAACGTCCACCACAGGAAAGGAATCAAAACGGCTTCAATCCCGAGCAGGATCAGGCCGCCCGGCAGCCAGATCATTCCTACGAAAATAACCAGCATAACAGCGAAAGCGATATACTTAATCAGGTCGCCTATCGTATGCGTGAGTATTTTCTCATAATTGTTGACGTCGCTGGTGATCACGTTGATATACTGTCCGGTCTGCCCCTGTGCAAAACGGGAAAGGGGTATCCTTTTGATCTTGTCGCCCAAAAACATTCGCACCCGCTTGCTGACGGCAGCGCCGCCGATCTGGGTATTTGTGTAACCAATACTGTAGACCACGATCCTCAGTACAAAAACGATTCCCAAAAACAAAGTCATCCACAGGATAGCGGACAAGTCGAATGAGCCGTCCCACAACATTTTCATCACCGCATAGAGGATCAGGAAATTGCACCCCGATAATAATCCTTCCAGAATGGTCAGAACAATCCCGCCATAAAATTTTTTATTTTTCCGCATTGGGGTTCCGTTCATGTCAGCCCTCCTTTTCCAGCGTGTAGGTCATATTCCGCGCAGTCTCGTAGTCGGTCCATGCCTGGTTATAGTAAGCGTTTTCCCTGCGCACCTCTTCATGCGTGCCTACTGCCGTTATTGTGTGGTCTTCCACTACGGCAACCCCGTCGCACATCTTCAAAGCGTTCAAACGATGTGCGACAATAATCACTGTTTTCCCCTTGCATAAATTGTGGATTGCCCGGTCTATTTCAACCTGGTTTTCAGGATCGGACGCCGACGTTGCCTCGTCCAAAATCAAAATCGGGGCATTCTTTAAAATTGCCCGCGCGATTGCGATCCGTTGCCGTTCACCGCCGGAAAAACGCGAGCCAAAGCTGCCTACCTTGGTATTGTAACCATCAGGAAGGGACATGATGAAATCATCGATCTGCGCCTGTTTTGCCGCTTCGCGCACATCTTCAAGGCTCGCGCTGCTGCCCATACGAATATTTTCCAGAACGGTATCGCGTGTCAGGAAGGTTTTCTGGAACACGATCGCAACATTCCGGAGCAAGGTTTCATAGTTGATGTCTTTGACGTTCTTACCGCCAATGAGAACCTCCCCTTCCTGAGCGTCGTAGAAGCGGGAAACCAGCTCGATCACAGTGCTTTTTCCGGCGCCGGAACGCCCAACGACGCCCATCCTTTCCCCGTCTTTTATATGAAGGCTGCAATCCTTCAGTACGTCGGTCTTTCCGTCATAGGAAAAGCATACGTTTCTCATTTCAATATCATGCTTTTCCGGGAAACCTCCGCCACCTTCATAGGTGGGAATACTCAATATTTCCTGCGTCTTGGTAACGCCTGTAAGCACCTGCGCAAACATGCTCCCAAGCTCCTGTAGCGGACGTATTTCCGTTAAATACAGGGAACCGACGAAGGCAAACAGTAAAAAGATACTTGCAGTAATGGAACCATTGAGGAAAAACAAACTGCCGAGGGGTACAAGGATCAGCATCCCGCATTCGATGATCACGACAAACGAGGCGTAAGCCGGCCCCATTTTGCGGGACATTTTATTCCACACATTATTTTCTTCCGCAATCGCGTCTGAAAACTTCTGGAACGACTGGCTCCCCATGTTGTATGCCTTGATCAGCTTCATCCCACTGATATATTCGACCATCACCGAATTCAGGTTCGCGACAGAACGGTTTGCCCGGTCCATCATGCCCGAAGCATTTTTGAACATCACTCCCATGACGATCAAAGCAAGCGCCAACGGTACGAGAGAGATCAAAGCAAGCGGCACATTGACCGTCATCAGGTAAATAAAAATCGCAACCGGGCCTATCAGATAACATACAAGCTCCGGGACGTTATGCGCCAAAAACAGTTCCAGCTTTTCGATATCTTCGTTCAGTACCGTTTTGATCTCACCGGTGCTTCGTTCGTTGAGCGCCCCCAAGGGTACCTTTGCCATGTGGTCGGCTACCATGCACCGTACCTTGAACAGAGCGCGGTACGCTCCCTTGTGCGACGCGACGCCGGATGCGCCAAACAGCACAAATCGGGCCACCACAGCTACTGCGACCAACACCGTGATTTGCACGACAAGCGCGGGTGTGTAGGTATTGGTATAGATAGCGTTGATCAACTGGTATATCCCAAAATAAGGGATCATGGTACAAAGTCCGCTTACAAGCGATAATATAACAGCCAGATACATCCAGTTCTTTTCCCGTCCCGCCCATTTCAGAAGCAGTTTGACGGGCTTTTCTTTTTTTGACATTAAAATTATCTCCTCCCGGGAAATTTTCCCCATTATAATACAAACAACCTTTTCAATTTTTTCTCCGCACCTGCTGCTACCGGCAGGTCGTCGCATTGCTCGCCATGGTCGACATGCAACACGCGCGTACAGGTACGGCAAATAAATTCATAATCATGAGTCACGATAAAAATGATCTTCCCCATGGAAGCGAGCTCCCGCACAAGAGCGGCAACCTGTGCCATGCTGTCGAAATCGAGGCCGCTCGTCGGCTCGTCGAAAACGAGCAGCTCCTTCCCACAGATCATACTGACCGCCACGGCGACACGCTGCTTTTGTCCGCCGGACAGGGTATTCGGATGCTTCCCGCAATAAGAGGTAAGGCCCAGCTCTTCCATGGTACGGTTTACCAGTTCCAGATCGGGATTTCGAATCCCGAAAGAGCATTCCGCTTTCACACTCTCCGCGAACAATTCATAGTTAACGTCCTGCATCACCATATAGGAATGCTTCAGCCGTCCTTTCCTGTCCTGCCGGCATCCATCCCATTCAAATGATCCGGCGGTTTTTTTGTGCAGTCCGCAAAGCGTGCGGGAAAGTGTCGTTTTTCCGGCCCCGTTATGCCCAACAACGCCAATCACCTCGCCCGCTCCGGCCGACAGATTGATATGTTCGAGTACAGGCCGTTTTTTGTAATACATACTTACGTCGCTTAGTTTCAGCCGCGGCTCTGCTGGAGTAAAGCAATCTGCTTCCGGGTGAACCTGCTGCAAGTCCACCGCCCGCAGTCCCATTTTTTCGCGCTTTTCCTGCGGCATCCGCCGGAATTCTTCCGGGGTATATATCCCGGCGATCTCACCTTGATCCAGGTAAATAATACGGTCCGCGATTTCCATTAGAAAATGCAGGCGGTGTTCCGCGATTACAATCGTTTTACCTTCGCGTTTTACAAGCCTGAGATGCTCCTTCAGGTCGCCGATTGCCGTCATGTCGAGATTCGACGAAGGTTCGTCCAGCAGGTAGATATCAGGATTCATCGCATACACAGACGCAAAGGCGATCTTTTGTTTTTCCCCGCCGGATAATTCATGCAGCCCCCGTCCTCGCAGGTTTTGTATCCGCAGCGCGTCTGTCGTTTCTTCGATCCGTTTTTGGAGCTCATGCGGCGGCCACGCTTCGTTTTCGATTCCAAAGACGATTTCACTGTCTGTATCGACGTTGAAAAATTGCGTACGCGGATTTTGAAACACGGAGCCTATTTTTTTTGCAAGCTCATACATCGGTATCCCTGTGACGTCTTCGCCGTCTACCGTAACCGATCCGGTCAACGTTCCGGGATAAAAGCGCGGCGCCAATCCGTTGACCAATCTGGTAATTGTAGTTTTCCCACAGCCGCTGCGCCCGCAAAGCAAAACGCATTCGCCGTCTTTTATGGTAAGGTTGATATTCCGCAGCCCGTCCCGCGCCTGCCCTGCATAAGAAAAAGATACATGATCGAGTCTAATCACAGGAACACCCCCTTGCAAAACTGTCCAACCAAAAATACTGCCAGAAAACAGGCTATCGCGATGATATCCGCCGCTCCGATTCCGATCTGCACGAGGCTCGTACGGGGAACGGGATTTTCAATGCCCCTTGTCATGGAAGCGATTGCCAGTTCATCCGACGTTTTGGAAGCCGCCATCATCAGGGGGACGTAAACGCATTCCACCGTCATCCCCGGATGGGTAAACAGCCCCTTTAAGGATAAGGACACGTCCCGCAGCTTCATCGCGTCCCTTATGTAGCGCCAGTCCTCACGTATGGTTGGAAGATACCGCAGCATTATGGCAAGCGGGATCGTGACCTTCCGGGGCAGGCGAACACGATTCATCGCAGAAAGAAATTCTCCTACTTTTGTCGTTGGGATAATGATCCCCGCAAGTATCCCGCAGGGATAGACCTTATGCACCAGTCCGAGGAATGCCACCAGCATCGCTTGTGCAGTTCCATTAAGTTGCATCGCTCCCAATGTCAGAAAATAGATTGCGATGTAAACCGCAACGCTGATCAGCGAATACCGCAGTTTTCCGCATATGATACCAAACAGCGCCACCACGAGCACCAGTACGATTTCGTACGGCAACGACGGCGCCATGGTTGCGGACAGGACACACAATATCAAAAGGATCATTTTGGTACGGGGATCAAACCACATCCCGCCGCGGGCACTTTTTTTCCTCATGCCGTAATTCCGGCTTTCTCAAATTGCCTTTTGAGCAGTTTCCTGCCGATCAATCCGCTGACGACCGCAAGCCCAATGGTACCCAATAAAATCACAGGCAGCATTCCCGTTGGCGCGGACGCCGTCATGATATCGATGTATTCCTGTCCCGTTCCATTGTTCAGCATTGTCCCCGCCCATGCCGCAGGATCGGCGAAATAAGCGATAAATACTCCTGCAGGCCCAAGGCAGAAAAGCGCGTAGGCAAAAATGTTCCATTTGACGCTGCGGTATTGTTTTACACCCGCGATAAAATCAGCCACAATTCCCATCACGACATAACCGATATCCATAGCCCAGTGCATTCCGGTCAAAAACCAGATCAAGCCGTTAATGGCTCCGACAATCATAATCGCGCCGCGTTTAGGCACTTTGGCGATCATCAGCAGGAATATCGGCCCGCATAGAATGGCGATTCCAAACGGCTGGTAGAACGTCAGCACCGGATTCGGTGCAAATGGAATTGAACCAATCAATTCAAAAACGAAAACCAGTGCGGTAAAAATACCGACTGTAACCAAATCTTTTACTGTCAGTCCCTTCTTTTCCAAAGTTGTCTGTATTATCATGATAATCCTCCTTTTTTGCGCCTTTTACTTGACGCTTTTGTTTTGATGTGCTACGCTTCAATTAGCTACCGCTTACTCTCATAAAAAACAATACTCCGCGGTCTGCATCATGACAATACTTTGGAAGCGCGTTCGTGTTTTCGGGGTAAACATTCGTGTGATCGTGGTATTCGGAGCGGTGCAATGATGAATATGAATGAGATTATTGAAAACTATTATAAAGATAAATTTGCGCAGGAAGGCTTTTTCCCGGATTTGAAAAATAAGGACTACTGCACGCTTGGCTCCGTGTGGCGGTTGTCCGATGAAATAGGGGAAGGCGTTTTTTGGATTTACGGGCAAAAGGATTTATTTGATATCAAAATCCATGATTTTTTCCTGCACGAAGATACGGTGCTGGAGTTTGATATGCCGGAATGCCTTGGGATTATGAGCCACACTTCCGTATCCGGCGAAGAGCTTACCCCTTACCGCAGACTGGAGGCCGGCATTGTCAAAAGCTTCATCGGCGGATATGAACCGTATAAAATATTGGTGCACAAAAAGATCCCTATCCGTTCCGTCGGAATAGAAATTATGCCCGCCTACTATGAAGATTACCTGAAACAGCAATATCCCGGAGAATACCTGCGTCCGCACGAAGCCTTTGCGGAGGTTGACCAGACGATGGATTTCCCTGAGATGTCCCGGCTGCTCACCCAGGTGAAAAATTATCGTGGCGAAGGCATGGCCGCTAAACTTTTTTATGCAGGAAAGGTGGCGGAAGCCGTGTCGCTCATCGTGGAGCGGAGTAAAAAACGAAAGAACGAGCAGACTGCCGGGCGGCGCCTGTCCGAGCAGGACGTCAGGCAGCTTGAAACGATCACGTCTTTCCTGAATGACCATTACGCACAGGATACGACCACAGAGCAGCTTGTACGGATCGCCTGCATGGGCGCAACCAAACTGCAGACTACCTTCAAGCGATATCACGGCTGTACGATCACTGCCTATATCCAGCAGAGGCGAATGAGCCAGGCGGAATACTTATTATCCAGTACTGATTTGACCATAGGGCAGGTTGCCCAAACTGTAGGCTATTCCAAAGCCAGCCGCTTTGCCGAATTGTTCCGCAAGAGTACCGGCCTTTTGCCCGGAGAATATCAAAAAATGGCGCGGAAACAATGAACGGGATCAGCCCAGCGAACGATTAGGAAACCGTTGACGAAGCTATGAAAAAAGACAGTGCAAAAAGGATGCAAAGCTACATCAATTCTGTAAATAGTAAATTGAAGGGTAAACGATCAAAAACAGGCAAAGAAAAAACCTGATAAACCGCATGGTTATCAGGTTTTCTTTATGGTTGCGGGGACAGGATTTGAACCTGCGACCTCCGGGTTATGAGCCCGACGAGCTACCAAACTGCTCTACCCCGCGACGTATTTCAAACTGTTTATCTAAGACAGCTTAATTATTATATAACAGGTGGCAGAGGATGTCAAGAGGAAAGCGCGTTTATATAATGAAATCATGTATAAGCTATTTCTATGCAGATGCAATATGATTTATGCAATCCTATGTCGAGGGCAAAGAGAGGGCTATTTTCTACTCCATCTTTTTGGCGTTACTACAGGCTCAGAATGTTCGACATTATCTGAATGCAAAATCTTCTTGCTCTCATCCAATTGTCTTTTTGCTTCATCTAATTCTTTAAACAGACTTAGATTATGCTTGACTTTAACCATATCAAGATAGTAATCACCCCCATTAGTTCTCACTAGCCAAAAACGTGTATTTGTACTAATTATGGGTATGGATAATTCTTCTAACACATTGTTAAATTCCCACATATCACTTTCCCTCATAATCTCTCTCTCTTTTATTAAATCAAATCTAAAAATATACTTTTAAGAAACAACAAGATGCAATTATTCATTACCATAATATCACCAATGGAGTTATCTATGCAATATGCATGAAAGGATACCGTGATATCATGAATTGTGTATGATATAATTAGATTATTAGACATGAAAATGATCTATAGATTATCTGGGGAAATCGATGAAAAATGCTATGACTACAAACTTGAATACTTGTGGATTGATTGGTTAAGATGCTGCTTGTACTTATAGCATCTTAAAAAACCTTATTTGATGTTTATTTTAATTAGGCGTATCTACTGAAATTGTATTACCGTTACTTTTGACGCATAACCACAAGTAAATTTTCAGCCTATAGTGGGGGATTAAATATGCTTTTGGAAAGCCAACCTTGGAAAATGGATTTAAAAAGAAGAATGCAACTTCTTCTGAAATATAATACACCTGAAAATTTTGATCAAAAACCAGACGCTACATACACCGTTATAGAGAAGTGTATATTTTATTCAGCTTTTATAATCCGTAAACTTATTGATTGTGGTGGTAAATTGAGTGATGAAGCAGACAACTATACATTTGAAGTTAAGTCTATAAACCCACTTAAGCCGATAAACAGGCTAAGTCGTTGCCTTGAAGAAGATAGCCATAATTGGAAGAAACAAACTTCCGTTGCTATTAAGGGAAAAGATATATGTAATTCGCTAATACACTCTTACTTATTTTTTGTAGAATTCGATGAAATTGGAATTATAGTCAATTTTTTGGTTTCATCAGATTACGACCGAAATAAATGCTTATATAAAGTATCTCTTTCTGATTGGGTAACATATATGAATTATATTGTAACTGATAATATTGTAAGTCTATCATCACATTTTGATTCTAAGTCAGGAGACTATATTTATTCTCGTAAGGAACGCGGGAAATGACAAATTCTCTCATAATAATCCCCGCCTAACATTTCATCAAGCGGGGATTTCATTGAAAATTTATGCTATTATGGGGGCCAAATGGGGGGCAAATTCTGTACAGGCAGGAAGCTATCTGTTCAGCTTGTCGGAGATGACGGCAAGTGTCTTGGCCGCACGCCGCAAGTCCGAAGCCTCCGCTTCACTCAATGCATCGTCATGACGGGTTTCGTAGAGTACTTCCAGTATCAGGTTCTTTGCCTCCATCAGCTTATCGGACGGCGTGCTCAGTTCCGTAATCTCGATTCCATTCCCCATACTATCCCTCCTCATTCCATACTTCCGGTTTCACATAATCCACGCAAACGGTCAACAAGGATTTCCAGTTTAAATCTCATATCCCGTAAATCGTCAAACTCCCGTTCCGAAAAATAGGGAGCGTCCACATTAGCCGACATAGCGTCTGTAACATACTGATACGCCTTAGCCAGATTATCCGCTAATGTCTTTTTGTCCGTTACTTCTTCCGTAATTTCTATCATATTCTGTCCTCCTTAACATATTACCTCACAGCCAGCACAGCGTCCAGCTTATCCGCTGCGTCGCTGTCCTTTGTCTTCAGGGCATGAGCATACACATCCAATGTGATGGATGTATTTGCATGACCTAACCTCTTAGAGACCGTACAGATGTCCACCCCCTCCGCTATCATAAGGGTGGCATTGGTATGACGCAGGGAATGGAGGGTTACTTTGGGCAGGTCATGACGTTTCAGGAATTTAGCGAACCATTCCGTTACCGTATCGGGATAAATGGGTTCTCCGTTGCTTTGGGTAAACAGCCTGTCCGTATTCATCCATCGTTCGCCTGTACGAAGCCTCCGTGTATTCTGCCATACCCTGTAATCTTTCAGCAGGGTACAGAGAGTAGGACTTAACGATAATTCCCGACGTCCTGAACGTGTCTTGGGTTCTTTCGTGATGATCTGTCCATGACCGATATACTGAGACGTCCTGACGATACTTAATCTGCGTTCTGTGAAATCAATATCTTTCCATTCCAATCCGCATAACTCTCCGCGTCTCATACCCGTATAGAGAAGCAGGAGAATCATGGTACGATACTGTATGGGTTCCTCATTCAACAGGTGAATCATGTGAGAAGTCTCCCGTTCATTCAGACATTGTATCTCCTTACGTATCAGTTTAGGCGGGTCAGCTCTTCCTGCCACATTCACATCTATCATGCCCCAACGGATAGCAGTATTCAGCATTTTGGAAATGAGCCTGTGATGTTCTATGATTGTCTTGGGAGAAAGTCCTCCGCCTCTGCTGTGATTTGCTCCATCCCGTGCAAGACTCCGATAGAACGCATTTAGCTGAATGGGTGTAAGGTCACGAATCTTGATATGACCGATTGCCTTATCAATCCGTTTCAGATAATCTCCATAACGGATATATGTCTTGGGAGCCAGTCTTGTCTTGAACTCCTGCATACACATCTCTGCCAAATCATGGAAACGGGTGGTGTTGTCATGGCATTTCCCACGCGTTATCTCATTCTCGAATAATACAAGCTGACGTTTCGCCTCTTTCTCTGCCTGCTTTGCTGTCATGGATGAATCGGGAACCCATCTTCTGTATTTCTCGATACGTTTCCCGTCAACGTCATATCCACAGCATACCCTAAGGTCATATCCTTTGCCTTTCTTTCTGATACTTGCCATTTGTGTAGTCCACTCCTGTATGATTGATTCATTGAGTCGTCCTCAACAAAATTTCATTTTTTCCATACTGAATAGGATTCCCTCTTTTTCGGATAGGATATTTTGACAGAATGATTTAAGACATTATATTTTATCGGTTTGGAAATACACAGTATTTCCAGACCAATGTATGATAGGGGATTTTATCATAAAAAGAACGAGATGGTATTTGTTGCTTCATCTCGTCATTAGATATACTTGATTATGATAATGTTCGCTTATTTATTGCAAAGGGAATCTATTTGGATTCATTTACCCCCTTTTTTGGATGGAAATTTATATTTTTTAGATTTTCACCCAAATCGGGGGGTAAGCTATTGACTGATATTGCGTTTTTCGATTCTCCAAGCATTTTTGTAATTATGCTTCTTTCCATCTATCATTTTACTGGTTTCAAATTTCTTTATGACAAACTGACTTCCGACTTCTTTTAACTTACTATTCAGAGTGTCTATGCTTTTCAGTAACCTATTACGATTATTACCGTCTCTCACGTTGATTCTCTCAATCAATTCCTGTCTATCTTCTCTGGTTAACATAATGATATGGGATGTATATAATTTGTTGAGATATGTTTCCAGATTTTCATGTTCTGTATCAGATACGCTGTTCTTAATCAGTCTATTCTCGTCAAACGTATCTTCCAGACCCATCCATGATAATTGTTCCTTAACAAACGCAAATTCTCCATCTTCTTCAAATTTCTGTATCATAGATTCCGCAAAATGTTTATCGTTCAGCAACCTTGCTTCTCCTGATGGATTGACAGTCCATTCCTTTGTTTCTTTATCCCGATAGAATAATTCCTGATACTCTCCAAGAGCTTTTATATTGGTATCATATTTTCTGTTAAACTCGTTTGGATTCTCCTTGCATAATTGGATTTCTTCTAATTTCTTTTGATAGCTCGTAAGCAGGGTATAAAAACTCTTTTTATACTGCATGGGGATATATAGATTCAATAAGTCTGCATGATTGATGTCTACTCTCCGTCTGCCTAACATCTGGAGAAAAGTTATTTTATCCCATACCATAATTACGATGTTTTTGACTGCATGGTCTTTAATATCTATCCCATTATCCAATGTTTTTGTGGTAATCAACACTTTTCGGTTGAATTTACTGTGATGGATGATACAGTCAAGTTCTTCATGTTCTGTTCCGGCAGATATAAAGACAGAATCGTTTCCTAATTCCCTTTGCAGTTTCTTCCCTTTATCCAGATTGCTTACAAAGACGATCCATTTATCGTCTGAACGGTCATTTTTGATGAGCGCGGTAATATCATGGATATTTTTAAAATATTGGGGATTGATATATGAGTAATCCCGACCTGTGGAATAAGTTCTAATATTCAGTTTACGCTCTCCTCCCAATAAGTATTTCTCTGCTACAGGCCTTATCTTCTCGGCATATTCTTTGATTGGCTCGATTACTTCATCCATCGTAGCGGTCATGAATATCTTGATAGCGTTAGGATGATAATAATTTACCAAAGAACCAAGGGCGATATTCGTTTTATTGTTGAAACCGCTATCTGCAAAGAGGTAATGACATTCATCCAGTACGATATAACTATACCAAACACTACGGTTGAGAGAGCCCATTTCTTTTTCAAAATATCTGTGATTCAGTACATCTTCCTGTAGCGACTGGTAACTGGAAATAGATATCCATGACGGCTCTAAGCGTCCTTCGATTCTGGATATTTTGTCCAATTCTTCAAGAGTGGAGGGGATTTCCTTACCATACTGTTTCAGTAAATCCCGTTTGATTTGCCTTTTAAGGTTGATTCGGTTACATACAAACAGCATATTTTTATATTCACGAAATATGTATGGAATTAGGATATCCTTAATGAAGTGTGTCTTTCCTGTTCCTGTCTGGCTTTCGATGAGTATAATATCTCCCGGTTCCCAGTTTTTATATTCCTCACCAATAATATCCGTTACCCAGTTCAGTTTCAGCTTCATCCTTGTTACTCCCATATTACCTATTATTATCTTTATCATATCACAAGCATTCGATGGATGGAATTTCGATTTACAGGGCAGGAGCTTTACCAGTCTGCGCCTGACATTTCATCAGCCCACTTGTTATCTGATTACGAAAAACTCCACCTGCATGATTTTGGGAAGCGTGGTGAGGATATATCGTTATACAAAAAAGAACGTCATATTATTGTGATATGACGTTCTTTCTATTTCCGAAAAGTAAACAAAGCAAGACATCAAAATATTCTTCCATCATAAAAGAGGATTCTTCAGAAGAATGGAAAATTTTTTGATTTACCATCATAACAGAATTTGATGTATGAAGTATTCTATTATGTATCTCACCATGGATATGCAGGGTGCTTTTTCAGCAGATATTCTGCATGGATAGGCAAGTTGTTATCTTTGGGATGAAGAAATATCCTGTGTGATTCTGGGATGTGTGGTGTCGATTTAGGGGGTGAAAATATGCTGTCAGGATAGAACAAACAGAAGCCACTCCATTGTACTGTATATAGGAGCGGCCCTTGTGTCTACTTGGAATTGTCGTTTTTACGGTCGATCTCCTCAATATATTTCAGCAATACATATTCGATAAGATTCGTCATAGAGCGATGCTCATCTTTTGCTATTGCTTCGATTCGGTCAAAGATTTCATCGTTCAAGCGTAGGGTAAATACTCGTTTTAATGTAGACATATAGGTTCTCCTTTCACTAACATTAGTCTGATTACAGTATAGGAGAAATAAAGGCAGGTGTATGCAACCACTAAATAATGTAATTGACATCACTATGACATATATCTATAATGAAATCATCTTAATATAAAAGGGGGCAAGAAATTAATGAAAGCAATCAGAAATATGTTATGTATCGCGCTTATAGCTATTTTAGCAGTAGGATTAGTGGGATGTGGAAATACTGGAAGTACTGGAAATACTGTTGGGAACACTATCGAAGATATTATAGGTGAGTGGAAACCAGTAAGCATGGAGTTAAATAACAAAACATATACTGGAACCGATATACCTGCGGGGAACTTGATTCTTTCTAAGGATGGAACGGCCTCCTATGGATTTTTAGAAGATACCACTTGGGAGAAAATTGAGGAGGGGTACTATCAGTTGAAAAATCCACAAGATGGAGTGACACATGAACTTAGATATGAAAATGATGTACTGAAAATGAATGCTATAGATGGAGAGTTAGTTATGACTCTTACAAAAATAGGATAATATCCAGTTAGGCAGACTGAAAGATGATAAAGTTTGGCTCAATATTGATACACAGAGCAAGAAAGTATTACGTATAGAATTTTCAGGAGGAAAAAATGGAAAGAAAAGTAGTCGCATTTATCGTGATTGTGATTGTAGCTATTATAATTATAAATAGTTTACGTTTACATAGTTGTACTAATAAATCACGTGAGATTGCTTGGTTCAAAGAACAAGGAATGCCCTCGAGTTTTATTGAGGGATATGAACATGCACGCAAAGGATTTTGAAGGGGTAACAAAAATTATGAGTACAATAAAAAATATATTATGCATTGTGTTGGTAGTCGTTTTAACAGTAGGATTATTAGGCTGCGGAGGGAGTGTAGAAAGTGGAGGAAATAGTGGTGCAATAGTAGCCGTTGAAAATTTTAGTGAGGGTTTGGCTGTTGTCTCAAAGAACGGATTGTATGGTTACATTGATACATCGGGAAATATTGTAATTCCTATCAATTTTGTGGAGGCAACATCATTTAGAGATGGGATTGCGCAAGTGTCATTAGAAGATGAAGATAATACATCCTATAAAGCACTTATTGATACACAAGGCAATATCGTATTTGATTATCGAGATTATCAAGATAAGTACACAGAAATGTTTGACTATTCAGAAGGACTTATCGGAGTTTCAAAACATGAGGAAAGTTATGATAAAAATGAAACATCCTACGGCTTTATAAATATTGATGGGGAAGTTGTAATACCCCTTCAAAATGAGTGGGAGATACAACCCGAGACAACATTTTCTGATGGCGTGGCTTGGGTAAAAAAAGACAAAAGTTGGTATATCATTAATAATAAGGGGGAACGACAAACCTCTTCAGATTCTCTCCCACTTCAATCAGTATCAGCTTTTCATGAAGGATATGCGATAGGTGAAACTCCTACATGGGATACAGTTATTGTTGATTCAAAGGGAGGGGCAACACGTTTTATGCTCCCCAGTAAACCAGACTATCTGGGAGACTGCAGTCAAGGACTATTTGCGTATGGTATTGACTATGGCGGCTATAGCAGCGACTATGGATATGCCAATGTAGATGGGGATAGAATAATTGATTTGTCTGACTATGATGTCACAACATTATCCGATTTTAATGAAGATCTTGCAGTTGTATTTTTTAAGGGCAAAGACGAGAAGTCATATTGTACCTATATAGATAAAAGCGGAGAATTTGTTTTGGAACCACAAAATGAATATTCATTTGGAATATTTAGCGAAGACCATGCTGTTTGGACTGAATGGGATACCTCGACAGGATTATATGGATATGTTGTAGATAAAAATTTTAACAAAGTATCAGACCGAATCCAATTTGATGATATTATAGACGCTAAATTTTCCAATGGATATTGCATAGTACAAAAAGATGGTAAAGCAATGTTTATGGATAATAGCGGCAATATGTTAGAAATTACTGAATCGTAATAAAGATTAGTATATCTATCTATAAATTTATTGAGGCTCAACCATCACACGGTTGGGCCTCTCTTCTATTAAAATCAATGAAATTCATTGACGTACGTTATGCCGTACGGTACAATAATGTTGAGGTGAAAGATATGGAATCAATCAATATTACCAAAGCAAGGCAAAATCTATATAAACTTGTTCGTGAAACCAATGAATCACATAATCCTGTTCATATTACAGGAAAGGATGGAAACGCTGTTTTGGTGTCCGAGGATGATTGGAAGTCTATTGAAGAAACCTTATACCTGCATTCTGTTCCGGGGCTTGTGGAAGCAATCAAGGAGAGTGAAAACGAATCTATCGAAGAAATGAAAGAGTATGACCCGAACGAGGAATGGTAATGTACAGGGTAGTATTCACGAAACGGGCAGAGAAAGATAAAAAGCTGCTGAAAGCCGCAGGATTGGAAGCTAAAGCAAAGGTTCTCTTAAATCGGTTGGTCGAAAATCCATTCCAATCCCCACCGCCTTATGAAAAACTGTTAGGAGATTTACAGGGCTATTATAGCCGCAGAATCAACGTACAGCATAGATTGGTATATTCTGTAGATACGGACGTTCAAATCGTTGTAGTAAGGAGCATGTGGACGCATTATGAACGGTAGTCAAGATATAATGAATCAAATCCCTGTTGACACACAAATAAGCAAGAACACAATCAACCGTTTGACTATTTTAGAACGTCTTGATAGGAGCGAACAGAGTTACAGACTGAACGGTGGTTATTCCAGTGAACAGGTCAAAGCGCATATTGATGAAATGGCAGAGAAATTGCCGTGAGGGCAGGAGGTTCAACACATCTGGTTGGGCCTTTTTTCATACCCTCAGGGGCCAAACGGGGGCCAAATCGTGATGAACAGGTGTTGATTCATGGAATAAAAAAAAACTCTGCATTATGATTACAGAGTCTTGTATATTTATGTTCGCTACGCGTTATGAGCCCGACGAGCTACCAAACTGCTCTACCCCGCGACGTATAGTATTCTATGGTCTCCAACAGCGACCAAGTAATATTATATAACGATACCCTGCCTCATGTCAACTAAAAAATAAATATATTTCATTCACCGGCAGATGGTTCGTCACTGGCCTGCGGATCAGGCGACGGGCTGCTGTTTTCCTGCTCCACATATTTTTTGTCGCCGGGCTTTAGCCAGCCAAGGCGTTCACGCGCCTGCTTTTCGATATATTCATCAGAGCCGATATAATCCAACTCGTTTTTGTAATAATCAATTTCCTTTTCGAGCTCTTCCTGCTTTGCGTTAAGCTCTTCCTGCCGTGATATCTGGGACGCAAGAATCGTCTGCTGATTAAAAAACGTTAAACTGGCATACACCAGAACGCCAATTAACACAAAAATCTTTATTCTGTTAAAGCGAAACGTTTTTTTCTTTTTTGCCATAACAGCAAGCCTCCCATGGTTTCCTATAAGATACCACAAATATCGCTTCACTTCAAGAAAAAGCGCAAACTACTGACAAATATAATACCCTGTCGCGAAATAAAACAATCTTAAATTTTACAGAAATGTTTATAAATCGTAAATATGATGTTATAATATACAAACTTAGTAAAATAAGGAAGGTTTGTTATTTATGAAGAAGATACTGACAGTTTTATTGGCAGCGCTCATGGTCTGCGGTGTATTTACGGCTTGCTCCAAGCCCGCAGAAGAACCGTCTGCCGCTCCAACGACCATTACAACAGAGACTCAGGAACCGTCGGCTGCGCCGGCAACAGAAACGCCGGATGCAATCCCCACGGATGTGTCGCCCACTACAGGGCTTACGGGGAATACGACATATAAGCCGATTATCGTGCAGATTGACAATGAGTCGGCAAAGGCCCGTCCGCAAACGAATATTCAGGCTGCGGACGTCGTTTATGAAACCCCTGTGGAGGCCAGCGACGTACGTCTCACCGCGCTTTACAACGACGCAATCAACGGCGAAGACGCTCCTGACGAATTTACGGTCGGGCCGGTCCGCTCCACGCGCTACTATCACCAGCGCATCCAGCAGGAATGGGATGCCCTTTTCGTACATAACGGCGGACCTGATTCAACAGGCGTTTCCGAGACAAACATCTGGGGCGAAAGTAGCGATCACATCAAACAGCGCATCAACGGAGCAGGCAAGCATGCCACGCATACGGAACTCTTTTTCGCCCTGAAAAAGGGATCGCCCGTATCGGCATATGCAGGCGTTGACCTGATGAAAGCACTCGAGCTGTATGATTACACGCCTGAGCCGCTGCAGTCCTTTACGTTCTATCCGCTCAAGGATTATGCCGATGAGCCGGAGATTGAAAAAATCGAGCTTTCTTTCTATAAGAGCCCGGGATTCGTATCCTATGAATACGATAAGGATAAAGACAAACTGATTCGCTCCATGAACGGAAAAGAATTTGAAGACGCAGTTACGGAAGCTCCTGTAGAAGTCCAGAATCTTGTAATCCAGTATGTGGACGGCATCAAGGACACCGGTTCGAGCGAGGGCTCGCGCAAAATCGTTACGCTTGAGGGCAGTGGAAAAGCGGAATACGTAATCCACGGCAAACACCTTACCGGAACGTGGGAGCGTCCAAGCTATACCGATAAAACAACCTATCGGCTGGACAGCGGCGAAGAAGTAACCTTTACGCCAGGCAATACATGGATTGAAATCCATCCGTCCGAGCACGACGTTGTCACAACGTTTGCAGATGGAACGGAAGAAACCAATAACGGACAATAAAAATTTTGAAGGCCGCCTGAAACAACGGGCGGTCTTTTTATAGTCAATAAATCAAACCCAGCGCATCGTACAGATATAACCATGTGCGTTGCGCAAGGCGGCTTAGTCTGAAGGGATCGGAGAAGGTCTCAGGGATAGTGATTTGGAAAAATACCGTTTGCGCAGGAAGTTCATAAACTGCAATAATAGTTGCCTATTCCCGCTGATATCATATATAATAGGTATATTAGCAAATATGGAGGAGAACAGAATGCCAAAATATACCAAGGCACAGCTTCACAAATTGATTGACGAAAACGATATTAAATTTTTACGGTTACAATTCACCGATGTTTTCGGCATTTTAAAAAATATAACGGTCATGGCTTCCAAGCTTGACACAATTATTGAAAAAGGATGTATGTTTGACGGCTCGTCTATCGACGGATTTGCGCGCATTGAGGAATCCGACATGATGCTGGTTCCCGATCTGGATACATTTGAAATCTTCCCCTGGTCAAACCCCAAGGGACGCACTGCCCGGTTTATCTGCGATGTATATATGCCGGACGGCACGCCGTATGAAGGCTGCCCGAGGCACATCCTCAAAAAACAGCTGAAACGCGCTAAAGAACTCGGCTATACGCTTAATATCGGCCCGGAATGCGAGTTCTTCATGTTTCACAAGGACGCGAATGGCAAAGCTACAATCGAGACAAATGACGACGCAGGATATTTTGACCTTGCACCGCTCGATATGGGCGGGGGCGCCCGTCGTGATATTTGCCTTGCACTCGAAGAGATGGGTTTTGAAATCGAAGCGTCCCATCACGAATGCGCGGCAGGTCAGCATGAGATCGATTTTAAATACGGCGACGCGCTCAGGATGGCAGACGACGTAATGACCTTCAAAATCGTGGTCAAGCGCATTGCGCAGATGCACGATTTACACGCTACCTTTATGCCCAAACCGATTTTTGGAATTGCGGGCAGCGGAATGCACATCAATATGTCATTGTGCACAGCTACAGGAAACGCCTTTACCAGCAAAGCGGATGAGCTTGGGCTGTCGCGGCAGGCTTATGGCTTTATGGCCGGCATCTTAAAGCACGCGCGCGGGTTGTCTTTGCTTACGAATCCGACGATCAATTCCTATAAACGCCTTGTTCCGGGCTTTGAGGCGCCCTGCTATATCGCATGGTCTGCCAAAAACAGAAGTCCTCTTGTGCGCGTACCATTTGCCCGCGGCTCGGCTACGCGTATTGAAATGCGCAATCCCGATCCTACCGCAAATCCGTACCTTGCATTTGCGGGCGCTCTTGCAGCAGGCCTTGAAGGCATCGAACACAGCCTGACGCCTCCACCGCCGGTGAATAAAAATATTTATACACTGACGGATGAAGAAAAGACCATGCACAAAATCAAGCGCGTGCCGCAGAACATGTTTGACGCGATCAATGATTTTAAAGAGGATCCGCTGATGCGCGAAGTTTTGGGCGGCGCCTACGAAAAATACCTCAAAGGCAAGAAAAAGGAATGGGCCGATTATTCCCAGCACGTTCACGAGTGGGAACGCGAACAGTATCTTACCAAATATTAAAAATAACAAACATGCCGCCTAGTAAAATAAGGCGGCATGTTTTATGCTCGACAGACGATTTCGTTATTGACAAAAGTCCCAGAATCCACTACAATTATTATTGCTATCTGATTTAGACGGCCCCATGGTCAAGCGGTCAAGACGTAGCCCTCTCACGGCTGAAACCCGGGTTCGATTCCCGGTGGGGTCACCATTTTGGAGCAAAGTACGCTTTGCTCTATTTTTATACAAAAAATTTAACCTGCGGTTCTCCCGTTTGGGGCAATATCAAAAAAGCGTTCCTCACGGCAGCATCGGATATAACAGTAATCAATTCACTTAATCAAACAAATGTGGAAACTAAATTAGAATTGCCTAAAAGCAACGGGACAGAATAGTTCGTTGCTTTTTTGTCTGATAAATTCGCAAAACTCAACGAATAAAGGCATATAACACTGGAATAAAAAAACAAATTACATCTACGAAGTGATGAGGTTACCAATGTTTCTCCTTTACACATTGTAGATTTTGTAAATTTCTTCTAATTCTATAGGTCTACCCAAAATAGCGCATAATTTCTGCCATCTGCTGTGATACAACGTGTCCAGCAGGCGACGAACATCTTCCGGAGCGCCATAGTGGATTTGATTGTGACAATTGCTGCACAGGCAACAAATGTTTTGCTCTCGATCAAGACTTACGTCGAATCGATCCGTGGCAGCCATGGGGATAAAATGGTGAGGCTCCATATACAGATGCTGGGTGTTACGCTTGGTAAAGGAAGGATGGTCCGGATTCACCTCACAAACGTGGCCAGCTAGTCTAAGTGCCGCTCGGGCTACCGTAGGACTGCGCTTATACACAGGCTTATTACCTGCTCGGCGGGCTACTTCACCTTTCGGCAGAGGCGCATTTATCAGCACCGAGGGGGTAGCAGATTCTTCCGTAGTCTCGGCAGCTAAGCTCTCCATCAGAATTCGGTCCTCGGCTTCCTCAGGATACAATTCCAGTAGGTTCAACTTTTGCAGAAAGGCCGCGTTTATCATTGCCATTTTCTCAGAAGATTCATCCCTGGCCTGTTCTATCAGCTGAGCCAGCATCGTCCGGCCTGTTGCTGTCAGCAGCCACCAACCCTTTTCCTCCCTCTTGGTCATATGACCACTATTCACAAGATGAAGGCGTTCAAAAGAAAAATCATTGCGCCAAGTCTTTTCGGCGCGGGAAGGGCGTGTCCCGTCATTCTCATCATTTTTGGCCCAATAGCCATTATTTTGTATATGCTCCAGAACTTGGGATTTGGTGGCTTCGCCTCCCAGCTCCGCTATGGCGTACAGCAATACCAATTGAGTTTGTTTCGTTTTGATCATCGTCCATCCATCCCCTCATTTTTCCACTGTAATATTGGATTGGTTATCAAGTTTTCCACAAAGAGTTTCTGTAATTCTTGCAGCATAAATTGCCCCCGGGGAGTGGCGTTTTGAAAGGCTTCGTGGATAGCGTATAAAGCGTCACCTATTTGCTTCTGCCGCTCCATGGCTGGATAGTACAGGGATATCCGAGCGATATCATTCTCTTTCAGACTAGCCCGGGTGGTAAATACCGGCGCATTGTGTTCCACCTCTCCCCGATACACTCGGCTACGAAAATAACCTGCTGCATAGCGGTGATATACTGGAAAAGTATCACCTGCGCCGCGGGGCCGCAAGCGCTTAGCAAATCCAACAAACACAGCATCCACGTCTTCATCCGCTACACAACCACAGCCAAGCTGCTCCAAGTTTTCACTGGTTCGGTTTATTAATACATCCCCTCGGCGTATGTTGTGCTTTTCCCTCTTTGCCTGTTCCACCACAGCGCATATGTGTTGGGTCCGGGGCACAAAGTGATTGTGTAGAATAGTTTTTACATCTACCAAAGGAGTTCCAGTCCCATACTCCGGTTTTCGTATCGACAACCCACCAAAAATATTGTATAGTGCGCCGATAGATGCCTTTTGCCAGCTTGTAGTAGCTGTATTGTAAGTAAGTGCTTTTATACATTCTGCAGTATCTTGGGCCAAACTGCCTTCCATACACAAAAGACGTATTATTAGTCGTGGTGTCTCCCAAGCATCAGGCGCAAGTGGTATGTAGGGCAGACAACTTCTGCTATAGTGATTGGGACTTAACGAATAGTCATATGCCTGAATCTCACAAAAGCTTGCGGCTATTACGCCCTCACGGTGTTCCATTCGCTCCTTCTCCCACTCCTTTAACAATACGGCAGGCAAAACAATCGCTTCCTCAAAAGTTTTATTCTCCACTTTCATAAGCCGGGGCAGATCAATAAACAACACCGCTTGCTTTTTGCGACTCTTTTTTTTCAACACCCAAATACATACGGGTATTTTTGTGGTATAAAATAAGTTTGGCGGTAGCGTAATAATCGCCTGCACCACTCCATCCTCCAGCATTCTCTGACGGATGGTCCGCTCCCTAACGTTAATGGTGGTAAGGGTGCTGTTTGGCATGATTACCGCCGCTATACAACCTTCCTCCAATTTAGATAGAATGTGCTGCAGCCATGCAAAGTTAGCATTACCTCTGGGCGGCAGACCATAGTGCCAACGCTTATCCCTATAATTAATGCCTCTGTACCAGTTCTTCTGATTAAAAGGTGGATTCGCTACAATAGCGTTAAAGGTCAGACTCTGGTGCACATCCAAGGCCAGAGTGTTGGCAGGGGCAGGCCCCAAGTCAACATCTAGCCCACACATTATTAGGTTCATGCGGGTCAGTGTACGGCAACGAGCATCCATAGTTTGACCATACAAGTCCGTGGCTCGTTCTGCCGCTCTTGGTACGGCAGCCAATAGAGCCCCGCTGCCGCAACAAGGGTCGTATAGACTAGCATCAGCATTTACAATATCTTGCATACACGCGATTACCTGCTTAGGAGTATAAAAATCTCCATTGGTTACTGGTAATTCCTCAGGTTCCCATCTCAAAAGAGTCTCATACACAAATTCTAAGCTTATATCTTCGGGTAAATTAGTAAATAAGCGTACAGCGTCCTCCATCGCCTGCTCGTCTTCTACAACAATATCCATATCCTCAAGCAATTCTCCTATCCAATTATGCTTTCGTGCCAGCCTTCTTATGGCCTCCTTCAAAACCGCAACATAGCTACCACCCTGCCGCTCAACTATCATATCCCAAGCAGTTGCGGTTACATCCCCAATTCCATCGATTCCGTTTTGTGGCTGGGCCTCTATAGCAAGCTCCTCCTCGGGTGGGGAATAGCTCGGCGAAAGCTTTCGCAGCAATAATAGCCATAGAAGCATGTTATTGTCAAGTCTTTCCCGTAGATGCCACAGATCAGAAAGGATACTCATCCGCCCTTCGTTTATGGTGTCCATTCATACCGCCGCCTTTCCATTGTTATGCTCACAATACTACTTGAAAGTAAAAATTAAAAAGTTTAAGTTGAACTTATATCCTCAATTACTACAGCTCAATTAAAGTGCCAAGTATAGGCCTATACAAACAAAATAGCATTCAATGCTGTTAATAAGCTTTTAAGGACTGTTTTTTACACCTTTTCCTTACAGCAGTACTATCTATCTTTCTACAGTTATGGTACATCAGCAGATAAAAGGGATGTTGTAATCCTTTCAGATATTTGGTCACTCATCTAATATACTTATCTACGTTTATATAACATCAGTTTTCGTCACATTGAATAGCGCATTATGGCTTTTCCAAAATTATATCACTGAATCAAACATTATCCAACGATAACTTGAGCAGATTGAAATATATGTAGTGAAATAAGCATAGGAATCGGGTAGACAATCCGATGGGTACGAAGCTCAACAGAGAGAATCGAAAAAACTGAGTATATGATTGTAAGGCTGGAAAAGAGATTAATCAGCTGGAACAACAGGCTACACAGGTTGAAGAATTTATCTCCGAGCACAAGTGGTATTCTGAAATCGATGAATTGACGTTTGCCATTCTCAACGCCCCTGTGAACAACGAGGTGCTTATGGAGACGCCGGACAAAAGCATTGACAAAATATTCTGTGAGCTATATCCTTATGAGGATATTGTCGCATTGGAACACTTTAAGCCTATTGTGGTAGAGAGACTAGACAAAGAAACGACGTAGCTTTGTGCCACGCCGTTTCTGCATCCTCTTTCCGTTGCACTTCGTGCCTCCCTTTTCCAGCTTTATAACAGCTAACCAAGCTTGATATATGCGTCAAGCCCTTCCGGATGATCCGGATCAAAACCAGTTTCGAGCGCTTTATAATAGGAAATTAGTTGTATCATATTAAGGGCGGGTATTCCCGCCGTTGCGGTTCCCGGATTACCATAATAAGAAAGCGCAAGCTGTACGCCTTCTATATTCGGGCAATCTTCATAGGTAAAGGTGATTACCTTTGCCTTCTTATTGATCAGGTCTTTCACCAGCTCCCTGTAAAAATCATAGCCGTCCTTACGCAGTACGACAATCACCAGTGATTGCTCGTTTATCAATACCATGGGCCCGTGCCGCACGTCCAGCACATGGTAGTATTTGCCGCTGATACGGGCAATTTCAGTAAACGCAAGCGCCCCTTCCCGCAATATGCCGCAGATTTCCCCGTCTCCCAATACATAGGTCTGATTCCAGTCAAGCTTTGCAGCATCCTGAAGCTCGGGTTCTATTTTCCCAAGATAGGTATCGCCTTGCGCCGCGAGCTCCCTCACACCGGAAAACATCTGCTCATTGCCGGTAAGCGCCGCGCAAATTAAAACGGAAGCAATGTATAGATTGGACACCGTGCGCGTCTGGCATACGCTTTCATCATATGCCCACGGGATCAATACACTCATGTCCGACATTTTCTGCAGCGCACTGTTTTCCCGCGCGATCACGGACAGCACTTTCCTGCCATAGCTTTCGCGTAATATTTTTACGGCATTCAATATCTCATGCGTTTCGCCGGACCTCGTGACTACGACTACCAATGAATCTCCGATCACTTTTTTGTAATCCTCCGAATGCAGCATCAGATCTCCCGCGGCGAGCGCAAACGCAGGTAGTCCGCCAAGGTTGGCCGTATATTGTGCCGATACCGATATTTCATAGCTCGAACCACAGCCGATAAAAAGAAGCCTTTTTGCCTTTGACTGTTCCATAATTTCCAGTATCTGTGATTTCTGCTCCAAAACCCTGTCCAACGTTTTTTCGATCGCACCGTATTGTGTTTTTATTTCAGAATATGTATAACTCATTCTCTTTTTCTCCTAAAATTATTTTTTCCGCACACTGCACAGCCTGCCGGCCATATGCGCCATGCCAATGAGCGCCGCATCGTTTCCCAGCTTTGCAGGCACAATTTCCACGTTCCTCAAATGTGCCGAGCACAGCCTTTGGTATTCCCTGACAAAGTCCTTCCACCAGTACTCGCGCGTGTCTACCAGCCCGCCGCCGACCACGATGAGCCCCGGATCCAGCAGGTTCACCACGGAAACCGCCGTAAGCGCCAAATCTGTCTTGAATTGCTCAATCACCCTTTGCGCGTCCTTGTCCCCCGCTCGAAGACAATCAAAGAATTCATATCCCGATGCAAGCTTCCTTCCCGTCCTTTCGTTATACAGGTCGTAAAGCGCCGTACCCGAGCAATACCGTTCCACACAGCCGTTTTGGCCGCATTTGCATTTTCTTCCGTTCGGATGAAGCACCATGTGCGCCACTTCCCCAAAACCAAAGTTTGCTCCGTGCATCAGCCGTCCACCTGAAACATAGCCGCCAACCGTCCCTGTCCCAAGGAATATCCCAAAATAGTCACTGCAGCCTTTTGCTGCGCCTGAAAGGCCTTCTCCAAGAACTGCCGCCCGCCCATCGTTTTGAACCACACATACGAGGCCGCATCGCTTTTGTATCTCCTGCGCGAGCTGTACGCCTGTCCATTCCTTTGAAACGTCGTCGGCATAAACAACCACGCCGTTTTCGTCGTCGACCGAACCATTTGTCGAAATCCCTACAGCACAAATGTCATACTGTTCCTTATACTCGTTTATGATCGTTTCAAATAGATTCAGAATGTTTTCCCGTTTGTATGCTCCGGTTGCCCATCGTTTTTTTGCGGTGAGCGCCCCTGTGCGGTCTGCGATTGCCGCAGCCGTTTTCGTGACTCCACCGTCGATTGCCAAAACATTCATTTCTCTTCTCCCATATTACCTGTTTCCCATGCTTTGTTATGTTCAGCAAGCGCCTCCAAAAACGCCTCCACATTTTCAAGCGGGACCTCCGGCTCCAATAAATGAGTAGGGGCAAGTACCAGTCCCCCACGGTCTTTTGTAAGTGAAAGTACTTTTTTACAGGCTGCTTTTACTTCGTTTGCGTTGCCAAACGGCATCGTCTGCTGCGTGCCGACCGTTCCCCAAAATGAGAGTTTTTCTCCATACCGGGTTATAATCCTTTCAGGATCCATACACTCCGGCTGAATTGGGTTGAGTATCTCTACTCCGGCCTCGATCAAATCAGGAATGATTTCTTCCACATTTCCATCCGAATGATAAAAAACAAGAATGTCCGGATTCACTTCCTTTGCGGCGAAAATTACCTTTGCAAGACGTGGTTTCAGCCATTTACAGTACATATCCCTGCTCATCATGAGTCCTGTCTGTGTCCCTACATCGTCGCCTGTCGTCAGGATATCCACGCCTGCCTGCGCCCATTTTTTTGCGAGCTCCACCTTGAAATCTGTCATTTTATCAAGCAATGCCTGTGCAAATTCCTCATTGACATAAAAATCCATCAGCATGGAATCCAGGCCGCGCAAATACCAAGACGCTTCAAAAACATCCATAAATGCCGCTACTGTCGGTTCCCTCGTTCCCGTATCATTTCCACCGTAGATGCCCGGCATCGTGATCAATCCGTTTTCTTTTGCACGCGCGACCTGCTCGCGTACGCCTTCCCAGCGGTAGTCCTCCAGAAAATCGGGTAGAGGCAATTCCAGAATATCTTCGATTTTTTCGCTGTCCTTCAGCGGCCCGATCATATGGGAGAAATGTTCTACCGAGCTTTTTTCGAGCTCAATCCCCCATTCCGTCACAATTCCCTTTACTTCCCGCCCTTCCAGATAATCCCGGAAAACCTCTCTTGGATCGAGCTTGGTCGGTCTCAGGAAAATTTCCCTGACAGGCATCCGAAAGGCCTCATGATAGTCAACGTCGCCGTATTTGCGTTTAAATTTTTCTACCAGTGCGTTACAAAAGCAAAAAAAAATATGGCACCGGCCCGTTTTGCTCCCTGCGTATCGTTTTTAAATATCCGTCCCTGTTCATTGCATCCTCTCAAAACCGTAGAATTTTGCGGGAATGCCATACAGGGCATTCCCGCAGTGTTTTATTTACTTTTTGAACGTCTCGTCATAGTAGCTCTGTGCGTTTTCAGGCGTTACTTCCACGATTGGCAGGTAATTCATCTTTTCGACCGGTTCCCCGTTCAAAAGCTTTACCGCATAATCGATGAGCGTCCTGCCATGTACGGCGCCGCTCCCCAGACTGATCGAGCCTTTCTGCGGGTCTCCATTGATGATATTGAGCACTTCCTGCTCAGTCGCGTCGATGGAGAATACCGCATAATCCTTATACTGGTCCTCGCCGATCGCCGCTTTTACCGCGTTGTTCCCACCAACGCCACCGCCGGCCGACAGGCTCAGGATCACGCGCAGGTCAGGATTTGCCTGCATGATGCTTTCTGTATTCTTCATGCCTTCCTCTACAGTCAGCGTCGATGCGTTTGCAACGAGCTCAGAATCCGGCAGGAGTTTTTTCATCTCTTCCTCTACTGCTTTTCCTTCCTGTACACCTACCTCAACCGTAGGGATATCAAGGAAGCCCCATTTAACCGCTTTATCTTCGCCAATATTCTCTTTGATCCAGTTTGTCGCAAGCTGCGCGAGTGCCTGTCCGGTCGCTTCCGGATCAAGGTTCAGGCAAGTATCCGCATTTTTGAGTCCCCTAGAGTAGTCGATGACCTTGATTCCTGCGTCCATTGCCTTTTTCGCTACCGGTTCCACGGCTTCAACGTCCACAGCCAGGATACAGATTGCGTCCATGCCGCTTTGGATGAAATTTTCGATCTGGGAAATCTGTGTCGCGGAATCCTCACCCGCATCCACATAGGTTACCTCAAGTCCCTTTTCCTTGCCATAGGTCTGCGCCTCTTCTACAAGCTCAGCCCATACGGGGTTTGACAGGTTGTAGAATGCAAATCCTACCTTATAGGTTTTATCCGCCGCCGGAGCGCCGGAAGACTGTGAGGATGCAGACTGTTCGCTCTGTGCCGCCGCGGTGCTTTGCTCCGGTGCCGAAGAAGTGGAAGGCGTTGTTTCCCCTCCTGTGCAGGCTGTGAATGCAAAGAGCATTACCACACAAATAACGATCGCAATTATTTTTTTCATTTTTCTTCCTCCATTACTTTTATTATTTGGATTTTTGTTTCAGTAGCTTCCTTTTTTATACGCGGGCGTCTCCCCCTTTCCCGGCAAGGATTGCTTTATGCCTCGTTATTAACGTTAATCGCCTTGATTTTTTTGATCTTTTCATTTTTTTCACGCGCCAGCGTGTCGTAAACCACAGCTACAAGCATCAAAACTCCCTTAATCACGAGCTGTGTATACTCGCTGACATTCATCAACAGCAACCCGTTTTCCAGAAAGCCTACGATCAGCACACCCACAAGCGCGCCGAATATCGTTCCCTTACCTCCCGCTGCGCTTACGCCGCCCAGTACGCACGCTGTAATGACATTGAATTCGAATCCCGCGCCGTTTGAGGATAATCCTGAATTGGTACGCGACAACATCAGCAGTGCGCCGATTGAAGTCAGGAAACCGCCAAGGCCGTACGCCAGTATTTTGAGCTTTGCCGTATTGATACCGGAAAGCTTCGCCGCTTCCTCGTTACTGCCGATCGCATAAAAATATCGCCCAAAATAAGTCTTGGTCAGTATGACCGCGCCCACCACAAAAATAGCGATCATCACGATGAGCGAAATGGGGAATCCTCCGATACTCCCTTGTCCTGCGACAGCAAAGCTTGCCGGAAATCCGAAGATGGGCAGGCCCTTTGAAACCATAAAGCTCAGTCCGTTGAGGATATTGAGCACCGCCAGTGTAACGATAAGGGGCGCTACGTGTGATTTTACGATAATCAGGCCGTTCATGATGCCGATCCCCGTGTTCATCAGAATCGCGATGATGACAGCCGCCACCGGGTTCAGTCCGCCTGTTACCATCAGCCATGCGCATACAACGTTGGTGAGCGAAATCTGGTAACCGAGCGAAAGGTCTATGCCGCCGGTAATCATAATAATCGTCATGCCTACTGCGCAAATCCCAAGCGTACACACCTGCCTTGCCACATTAAAAATATTGTTCAGCTGTAAAAAATTGGGGGCAATGAAGCTAAACAGGATAAACATAGCAACAAATACCAAGAATATCCCGTAACCACCCAGCTTTTTTCCAAATTTATGCCTCTTTGATTGTTCCATCGTCTTCGCCCTCCGCCGCGTATTTCAATACCTTTTCCTGCGTAAATTCGTCTTTGTCAAGAATTGCCGACATCCTTCCCTTGCTCAGGATCACCATGCGGTCGGACATCCCCAAAAGTTCTTCCATATCCGAGGAGATCATGATGATCGATTTCCCTTTCCTTGTGATGTCCACCATAAGCTTATAAATCTCCTGCTTCGCGCCTACGTCGATTCCGCGCGTCGGCTCGTCAAAAATCAGGATATCAGGATCCGTCCCCATCCATTTTCCCAGAACCACCTTTTGCTGGTTGCCGCCGGAAAGGTTTTTCACTTTTTGGTGAATGCCCGGCGTTTTGATGTTCAGGCTCCTGACATATTCGGTGGTGAAATCCTCCTCCGCCTTTTTGTTGACAAAGCCTTTTTTGGATAGTCTTTTCATGGAAGCCGCCGTGATATTCTCCTTAATGGTCATATCAAGGATCAAGCCCTGGTTTTTCCGGTCCTCCGGCACCAGTGATATTCCCGATGCGATCGCTCCTTCCGGGGTTTTGGGGCTAATCTTTTTGTCTTTCAAAAGCATTTCCCCGCCTGTAATCTTCGCATTGCCAAACAGGAGCGCCGCAAGCTCTGTTCGTCCTGCGCCCACAAGGCCGCCGAATCCAAGGATTTCCCCTTTTTTGAGGTCAAAGGAAATATCCTTCACTCCGTTGCCGCTGAGATTTCTCACCGACAGCACCACCTCGTCCGTGAGTGCATCGCGCTCCGGATAAGTTTCCTTCAGCGTCCTGCCCACCATAAGGCTGATGAGGTCGTCTTTGTTGGTATCTCCAATATCCTTCGTGGCGATATAGGCCCCGTCGCGCAGAACAGACACCCTGTCTGCCACGCGAAAAATTTCTTCCAGCCTGTGCGAAATATAAATGACCGTAACGCCCTGCTCCTTCAGGGTATCCACAATGCCGAACATTGCTTCCACCTCGTTTGTGGTGAGCGGCGCGGAGGGTTCGTCCATGATGAGTATTTTTGCATCCTTCGCGACCGCTTTGGCGATTTCTACGATCTGTTGGTAACCAGTTGTCAGGTCTTCTACTTTTACCTCCGGCTCAAGCTTTATTTTCAGCATTTTAAAAAGCTCGGCCGCCTTTTCGTTCATCGCTTTCCTGTTGCATATCCATCCCTTGCGGATAAATTCCCCAAGAAAGATGTTTTCTGCGGCGGAAAGCACCGGTACCAGGGTAAATTCCTGATATACCACCGCAATCCCGTTTTCACGCGACAGTGTAGGTGTTAGTCCTTCAAACGTTTTTCCTTCCACTGTTATCGTTCCCGCGCTCGGCTCGATCGCTCCGGAAATCGTTTTGATCAGCGTCGATTTTCCCGCGCCGTTTTCCCCCACAAGCGCGTGGACCTCTCCCCGCCGGAAAGAAAGGCTTACGTTATCGAGCGCTTTTACGCCGGGATACAGCTTTGTGATCCCTTTTAACTCCAAAATATTTTCGTTCACCATTGTAAGATTCCATTCCCTTCAAGCGTACTTTGGCGCCCTTCTCCCCGCAGGCAAAAGCCCGCAGGGAAAGCGCCTTCTATTTCGCATGGCCTACTTATCAAGTCCGACATATTCGTACATCGTCTGGCAGGGATAACTGAAATCGAGCACCTCGCCTTCTTTTTGTTCCTGCAGGGAAACACGGCACAGATCGAGCGCTCCATCGAGAATGAATCCGGGGATATTGAGCTCTTCATACAGCCGTTTCATGTAGGAAAGGTCTTTCAGGCCCAGCGCCAAAGCAAAATCGAGCCGGTAATTTTTATTTACATACTTTTTGCTGTAGAAATCGAATACCCAGTTGGCGAGCGCTTCGCAGTTTAAGATTTGAAACAAATCCTCCTGCTTCATGCCCAGCTTTGCCATTACCGGAAATACCTGTGCAAAAATAAGCGCTTCCGAAAGGCTGCAAAAATTGATTGCCAGCTTTGCGAGGTGTCCGCTGCCGCTTTCGCCGACATAGCTATACTTTTTACAATATGCGCCAAAGAGGTCACTCAGGCTTTCAAAATCAGCCTTATCCCCTCCTACCACGATCTCAAGCTCTCCCGCTTCTGCTTCGTCTGGCCCTGCCATAAGCGGTGCATCCACAAGCGTTCCGCCCTCTTCCTTCATCCGTTTCGCTAATTTTTTGGTGGACATCGGATAGCTTGTAGAGGTATCCACAATGACCTTTCCCTTTACGCCTTCTGCAAAAAACTGCTCCATGATATTTTCCACAATATTTGAATTGGGAAGCGACAGGAAAATTACATCACTCGCGTGAAACACCTGCATCACATCGTCAGCCAATACCGCTTTGCCCTCAAAGCGCTGCATTGCTTCCCTGTTGGCGTCAAATACCGTCACTTTGTTGCCTGCCTCAATAATATTTTTGCAGATACCTTTCCCCATATTGCCCAATCCAATAAAACCAACTTTTCTCATCCTTTATTCCTCCGTTTCTTTTTTAGCCTCGTGCATAGGTCCACGGGCTTGTTTTTCGTTTAAAGCTCCTTCATGATCTCCACATAATAATCCTTCATGTAGCCGACCTGCTCTTCAAGGAGTTCGCTGTGCTCTTTATTGTCTTCGATAGCTTCCATGAGCGCGACTGCCGCTGACATCGAATCCACCTCTGCCTCCCAGAAAAGCGTATTGGTTGGTTCCCTGCCCAGCACCGGCTGAAAACGCCTTGCGGGAGCAAGATTCTTTGCACGCCGTTCAAGCTCGATGAATTTTTGTTCCAGCCTGACAAAACGTTCCTGATCCTTCCTGTCGTACCTTTGGACAAATACCAATTTATATGCCATCTGTAACCGCCGCCCTTTCCTGTAAAAATTGTCGAACAAACTGCCTGTCGATGGACGGATCTATCGTATGGCGGCATAAAACTGCCTGCTGTGCAAACGCCGCGCCCATTTCCTGCGCACAGGGGGCATTCCCGTCTTTCTGGCCGAGCGGCAGCCCGAAATGCAGGCCGCAGATCGTCCCCGCCGTATACGCGTCCCCCGCTCCTGCGGTGCTGACAGCCTTCATCCTGTGTCCGGGCAGGAAGTCCGCTGACGTCCTTGAAATTGAATAACTTCCTTTTTCCCCGCAGGTCATCGCCACGTGTGGCATGTTTTCCCGCCCGGACAGGAATTGCATCATCTGTTGCGCCAGCCTGCCGCAGTCCCTTTCCTTTGAACCAAGAACCGCACCGGCTTCCTCTTCGTTGATCACCAGCAGGTCGCTTGCGTCAAAACCTCCGCCTGTCAAAAACTCCTGTGCCTCTGCGCATACGAACGACGCAACGCAATACGCACCTTTTTCCCTGCCGGCCTCAAGCAATGCGATCCGCGCCGCAAGCGGTACTTCCGGCACCGCCAGAACAAGCGTCTCCTTCCCGGGCGGCGTTTTGAGGCGCCCGACGCAGGAGCGCACATAGTCCGCGTCTACCGCTCCGCTTGCACTATTCGACGTAGTGATATTACACACGCTTTTATCAGGATATTGCAGGCACACACTATACATGGTAACGCCGCTTTTTGCCTGCTGTACAAATTCCGTACCGATACCGGCTTCCCGCATTTCCCGTACCAACCTGCCGCCGTTCGTGTCATCCCCAATTTTTCCAATCGCGTATACCTGCGTATCCCCGGCCAATACCTTTGCCACGTAATGTAAAATGATATGCTGCTTGCAATAATCGCGCGCATCGCTCAGGGCAGCCGGTCGGGATTCTCCCCTCCGCAACGTCCCGTTTCCCTCCAACTCGAATAGGACGCCTGCGCCAATTCCGCCCGTACCCACCACCTGCGCGAATCTTCCTTTCATACATTGACTCCCAAAAATTCCCACTCAGGATGTTCGCTGATCGGATGGCACGCGGTATCCCTGGTTGCAGTAATAATTGCGTCCGGGTGGTTTTGCAGAAACGTAAGCGGATATTCGGCGTCCACCTCTGAAAACAGGGCCACGCGCAGCGCCGTTTGCTTCCATGAGCCCGTATCGCTGAAAACGCGTACTTTTTTCGCCGACAGGCATTGCTCAACTCCCAAAGTGATCGACATGGGCGGTACAAATTGGTATGCCGCGCCAAAGCTCCTCTGCCCAAGGGTGATAATCGTGTCGAGGTTGTTGTCCTGAATACGGATACCCGACCTGCGGAGTTCTTCCACCGTGATTTTGGAGAAGGGATGCCGGCGCGTCTGGTTATAGGCAATATGCCCGTCTTGTCCCCAGCCACCGATCGTAATATCGACCGGCTTTTCCACGATCCGGTCCGCCACCTCGAACATAGTCTTCGGCTCAAGGAAAAAACGGTTTTTTGGCGGGACGGAAAGCTCCTTTTTGATTGGGCTGTAAAAATTTTTTTCCATGAAGGTACGGAAATTATACGGATCGTTTTTGGCAAGCAGATTCCCCTGCCAGTCTAGGCACTCGTCCATATGGAACACCACCAGGTTTTCCAGCGGTATGTTTTCCTCGTTCACGACGCGCGCAAAAGGCTCATACCAACAGTTCGGCCCGCAGGGGATGATCGCCCGCAGCTCGCGCCCCGCACGGTTGGCGGCTTTTATCTCATCCGCAAGCTCCCGCGCCATGAGTTCGCCCATTTCTTTGGAATCTTCCACCATGCGAAAGGGCGTTTTTGTTTTGCGGCTTGCAAGCTCCTCCGCCGGAATGCTGCACCACTCGTATAGCTCTTTCCTGTCGATCATTTCTCTGTCTCTCCTTTAAATATGGTCTACTTCGATTGCCCAGTGGTATTCTTCCGTCGCCCCGGGACCGATCCATTTTACATACCGTCCGTTGTTAATTGAATCCGGCAGCCCGCACCACGGCTCCAGGCACACACAATTTTCCAACACGGAGCAAATCACAAGCACGCTGTGGTTATCATCAAGCAGTACGCGCACCTTATAACCGTCCGCCTCGTTGCGCAACGTGAATTCCGGTTGCTCCGGCTGGTGGAAAACGTCGTCCCAGCTTTTGGAAAGGTCGATGTCCGAGATTGCCTTTTCGTCCACACAGTTGGTATAATCGTAATGCTTTTGCATGGAATGGCAAAAGCTCAGCTTCTTTTTATCCGTCGCCAGGAAATATGGGTGCCACCCAAGGTAATGCGGCATCCTTTCCCGCGAATGGTTTGTGATATCCGCCGTAATAAAAAGTTTTTTTCCTTCCAGGCGATACTGTACCTCCAGCCTGAAATCAAACGGATAGACTGTTTCCCTTGTAGAGAAGCCCGCATCCGTCCATACGGTTGCCTCGTTTTCAGAAACACTTTTTACGGCATATGCCGCATTTTTTACAAAACCATGCAGCGGCATATGGTATTTTTTCCCGTCCAGCGTATAGCAATCGTTCTTTGTTTTGCTCGGACATGGAAACAGGATCGGTATCCCACCCGCACTGATCGGCGCGGTCATGAGCGCGCCTTCATCCAACCTTAAAATATCCTTGCCGTCAAGCTGTAGCCTTGTAATCATCCCGCCGTATTCAGGCTCTATTTGTGCCGTCAGGTTTTCCTTGCTTTTTATCGTAAGTGTTCCCATTTTCTTCTCTCTCCTGTTTTGTTATTATTTCGATTTCGATCTCGTTTACTGTGCTTTCCCCCGTCCTGAGGAATGGGAGGTTTCCCTTCTCCCTCAGCTTTTTACGGCTTTCACACGGTGCGTTCCCTGGTTCCAGCGCAAGTACGTAATCGCGTACGCCTTCCATTTTCCATTGCGTGAGGAAGGGTAATTTATCCACCGGAAAGCGAATCGACACGCCGCAGCCGAGCTTTTCATTGTAAATTCCTGCGCAGCCCTTTGAAATCCTCTCAAAGGTATGCGTATAATTTTTTTCGCGGTTATGGGCATCCGGCTCCGAAAAGACCTGCAGGTTAGCAATATCAGCAGCCGAATATTCGTCGCAGCCGCTTACGTCCGTACTGTTCACAAACGACTGTGCGCACGTATCGAGCAGGGGATACCCAAAATTGATATGGTAAAGCAGCGTATATGGCGTCGGGGAACCGCCGCAATTTTTGATTTCGTCCCTGATACGGACGACGTTTTCCATAACCGCAGAACGGATCGTCCGCTTTATACTGAGCTTTTCACCAAACATTACCGATTGTTCTATACGGCCGGAGATACGGATTTCACCCTTTTCCAAATCCGTATCGTCGCACACGTACACGGCCGGTGTTACATTGTGCCTTCCGTGCAGCCCCAAGACCGTTCCGCCGTCCTCGCAGGGTGGTCCAAAGCTTGCAGGCCCGCAGGTCGTGAGCAAACCACCAAAAAATGTACGCAGCCATTCCTCCCGTTCGCAGCTGTAAAATGCCGGATGTATCTCCCCCTGAAGGGACAGGTACGTAAGGTTCACGCCGCGGAAGGAGGCCAGGGAAATATCGAGCCCCCTGTCCGGCAGCACCGTATATTCAAGGCCTCCGCCCGTCTTTACGTCGATCGCACGAACGCCGTCTCCTGCGCCCCCTGCAAGTGTATAATGACGCGTTCCTGCAATTTGCAACGTATGACCGATCTTACTGAATTCCATCCGTTCCATTTACAGCGCCACGCATTTGATTCCCATTACATCCGCAAAGGCTACCAGCTGTTCATACAGTTCCTCTCCATAGCCGAGGCAGGCGTATTCGTTGTCCCAATGCTGCAGCAGCGCTTCGATGTCCCCGTCCACTGTCACAAAAGCATGCGGCCAGAACGGAATACCGCTTTCCTCGCGGCGGCGCTGCAAGTTGTCCTCCCCGGGTACCGTTACATGGCAGCGTACTACTACGAGTACAAATTCCCCGTCCACACGGCAAATGCGGGCGAGCACGCCCTTCCCCGCCTTGCACACAAGCTCTACGGAAAGTCCTCCCGCTTCTCCCTCGGTAGGTATACCATGCTTGGCAAAGCCTGCTCCGTGCGCGTCCGCCAGCGAGGGCGGAACCGCTCCGTCACCGATAATTTTGATCTCGCCCGTTTCTTTGTCGATATTCTGGAAATCACCATAATAGGTGCGCTCTTTGCTCAGGTAGGTAATCATAATACTGGTGAGTGCCGTATTGAAATCTGAAAGCGTAGAGGTCGGGATTCCGTCGTCAAGCATCATGCTCTGTGCAAAACAGCTTGCCACGTAGTCGTCCGCAAGCCCAGGGAAGGACTGGAGCGTATAATAATCGAATCCGTTCCTTTCTATGACCTTTTTAAGCGCAATATACAGCCGGATAGACCGTTCTGCCATATCGCCCCGCTCCGGCTCGCTGCGGAACTTTTGCTTCATTTTTCCGTAAATCTCCGCGATTTCATTAGCCGTTACCGCTTTTGCAGTTTCGATCAGCTCAGTTGTATCCCGTGAATCGATATCGATGCCAAAGGTTTTCATCCATTGTGACGGATCTGCGACGCCACAGGTTTGCCCCATGCCCCTTCCGCCAAACGCGCCCAAAGTTGTCATATTAATCCTGTTTTTGAGCGCGGACGCCTTGCAGTAGCTGACTACCTTTTCCAAATCCTTTTCGTCTTCAGCTTTTCCATAAACAAAGCGGTGTTTGATCCCCAGTTCCCGCAGTCCTGCTTTCAATACCAACCCGCCAACGCTGCGCCAACCCTGCGAGCCCGGATAAGTCCAGATCACAATTCCCTTGCCCGTTTTGGCAAATTCGCGGATTGCGGGCACCATATGTGAGGCCCATACCCAAGTCCCTGAAAACAAGACCAGGCAATCCACGCTGTCGTCCTTTGCTAACGGCAGAATTGCCTCCGCCGCTTCTTTTTTGGTGGCAACCACCAAATCGTTTTCCACCAGCTCAATGTCGTTGTCCCGCAGCGCCTGTTTACAGCGCCCGATCACATCCTCATCGATAAATAAATTTCCCATGGGATCGCAAAGGCCGTCCTTATGCACCCCATATACCACAAAACCTGCTTTTGTTTTCATTACTTCCTCCCTTGTTTCCTGTCCATGAAATCGTTGTATACTTCCCCGTCGATCAACGTATACCTGATATTTATTTCTTCATCAAACACATTAATATCCGCCGCTTTTCCCTCAGTAATAGAACCTATCCTGTCAAATACACCAAGTAGCCTTGCAGGGGTTGCCGTCATCATTTTGACGGCGTCGTGAATTGGCGCTCCCACAAGCCGGTACATGGTACGTACCGCCCGATCACTCGTACATACGCTTCCCGCAAACGAACTCCTGTCCATAAGCGCCGCTACGCCGTCTTCAACGACCACCGGAAGCGCCCCCAGTTTATATTCCCCGGGCGGCATATCCGCCGCGCACATTGCGTCCGTGCAGATGTTCATATGATCCGCGCCCTTGATCTGGTAGAGCAGGCGCAAAAGCTCCTTTGGCAGATGCTTTCCGTCGGCAATCGCCTCCACCACAACGCTGCCTGAAAGCAGCGCCGCCTCGCACGCGCCGATCTGGCAATAATAGTAAGGACTGTTGATCCACGAATTTCCGTTGTAGATGTGCGTGATATGCATAAATCCATTTTCCACGCCCTTCTCGAATTCATCGTAGGTTGCGTCTGAATGTGCGCAGGACATCACAATCCCGCGCTTCGTCATTTCCCTTGCAAACTCGTAAGCGTTTTCCAATTCGGGCGCGCAGGATATCATTTTGATATTGGAAACGCTGTTGACGATCGATTCATAATTTCTCCTGACCGGAGGAATGATATAGGCCGGATCCTGCGCGCCCTTCTGCTTCATGGAAAAAAAGTTCCCTTCCAAATGAGCCCCAAGAATTTTCGGACCGGATGTTCTCTCATTCTGCACCTGTTCAATCATGCGGAGCGCCGTTATGATATTTTCCTGCGTGCTTGAAAGCGTAGAGGGTAATAACGCCGTAGTGCCGTGCTTTGCATGGGCATTGATCACGGTTTTTACCGCTTCCTCCGTACCGTCCATCACATCCGCGCCTCCCCCGCCGTGCAGGTGGATATCGATAAATCCCGGGGACAGGAACATCCCTGCGCAGTCGATCACTTCCGACGCGCTATGATCGTAATCCTCCCCACGAAACACCTTTACAATCACCTTGTCCTCGATCTCTACGCCGCCGCCATAGAGTACGCTGTCAAACAGCACTACCTTTGCGTTCCACAATACTTTTTTCATGGCTTCCTCCATTACTTAATTATCTTTACTAATAAATCAAACCAAGCGCACTATCCCTGCATAATTCAGGCAAATTCGTACTTTTATTTTATTTTGTCATTGGTTTGCCGTTACTTTTTCTGTGGTTCCGAGTCTCTTTTTGCACTGATTTTGTCTTTTTTTGTATGATCTGTTTCTTTTTTGACGCTTGAAAAACCAGACATTATCTTTCCCTGAAAATGGGCATAAAAAAACGCCCTGATGGGCGTATCACCTGAATTTTTCTATTGAATTCCGATTGAATGATAATGTCTACCTTTTCATTCGCAGTATCGGTTACATTTGATTAGTAATCTTTAATTAGTATTTTACACGGAAAATGCCGCTTGTCAATAGAAAATATTTTATTTTTTCAAATTATTTGTTATGGACATGGTTGATGCCCGTCACAATGGCGCCCATCATGGTTTCGTGATTGTCCATTTGGGAAAAAATGAGCTTTGGTGCAAAAGGCACGTGGTTGCTGAGCATTTCCTCCCACCTCCTGCGGAACAGGCCGCCCAGGTTTGCGCCGATCCCGCCTGACATGATGATTGCCTCCGGGTTCATCACTGCGCAAATATTCACGAGCGCCATGCCAAGGTGCAGCGCGATCTCATCCAGTACCAGCTTGGCGTACATCTCGCCTTCCTCGTACTTTTTGATCAGCATTACGAGCTCTTCCTTAAAATCCCCGTTTTGCAGGCATTTATTGATCTTTTGGCTGGAAAGCGTATCCTCGAGCGCGCCTATCTCATCAAAGCCACTGCGCATATTCAGCGGATCTGTTAGCATAAATCCAATTTCCCCGGCTGCGCCATTCGCTCCCTTATAAAGCTTGCCGTCAATAATAAATGCCGTGCCAAGGCCTATACCATAGCTGACATAAGCAATATTGCCATAGCTTGCACCCGCACCCTTCCATTGCTCTCCAAGCGCGCCAAGATTTACGCAATTTTCAAGCAGCAGGTCCGCCTGCGGATAGCAGCGCATCAGGCTGTCCCTCAGCTCCTGTTCCGAAAAGCTGTCCACAAACGGTGCAAGATAGCTTTCCCCTTGATTGATAATACCGGGAATACCTGCACAGATGCACAGCATTTGCTCCGGCTTCTTCCCACTTTTCTGAACAGCTTCACGTACCAGCCTGCAAATATTTTCCACCATCCCATGCGGACGGGATTTATCGTGCGCGCTTGCGATCACTTCCCCAAGGAGGTTTGCAACCATAACGCGCAACCGGAAACGTCCAACGTCCACGCCGACGATATAACCCCTGTCCGCGTTAAAGGAAAGCATCGTCGATTTCCTGCCAAGGGAATTATTTCCCTCGCCGATTTCCCTGATATATCCGGCGTCCAACAAAGCCTTTACATTGGAAGATACCGCGGGAAAACTCATCCCAAGCTTTCTTGAAAGATCGGCGCGCGACATATTCCCTTCCCCGCGCAGATGGTTTAAAATCAGCCTTTTATTCAATTCCCCGATGGTTTCCGGTGTTCCGATCCTGTTCATGCCTTATCACAGCTCTTTTCTTAATAATACTTAATAATATTTATTATATAATGTCGCTTCCTTTCCTGTCAATCACAAAAGAACGGCAGTAACCAGCTGTTTTGCAGCCGGTTACTGCCGCATCAGTTTATAGCGATCACTATGGAAGCATGATCAACTTTGACCGCCGTTCAGTTCTTCATAGAGCTTAAACGCTTCGTCCACGCTGCGCATTCCTTGTGTGGAACCTTCCTGCGACAGAGAACAGGCCGCCGAAGCAATCCCCATCACAATCGCTTCTTCAAGTTGTTTTTCCTGATAGGCACCGATCAGCACGCCCGAGCAAAACGCATCCCCCGCGCCGACTGTCCCCTTGATATATCCATCCGGCAGGCTAAGGCTCCTCTTTTCCACATAGTTCCCCTTTTCATCCATTCCGTATCCCCCTTCAGGCGCATGGATCACCGCCCATGTGGAAACTCCCATACGGAAAAGCTCTTCTAACGCTCTTTTGATGTTTTCCTTTTGCAGGATTCCATCGTCGCCGCGCAGCAAAACTCCCGTTGCCTGCTGCGCCTCAAGCTCGTTGATCACGCAATAGTCCGTATATTTAAGCGAGGGCGGAACCAGCTTTTCAAAACGGTTTCCCATCTCGCTGACAACATCGATGGATGTTTTGATTCCATGCTGCTTTGCCTCGCGCAGCAAGCGCGCCATTTTGGTCCCATATTGAGCGTCTTCCTGATCGAGCGCGTCAAGCAGCAGGATGTATCCGATGTGCAATATTTTTGCATCGATCTGTTCCCAGTCAAAGTCCGCTTCACAAAGCTGGGCGTTTGCGCCGCGGTATTGGAAGAACGTCCTGTGCTTTGTCGTATTTTCACACATCACGATTGTAAACGAAGTCCTTCCCTCGCGTTTCAGGCCTGAGAGCGAGATATTTTCATATTGCTCAAGTTGTTGCTCGATGAAGTCCCCGTCCGCGTCGTCGCCAATGATTCCTACGACGCTTAGCTCAAGCGACGGATCAAGGCTTGCAAGATCCATCGCCACATTGCAAAGCGCTCCGCCCGTGGCCCTTGTAATCCCCTCCGTAATGGTTGTCAGCTCACTTTTCCCAGGGTAGCATTCAATCGGATAAAGAATATCCAAAATCGCATTTCCCGCAACACAAATTCCATTTCTCATCTTTGTTTCTCTCCTTATTCTGTTCAATCGATTCCGGTCTTGCTATAAATATAGCTTCACCTGCTGATATAGCTGTTTTTCCTGCAAATATTCAAAAAACCGCTCAAATGATTTTTCATCTCCCATGATGATATATTGATCGTTTGTCATATCAATATCGTTTTGCGGTCCGATCTCTCCCTGATACCGCTCACGAAACTGCGTGGGCGTACATTTATACTCTTCAGAAAACGCCTTGCACAGGTACCTGTAATCCGAAAAACCGCTTTCCATACAAATGTCGATCTTCTTCTTATCCGTTTTTAAAAGCAGCTCGACAGCCTTATCAAGCCGCAGGCGGTTGACATATTGCTGGAAGGAAAGCCCCAGGTATTTTTTGATAAAGTGGGACAAATAATACATGTCCAGCCCTTCCTGTTCGGCAAGGTCCGCGAGCGAAAGCTTATAAATAAAGTTTTCCTGGATGGTTGTAATAATCCGGTTGATGCGTTTGAGGTTCCTGTCGTTGGAAAGCCTTTTCTCCTCGCTGATTTTTTCAAATTTTGTGTTTGTAAGCAGCGTATGGAACAGCAGGTTTAACAGCCCCACCACCTCCAGCCGAAATCCCTCTTTTTTGTGGTGAAGGCTCGTCATGATCCGCACCAGGAACCCATACAACGTGGTATACAGGTTTGACATTTCATCCGCCGCGATATTTCGATCCAAAAACTTATAGGAAAGCATCTCCGGATAATATACCTTACAAAAGCTCCTTGGTATTTGCATCACCATAACCTCGTTGACCGCTTTTGTTTTCTGGACGCAATGCAGCTCGTTTGCATTGATGATAAAAATATCGTCCGTTTGCAGGGTAAAGCTTTTTTCCTCTGTATGTACGATCACAGGGCCGTCCAAAACCAGCAGAAACTCCATTTCCTTATGCCAGTGAAATCTGGATTTGTTCATGCTGATCAGGCGGGATACGTGCACCTTAACGTCAAGGCCGCTCGTGAGCTGTACCAATTCGTATTTTTTATCTTTTACTATATTGGCCATCTTATCCCCTCGTCAAATAAAATCCAGGCATAAAACCATCCGCACGCAATTTGCATTCCGGTACGGACGCTATGCAAAAAAAGTGTGTTCCCATCTATCCTATTCAGTTGTTTACAGAATTACGGTTAAACGCTTCGATATCAGCGGGAAGTGGACGCCCCTGCCGTAACGAAAAACCAAAAATTAATACGTTTTATAATATTATTTTACCATAGATATATTTCCCGTTGGATTAAATTAGGTCATCCGCTTTTTTTGGCAGAAATCCCATATTCCCGAATCAACTCTATGATGCTGTCAATTTGCACGTCCTCCGGTGTGATTGCCTGAAGCTCGTAATCACGGTATAGCTTGTGGTATTTTCCTTCCCCGTATTTGTGATATGGCAGGATATGCACTTTCCTTACGCCTGCCTCCTGCAAAAACTCTGCCGAGCGTTTCATGTTTTGTTCGTCCGCATTGACCATTCCAATGAGCGGTATGCGTGTGATCAGCGCATCGCTCCTATTTGCCGCGACCTTTTTCAGGTTTTCGAGGATCAGGCGGTTGGATACTCCCGTGTATTTTTTGTGCAGCCCGTCGTCCATATGCTTCAAATCATAAAGGATATGATCCACCTCGCCAAAAATTTCCTCCGCTGCTTCCCATTTTGCATATCCCGTCGTTTCAATCGCCGTATCAATTCCGCTTTTTTTTGCCGCGCGGATAAGCTCCAAAGCAAACTCACCCTGCATCAGCGGTTCCCCGCCTGAAAGCGTCATTCCCCCTCCTGACTTACGGTAAAAGCTCCTGTCTTTCTCCACCTCGCGCATGACCTGCTCTACGCTTACCTTTTCGCCGATCATCTCGAGGGCCTCCGTGGGGCATACGTTTACACATTTCCCGCACGCGATATCGCATATCGTAAAAGGCTCGCGTCCCCGTTCCCCGGTTGGACACGAGGAAAAGCATTTGCCGCATCCGATGCACAAATCCGGTTTGAATACCACTTGCTTTCGCAGCGGCTGTGATTCCGGATTTGAGCACCATGCGCACTTCAGAGGGCAGCCTTTCAGAAAAATGATCGTCCTGATGCCAGGGCCATCATGGAGGCTGTAGCGTTGTATGTTAAAAATAGTTCCCTGCTTCATAGCATTACTTCCCATCGCTTACCATTCGCCGCACACCCTTCCCGGGGCCGTTCCCCGGGAAGAATGCAGGGCATAAGCACTATTCCCGTTAGCTGATTTTATGTTCGGTCCTTCCGATGATGCCATCCTGTACTTCATGCGACAGTTCGTTGAAAAATGCGCTGTAGCCCGCGACTCGCACCACCAGTCCCTTGTATTTCTCCGGATTTTTCTGCGCCTCGCGCAGCATATCCCCTGAGACGATATTAAACTGGATGTGGCCGCCGCCCATCTCGATATATGTCCTGATCAGGCCGATCATTTTTTCCATTCCGTCAGGCGTTTCAAGCGGGCCTTTATCCAGCCGCATATTAAAGATCACGCCATTGGGCGCACGCAGGTGGTCAAGCACGCATACGGAATTCAGCACGGCAGTCGGCCCATGAAGATCCGTCCCATTCGCCGGCGAAATCCCATCCGCAAGCGGATCCTTCGCGTGCCTTCCGTCCGCAGTCGCGCCCGTTTCCAGCCCAAAGGCTACAAATGAGGAAACCGGCACCAGCGATCCGATAAACTTCCCGCCATAATAGGTTTTATGGTCTTCCAGCTTGTCAAAAAAGCTGTCCGTGGCAAACTTTGCAAGCTCGTCCACCTCTGGAATATCGTTTCCATAATGCGGTACCTTGTTGATCAAATATTGACGCAGGTCTTCCCTTCCTTCAAAATCGGTTTCCAGGGCCTGTGCCATTTCCTGCATCGTGCAGACCTTGTCCTCAAACACAGCTTTTTTTACTCCCATCAGGGAATTTCCTACGTTTGCAATGCCAATTCCATAGGGCGCCGACCAGTTGTAGCGCATACCGCCCCATGTGACGTCCCTCCCATTTTCGATGCAATCGCCAACCAGTATGGAGGTGAGCGGTACTGGCATCTTGTCCTTGCTCACAGAATCCAGGTAATTATTCCACTTGATATTGTTGTTCACACAATATTCCATCTGCCTGTCAAAGGCCTCCAGGAATTCTTCAAATGTCCGAAAGCTTTCCGGCCCGCCCGTTTTAACGGATACCTGCTTTTTGCAGATATTGCACATACCGTTCGATATGGTAAGCTCAAAAACCTTCGCGAGGTTAAAGTATCCTCCGTTCAGCCTTCCGAATGTATTGAGCGGCGAACATTCGATGCAGCCCACGGGCGCGTAGTCCCTCGCTTCGTGCAGCTCCACACCCACATTCATCAGCGCCGGAATATATACCTCGTCGTTTGCAAGCTGTGGCATACCGTTTCCAAGCTTCATTGCTTCTGCGGTTTTCAACAGAAGCGTATGCGGGGACTGGTTGTGCACACGGACGGAAAAATTTGGCTGGTTTAACAGCATATGGCTGTGCGCTTCAAGGCAGCGGAAGCTCAGGTCGTTTGTCGCGTCCTTACCGTCCCTTCCGAGTCCTCCCACCACAAGATTTTGCCCCATTGGAAAGCCTGCGTGAGACGCCGCGTCCGCCGCGCGGTAAATTTTGAGCGGTTCTGAAAATTTAATCCAGAACGCTTCCAAAAGCTCCTGCGCGCGCACCTTATCCATCATGCCTTCCGTAATATCCTTCTCATACAGCGGATACATAAACTGGTCAAACCGTCCCGGCGTAATCGAAACGGCATTGTCATAAATCTGGACGACAAGCTGCAAAAACCAGACCGCCTGAAGCCCTTCGTAAAAGGACTCGGCAGGATACTCCGGCACCCGCGCACAAATACGCGATATCTCCATCAATTCTTTTTTGCGCTGCGCATCCTTTTCCTGTTTTGCCATTTCCATTGCAAGGCGGCTGTAGCGCTGTGCGTATGCAATAACCGAATCGCACATACTGATGCACGCATGGTAAAAGTGCAGCTTATCGATTGCATCCGGTTCCGTGCCGTTTATTTTTTCGATTTCCGAATTGACGCGCTCTTTCACACCATTAAGGCCCTGCTCGATCACGACCTTGTAATCGTGCAGCACATGGCCGAGACCGCCTTCTTCATGGACGCCCGTGCTGTAAAGCACCGCATCCTTCCTCAGCAGCTTCACATCCTCCGGCATTTCAGAAATAACCCTGTCTGAAAAGGTTTTTCCCTTCCAGAAAGGATAAATTTCTTCCATAAATTCCCGGCGGACTTCCGGCGGCACAATAAATTTATCCTGTCCCCGCGTTTCGAAAATATCGATCTCTTCCCTGATCCACTCTACGGCATATTCCGGAAACACCGGTGCGCTACGCTGTTTTTCCGCCTGATGACCAACGATCAGCTCATGCCCCAGAATATAGATCGTCATTTCCTTCATTAGCTTTTCAAACGCTTTCGCGCGTACGGAAAAAATGTTTTCTCCTTCATATTCCTTATATACCTGCGTTACGAGCCTTGCGCGTTCGATGCACAGGTAGTTTTTCGCGCTGATCACCTGATGCCTCAGCTTTTGCCCCCGTTCGTATGCCGGTGTGCCGGGCACGAGTACGTGGTCCGGCGTGATATCCATTTGTTTGCGAGCGCTTAACGATACAAGCTTTGTCATGTCATTCCAGCTCCTTTCCTTCATGATGACCGATTCTTTTTAAGCGGACCGAAGTCCGTAATTCTGTTATGTAAATCATCTTTTGCTTTTCTGTCTTCATCCTACAAAAAAGCGGCCTTTTTTTCCTTCATTATCTTGCGAAAAAAACGCGGTAATCTTGCGCTATTATTTTTTATCTTTTTATTCCCCGCTTTAAAAAACGCAGATGGCTAAGCCTCGCGAATTTCCGTCTTTGACTTTTTTGTGGTATTTGCTTCTTTTTTACCCAAATAAAAACTCCGGCTTTTGCCGGAGTTTTTATACTTTAGATATTGATTTTGTTTACCCGTTTTTTATTATACTTTACTTGTAATCCGCGATATATTCCGTGGATTTTTTCACAGTGTCTTCATAATCGGCCATGGTAGCTTTGGTAACCAGCATAACGTCCGTGGCGATGTTGGCTTCCATGTCCGTCTTTCCCTGCAGGTAATCATATGCCGCCTGGACAGCCGTCGTGCCGATCAGTACCGGCTGCTGCACAACCGTGCCGATCACAAACGCATCGTCCTTTTTGATTGCCGCGATAATATCCTCGTCCTCGTCAACGCCCATAATCTTGAGGTCGCCGCCACGATTTGCCGTTTCCACAGCCGCCATAACGCCGAGCGTACTCGAGCTGTTGAGCGGACAGATCAGGTCGATCTCGCCTGCGGGGTAAGTAGTAAGCGAGTCTTCCAGCAACGTCATCGTATCCTCAGAGGTGATGGAAATCGGCGATTTTTCAATAATTTCCACGTCAGGATACTGGCTCATAATTTCAGTCCATCCTGTCTTCCTGTCCCTCATGGACGTAATCTGGTCGTATGTTACGACAATAACCTTGCCTTTTACATCGCCATTCTTCTCTTTCAGGAAGTTTACCGCTTCTTCTGCGTTTTTCTTACCGATTTCAACGTTGCTTGAAGCGATATGCGACACAACCTCGCCGCCTTCCGCCGCAACGTCTACCGTGAATACGGGAATCTTTGCGTCGTTTGCGTCAAGCACTGCAGGAGCAATGGAAGCCGAATCAACCGGGTTCAGTATAATCGCATCCACCTTCAGCGCATTTACCATGTCCTGAACGTCGTTAAGCTGTTTTGCAGCGTCCTGCTGTGAATCAAAGTCTACAAGCTCTACGCCAAGCTCCGCGGCCTTTGCCTTCATTGCAGCCAGCATGTCCTGGAAAAACTGCATGTTGTAGTCCATCAGGCTCACGCCAATCTTATAGCTGCCGCCTGCCGCCGTTGTTTCCCCTGCATCTGGCGATGCGTCTACAGAAGCTTCCGTGGCGGCTTCCCCAGGCTGTGATGCGGAAGCGGCGCCCTGCTGGTTTTCCGCACAACCGGAAAATACCAGAGCTGCGGCAAGCATCACACACACCACAATCAATACTGTTTTTTTCATTTCTTTTCCTCCTTGTTTTTTGTTTTTCGATAGTTGTTACCGAAACTTTTATAAAATTTGTTATGATTTTCTTTAAGAATTATTCTTTGCCGTCTTAGAGTAGAGCACAACCGCAACGACAAGAATGATACCCTTCAGAATCTGCTGCCAATAAGAGGACACGCCCACAATGTTAAGCCCGTTTGTAAGGAATGTCAGGAACAGCGCCCCAAGTATCGTGCCAAGGATGTATCCTCGCCCGCCGGAAAGGCTTGTCCCGCCCAGGCACACCGCGGAAATCGCGTCAAGTTCAAGGCCGTCCGCCATGGTGGGCTGGCTCGATGCGAGCCGTGCTGTGTAAATGATTCCTGTCAGCGCCGCTGTCAGCGCGCAGATCGCGTAGACCTGTATTTTGACTCTGTCTACTTTAATTCCTGAAAGCCGCGCGCATTCCTCGTTGCCGCCTGCGGCATATACCCTGCGGCCGAATTTCGTTTTTGCAAGCACGATCCACGCAATCGCAATCACCGCGATCATGATGATAACCGAAATCGGTACGATGCCCACATATCCGCGTCCTATGTTCATGTACTCGGCCGGAAGTCCTGAGATCGGAAGCCCGCCGGAATACAGGAGTGAAATTCCTTTTGCTGTGCTCATCATGGCAAGCGTGGTGATGAAAGGCTGTATTTTGAGCTTTGCGATCACGATGCCGTTTACGATGCCAAGTCCAAGGCCTATAAGCAGTGCAAGTACAATCGACAGCCCCATATCCATGCCTGCCTTGGCAATAAAGCCCGCAGAGAGCGTACCGCAGAGGTTTGCTACGGAACCTACCGAAAGGTCGATGCCGCCAAGTATCAGTACGAACGTCATTCCGATTGCCACAACCATCTGCGCCGCGGCCTGCCTCAGTACGCTGATAAAGTTGTCGCCTGTCATAAAGGACGCGGGCGACGCGATGCAAAGGATGATGATCAGCCCGATAAATACGACCAGTATGCCGAATTGCGGGAAAGAAGTTATCCTTTTCCCAATGCTTTGCTTTCCGAGCATCTCGCCCGAATTCATTGTTTTATTCATAAATTTCTCCTCCAATCGTTTTTGCTGCGTCACGCGCCGTGCGCATAGGACATAATAAGCGGCTGTGTCGCCTCTTCTCTGGAAACAACTCCTGTAATCCTGCCTTCGTGCATGACGATAATCCGGTCGCTCATGCCCATCACCTCAGGGAGCTCTGAGGATATCAGGATGATTCCAACGCCTTTTTTGGCAAATTCCACAACGATTTTGTGGATTTCCGCCTTTGCTCCAACGTCTACGCCCCTGGTCGGCTCGTCAAGGATCAGGATATCAAGGTCGTGCGACACCCACTTGGCGAGTACGATCTTCTGCTGGTTACCGCCCGAAAGGCTGCTTGCCGGGTGGTTTGGGGAACCGATCTTGATGCCCAGTTTTTCCACCATCGCCGCTCCCAGTTCATTTTCTTCCTTTTTATTGACAAAGCCCATTTTGGAGATGCTGTCCCATTGCGTGACGGCAATGTTGTCCTTGATGGATCCCGCGAGGTTCAGGCCGTACTGCTTCCTGTCCTCCGGCACATATCCCATATGCAGGTCCAGCGCGTCGCTGGGTGATTTGATTGCGATGCTTTTTCCGTTGAGTATGATCTCCCCGCTGTCCGGACGCTCCTTGCCAAACAATACGTTTGCCATTTCCGTCCGTCCCGCGCCAACGAGCCCTGAGAATCCAAGTATTTCCCCCTTGCGCAATTTGAAATTGAGGTTTTCGAATTGCCCTTTTTTGCAAAGGCCCTTCACCTCCATCACAACGTCGCCGAGCTCCACCTCTTCCTTGGGGAACATCTCCGTAATCGTCCTGCCCACCATATGCTCGATCACCGTTTTGGTATCCAGCTCTTCGATGGGCCACTGCCCGACAAACGTTCCGTCCCGCAGCACGGTGATGTTGTCTCCAATCTCGAAAATTTCTTCCATTCTATGCGATATATAAATAATGGTAACGCCTTTTTCCACCAGCCCGCGAATGCAGGCAAAAAGCTGTTCTACCTCAGGCTCCGTAAGCGACGAGGTCGGCTCGTCCATAATCAGCACCTTGGAATCGGATAGCGTTGATTTTGCGATTTCCACCATCTGCTGCTTTGCGATCGTGAGGTCCTTGATCAGGATAGACGAATCGATTTCCACCCCGATGTTTCGCAAAAGCTCGTTGCTGACGCGCTCCTGTTGCCTCTTATTCACAAAGCCCTTATCGCCCAGTTCCCGCCCCACAAAAACATTTTCTGCAACGCTCATATAAGGAACCAGGTTCAACTCCTGGTAAATCATCGATATCCCGGCCTTGATCGCGTCCGAAGGGCCTGTTACGTTAAGCTCTTTTCCGTCAAGCTCAATCGTGCCCTCGTCCTTGGTGATCGCGCCGGCGAGAATCCGCATCAAAGTCGATTTGCCTGCGCCGTTCTCGCCCATGATCACGTTTACTTTTCCCTTTTCAAATTTCATACTGACGTCTTTTAGCGCATACGTCCCGCCGAACCGTTTGGATATATGATTCATTTTCAGCACATACTGATCTGCCATATTGTTCTAACCTCCCGTTTGTTCTGGTTCGTCAATTCTTTCGCCTTTTTCCTTACGGCTTATGTACCGCGTGACCGGATACGTCCTCCGCGGCCTCCATAATTGCCTCTGAAAGCGTGGGATGCGCGTGGATCGTCTTTGTTATCTCTTCTGCGGTGCATTCCATATTGATTGCAAGCGCGAGCTCGCCGATCATATCCGTGGCCCTTGGCCCGATGATATGCGCACCCAGTACTTCGCCATGCTTTTTGCCTGCAAGTATCTTGACAAAGCCCTCCGGTTCGTCCATTGCGAGCGCCTTTCCATTTGCGCTGAACGGGAACCTGCCAACCGTATATTCCACGCCGCCCTTTTTCAGTTCTTCCTCGGTTTTTCCCACTGAGGCGATCTCCGGGCTGGTGTAGATACAGCCCGGCACAAGGCCAAGCGCTATCTCCGAATCCATTCCGCAGATATGCTGCGCAACGTGCAGTCCCTGGGCGCTCGCCGCATGTGCGAGCAGCACCTTCCCATTTACATCGCCAATCGCGTATACCCCGCTTACATTTGTCATAAAGTTATCGTCCGTCACAATCCGCCCGCGCTCCATGCCGATCCCGGCATTTTCCAGCCCAAGCGCCTGTGTTTCCGGCGTCCTGCCTACGCACACAAGCACCTTTTCCGCAGATACGCTCCGCATCTTTTGGTCCTGCTCAAAGCTGACACTTTTCATCTTTGCGTCGCCCTCGATCTTCGTCACCTTTGCCTGCGTGTGGATATCCATCCGCTTACCCGCCAGCACGCGGAACGCGTCTGCAATCTCTCCGTCCATATTGCCAAGGATATTCGGCAGTGCTTCCAGTACCGTTACCTTTGTTCCAAATTCCGCGTATACGCTGCCAATCTCCATCCCGATGACTCCGCCGCCGATGATGACCATGCTTTTTGGCAGGCTGGTAAAGTCCAGCGCCTCTGTGCTTGTGATCACATTTTTGCCATCGATCCCATCGATTGGTATTCTTGCGCTTTCGCTCCCGCTTGCGATTACAATGGATTCAGCGCTGATTTCCTGTACATTTCCCTTGCCGTCTGTAACGCGAAGAGTCTTCTCTCCCGCAAAGTTTGCCGTGCCGGCGATCACCTCCACACCCCTGCTTTTCAGCAGGAACGCGACGCCGCCCGTAAGCTTTTTCACAACGCCATTTTTCCGTTCGTTCACAGCTCCCGTATCCACCCTGTATCCGTCTACTGTAATCCCTGCTGCCGCGCTGTTTTTGATCGTACTGAGCACCTGCGCGCTGTGCAGCAAAGCCTTTGTGGGGATGCAGCCGCGGTTCAGGCAGGTGCCGCCCACCGTATCCTTTTCAACGAGCACTGTTTTTTTGCCGAGCATCGCAAGCTTTATCGCTGCGACGTACCCGCCCGGGCCGCCGCCGATCACGATAACATCCGCTGTTTTCCCACCGGATTTACCGTTCTTCACTGCCGGCGTTTTTGCTTTTTTCTGCTTTTCCGGTTCCTGCGGCGCTTCGCCTGCCTTGCGTATTTTCGCCACAACGGTTCCTACCGGATGCGTACCGCCTTCTTCTACGATGATCTCGAGGATGCCATCTGTCGGGCTTTCTACCGAGGCGGATGCTTTATCATACTCAAGGTCGTAAATCGGCTCTCCTTTTTTGACTGTGTCGCCGTTATTCCTGAGCCACTTAACCAGCGTTCCTTCCTTCATCGTCTGGCCCATTCTTTGTATCACAACTGTTTTTGCCATTCGTAATCCTCCCCCTTAACCAAGCAGCAGCAGGAACGGCTTTGTGATGTACCGTTTGAGTTCCTCTAAAAATTCCGCTGCCGGAGCGCCGTCAATCACCCGGTGGTCTGCCGTCAGGCTCAACACCATCATTGGCCGCACTGTGATCTCGCCGTTTATGACGACGGGTTTTTCCACGGCGCGTCCTACGCCGAGTATCGCTCCCTGCGGCGTACTGATAATCGGCGTAAACATATCGATGCCCATACCGCCAAGGTTTGTGACGGTAAATGTGCCGCCAGCCATGTCCGCGCCTGTCAGCTTTCCTTCCTGCGCCTTGCCGATGAGCTGCTTTGCCTCCACTGAAATCTGCGGTACGGACAGCCTGTCGGCATGATTTACAACCGGCACGAGCAGTCCGTTTTCCACTGCGACGGCCATTCCGATGTTGATATCCGAATGGTACACGATTTCCTCACCCTCGAGGCTTACATTTACATAAGGCTTTGCTTCAAGCGCTTTCGCTACCGCTTTGATCAGCATATCGTTCACGCTGACCTTAACGCCCTGTGCCGCGAATTCTTCGTTCAGTTCTGCGCGCAGCTTCATAAATTCGGACATATCCACGTCTGTCGAATACGTAACGACCGGACATGTAAAGTAGCTGTCCACCATATTGCGCGCGATAGCCTTCCTCATGCCGGACATCGGCTCGCGCCTGTCCGCCTTCGTTTCCTGCGCGGCAAAAACAGCCTGTCCGTGTTCCTCCGCTGCCGCTTCACGACTTTTCAATCCCTGTGCGTAACGCTCCACGTCCTCGCGCACAATGCGCCCGGACGATTTTGAAGCCTTCACATCCGCAAGGTCCACGCCAAGCTCCTCTGCAACCTTCCTCGCGAGCGGAGACGCCTTCACACGCCCGCCCGTTTGCCGCTGTGTTGTATCACGGCCTTCACCTGCCTGATAACGTTTCAGGTCTTCCTCAGTGATCCTGCCGTCCGATCCTGCGGGGACAACATCCGCAAGGTCGATCCCCATTTGACGCGCCATACGTTTTACTGGAACAGACGCCTTCATTTTTTCCTGCCTTGCCGCTGCGCTCTTTACGGGCGCCGCCTCTTGCTTTGCCGGTATAGGCGCGTCCTTTTGCCCGCCAGCCTCCAGCTCTTCTTTGGTAAGAAGCGTACCGACTACCGTAGAAACCGGAACCGTTTCTCCCTCAGCCACCTCGATATGCAGGTACCCGTCCTTGGTGCTCTGCACATTTGCCGAGGCTTTATCGTACTCTATTTCATACAAATCTTCGCCAGGCTTCACATAATCGCCGTCCGATTTATACCAGCGTACAATCGTTCCTTCCTTCATGGTCTGGCCCATCCTGACCAGATATATTTTATTTGCCATTGTTTTCTCTCCCCTGCGCTTTTATCGCAATTTGTCAAAAGATTGGTTACAGGCTTTTGGCAAATTGCATATGCAAGCGGTTTATCAAACGTTTCACATAACCTGCGTTATGTTCAGTCACTTTAGAAAATCTCCGCGATCATATCCGCCACTTTATCGGGGCCTGGAACATACGCGTCCTCCAAAACAGGGCTGTACGGAACCGGACAGTCCGGCGCGGTGATACGCAGGATATTTTCATCCATCTCGTCGAGGCATTCCTCCGCAACGATTGCCGCAATCTCAGATGCAAAACCGGAAGTGTGTACCGCTTCCTGAACAATCGCAAGCCGGTGTGTTTTACTGATAGAATTCAGTATCGTTTCCTTATCGAGCGGCACGAGCGAACGAAGGTCGACAACCTCGGCGCTGATTTCTTTTTCCGCCAGCTGCCCAGCCGCCTGCATCGCTACCTGCGTCATCATGCTCCAGGAAACGATCGTAATATCGCTGCCTTCACGCATGACATTTGCTTTTCCAAACGGAACCGTGTAATCTCCCTCCGGGACTTCTCCCTTCATGCTGTATAATGCCTTATGTTCAAGAAACATTACGGGATTGTCGTCCCTGATCGCCGTCAAAAGAAGCCCCTTTGCGTCCGCGGGCGTCGCGGGCATCACTACCTTAAGCCCCGGAATATGCGTAAACATTGCTTCCAGCGTCTGGGAATGCTGCGCTGCCGCACGCACCGTCGCGCCGGAGGCCGCCCTTACGACAAGTGGCATCGTGCATACGCCGCCGAACATATAACGCATTTTTGCGGCCTGGTTCATGATCTCATCCATAGCGACTCCCGCAAAATCCACGTACATCAGCTCCACGATCGGGCGCATGCCAAGCGCTGCCGATCCGACGCCAAGCCCTATGATCGCCGTTTCGCTGATCGGCGTATTAAGAATACGCTCCGGCCCAAATTCATCATAAAGCCCTGACGTTACGCCAAATGCGCCGCCCAGCTTTGCTACGTCCTCGCCCGCAAGGAATACCATGGGGTCTTTTTTCATTTCAAGCTCAATCGCTTCTTTGATCGCTTCACCATATGTTAAATTACTCATCTTGATTCTCCTTTGATTCAATATTTGTTTGGGCTCAGACATATACGTCTTCCGTCAGGATCGAAACATCCGGCCACGGGCTTTCCTGAGCGAACTCAATCGCTTCTTCTATTTCCTCGTCCACCTTCTTTTCGATCGCGTCAAGTTCTGCCGCGCTTGCATATTTGCCGTCCAGCAAATCCTTACGGAATTTGGGGAGCGGATCTTTCTTCAGCCATTTCTCATGTTCCTTTTTTTCACGGTAAATAAAGAGCCTTGCATCCGGATCTCCTTCCCAGTGCCCCAGCCTGCGCCATGTTTTAAACTCCATCAGCGTTGGGCCGCCGCCCTTTCTTGCGCGTTCTACCGCTTCATCCGTTGCGTCGATCACAGCCATAATATCGTTTCCTTCCACCGTTACGCCCGGCATTGCGTATGCCTTTGCGCGCTCGGAAAGGTCTGCAAGCGTGGTAAGCTCCCTCTGGCTTCCGGAAATTCCGTAAAAGTTGTTTTCCAGCGCATAGATCACCGGCAGCTTCCATGCCGCCGCAAGATTCAGGCTTTCGTGGAAGGTTCCCCTGTTGGATGCTCCATCGCCGAAAAAGCACGCGCAAACCTGTCCTTTGCCAAACGTTTTGCAGGCATAGCCCGCGCCTACCGCAATCGGCAGGCCAGCGCCCACAATACCATTCGAGCCCAGAATACCGAGCTCCATATCGCAGATGTGCATCGAGCCGCCTTTGCCTTTGCAATAGCCCGTCGCCTTGCCGGAAAGCTCTGCCATCATCAGCTTCAGGTCTCCGCCCTTTGCGATCAAATGGCCGTGGCCCCTGTGTGTGCTTGTAATGTAGTCGTTGTTATTGAGCACGCCGCAAACGCCTGCCGCAACGCCTTCTTCTCCGGCGTACAGATGAACCGAGCCGTGCAGCAGCCCGTTTGCATACTGCTCATGCGCCGCCATTTCAAAGGCGCGGATCGCAACCGCATTGCGGTAAATCTTAAGTAACATCTCTTTGTTCTTTTTCATTTCAAACCTCCATAAGTATCCTAATGTTTTGTTTTTTCTGTGCTATCAAGCCTAAATCGTTTGTTTTCCATAAAATAGTGTCGCCAACAAAACAAACGCCGTGCGCCTGTGCTGTGACCGGGAATCGCCAAATTTGTTTTGAGTTTTTATTTTGTCAGGATAAAATTTTGTCGTGCTTGATGAGATCGTTTTGTGCATTTGTTCTTTTCATTCATTCTATGCTACCCACCCGCCACTCCTCCATGTTTATCTTGTCAAAAAAACGCGGCGGTTTTGTTGTTTACTCCTCCTGCCCTGCGTCAGAAATGCCAAAAGAGCGCTTTTTTCACCGCGTTACTTTTGCACAAATTAGTCCCGTTTTTTCAAAAAATATGAGCAAAAAAGGAAAAGCAATCATTTTTATTTGTTTGTATAGTGAAACCATAGTAATTTGTCAAAAGGCCAGTTACAGGCTTTTGGTATAAATTGCATATGCAAGCGATTTATCGGATGCTTTTAAATCCTGTATTGGGTTGAATCGCTGTAAAGCCCACAAACCTGCAGGCGCTCAAAAAAAAGGAACACTCAATTTGCCTGTATTCGCATGACGTCACAAAACCATTATGGATCATCGGCTGTGAAACATTCGCCAAATGTTTTGATAGGATAAAATGGAAAACATTTCTATTCAGAAAGGAGAATCACATGAAAACGACTCAGGAATTAAAAGATTTTGCGACAAACATCCGTATCGAGAACATCAAATGCCTTAAAAAGCGCGGTTTTGGCCACGTGGGAGGCTGTATGTCCGTTGTAGAGGTTCTCGCAGTCCTTTACGGCAGCATCATGAAATACGATCCAAAAAATCCGGGCTGGGAGGGCCGCGACTACCTCATAATGTCTAAGGGGCACGCAGGTCCCGCCCTGTTTGCAACGCTTGCCCTGCAGGGTTACTTCCCTTTGGAATGGCTTGATACGCTTTCCGAACCCGGAACGCGGTTGCCCAGCCACTGCGACAGGCTTCTCACCCCGGGCATCGACGTTTCTACCGGCTCTCTTGGACAGGGGCTTTCTATCGCAGCGGGGCTCGCGCAGGGCTTCCGGATCAAAAAAATGGATAACCGCGTATTCACGATATTAGGAGACGGTGAAATCGCCGAAGGCCAGATCTGGGAAGCTGCCCAGTACGCCACGCATTATAAGCTTAACTGCATTACTGCATTTGTTGACTGGAACAAGCGTCAGGTAGACGGTTACGTCGAAGACATTATGGATGCAGGCGGCATCGCTGAAAAATTCGAGGCGTTCGGCTGGTATACGCTCACAGTAAACGGCAGCGATGTGCAGGCAATCCAAAATGCAATTTTGAAGTCAGACGAACAGCGGGCTGACCGTCCTGCCGCCATCATACTTGACGGTATAAAGGGAAGCGGCGTGCCTGAATTCGAACAGCTCGAACACAATCACCACTTCGCGCTGGATGCCGGCCTTGCAGACAAAGCGATTGCAGATCTGGAAAAAAAATTATCCTAACCCAAAGGAGGTAAGCATATGTTTCAACTGGATTACAACGGAGCAATGGAGCAGACGCCTGTTACAGAGCTGTTTTCCAAATTTCTCAGTCAATCTCTCAGGGACGATCCTGATATGGTCTATCTTGATGCGGACCTCATGGCCGCAATCGGCGCGCTGGACGTACGCGCCGATTATCCTGACCGCGTAATCAACTGCGGCATACAGGAAAGCAATATGATCGGCGCAGCCGCGGGGCTTTCGCTTCTGGGCTTCAAGCCTTTTGTACACAGCTTCGCCGCATTTGTCACACGGCGCGCATTCGACCAGATATTCCTGTCCATCGCTTATGCGGACAAAAGCATCCACATCATCGGCAGCGAGCCGGGCGTCCGTCAGGATTTCAACGGCGGCACGCATATGACGTTTGAAGACGTGGGCCTGATGCGTACGATCCCCAATGCGTATATTTTTGATATCACAGACAATGCGATGCTGCTTTCGGTCTTAAACCAGACCAAAGATAAAAAAGGCGTGTTTTATTACCGGCTGCCCCTCGCGGAAATCGTCAGGGTTTATGCGGACGGTTCCGATTTTGAGCTTGGCAGGGGTAACATCCTGCGCGAAGGAACGGATGCAAGCATCATCGCCTGCGGGCTTCTTGTCCCGGCGGCGCTTGAGGCGGCAAAGCTTCTTGAAAAAGACGGTGTTTCCGTACGCGTCGTCGATATGTTTACGATCAAACCGGTCGATGAAGCCCTTGTCGTGGAATGCGCAAAAACTACCGGTGCAATCGTCACTGCGGAAAACGCATCCGTATACGGCGGCCTTGGCGAAGCCGTGGCGCAGGTTGTCACGGAAAAATGTCCCGTATTTATGCGCCACGTAGGCATCAGGGATGAATTTGGCGAGGTTGGCCCGGAAAGCTATCTTTACGAACGCTTCGGCCTTACCGCCGAAAATCTGGCGCAAAATGTAAAGGATGCCGTAGCGGCAAAAAAGGGGGCAAAGTAAAATGGCTATGAAGGTGATCATCGGTGCGGATCCTCTTGGGTTCGCCATCAAGGAAGACGTAAAAAAATACCTTCTTTCAAGCGGTTATGAAGTGGAAGACATCACAGGCGACGGCCCAATCGATTACTACAATGTAGGGTACAACGTCGGCAAACGAATCTCTTCAGGAGAATTTGAACGCGGGATTATATTCTGCGGTACCGGCATGGGCGTAAACATCGTTGCAAATAAATTCCCCGGCGTATATTGCGGTTTGTGCGAATCCGTGCTTACCGCAAAGTTGTGCCGCATTATCAACAACTGCAACGTACTCTCCATGGGCGGAACGCTCAACGGCGGTTTTAAGGCTGTTGAAATGGCAAAAGCGTTCATGGAAACAGGATTCTCCGAGGGGTTTTCTGAAGCGAGCCCGGAATTCCTGCAAAAATCTTTTTGCTGCGTGCAGGATATTGAATCAGAGATTTTCAACTGATCAAAAACCGTTTATCCTCTATCCAAAACCACATACATACGATTGACATCGCAAACAGGCGGGGCAGGATTGCCCCGCCTGTTTGCGCCATAAAAAAGATTTGATATTCCCTGATGTGGTTATCTTAATTAAAATATAAAGGACGGTTATGGTTATGGAACATCCTATGGATATGCCCGCGCATGGAGAAGGCGGACATATGATGAATATGGGAAACCTGAAGAAAAAATTTTTTATTTGCCTTATACTCACGATACCCATTCTTTTTTTATCGCCCATGATGGGTATGGCTCTTCCATTTCAGGTGACGTTTGAAGGTTCGGAGTGGATTGTGCTCATCCTTGCCTCTGTCCTTTTCTTTTATGGCGGTATGCCCTTTTTAAAGGGGGCGGTATCCGAACTGAAAGAAAAGCGGCCCGCGATGATGACGCTCATTTCCCTTGGCATCATAGTCGCCTACTTTTACAGCGTTTATGCGTTCATCTCCGCCAAAGCAAATCCCGGCCACACCCACGCGATGGACTTCTTCTGGGAGCTTGCGACGCTGATCGACATTATGCTGCTCGGGCACTGGATTGAAATGAACGCCGTTATGAACGCGGGGAACGCAATGCAAAAAATGGCGGAGCTCCTTCCGGGCAGCGCACAGGTCGTAGCGCCTGACGGAAGCATCCGGGAGGTGCCCCTGCAGGAGCTTACCGTCGGGCAAAGCGTGCTCACCCGTGCAGGTGAAAAAATACCCGCTGACGGCGTAATCGAAAAAGGCGAGACCACTGTAAACGAATCCATGGTTACCGGCGAAGCGCGCGCCGTCGCGAAAAAAGCCGGAGATAAAGTAATCGGCGGTTCTGTAAACGGCGCGGGTACGATTACCATAAAAGTAACGGGTACGGGCGAGTCCGGTTACCTTGCACAGGTGATGCAGCTCGTAAACAGCGCACAGCAGGAAAAATCAAAAGCCGAATCCCTATCCGACAAGGTTGCAAGATGGCTCTTTTACGCCGCGCTTTTTGCCGGAATCGCCGCGCTTGTCGTCTGGCTTATTGTGAGCCGCAATATGGACACTGCGCTTACCAGAATGGTAACGGTCCTTGTGATTGCCTGCCCCCACGCGCTTGGCCTTGCAATCCCGCTCGTTGCGGCGCGTTCCACATCGCTTGGCGCAAAAAACGGGCTTTTGGTGCGTAACAGGCGCGCGCTTGAAACAGCCAAAAAAGTCGATGTAATCATGATGGATAAAACCGGCACGCTCACGGAAGGCAACTTCCGCGTCACTAAGGTTCTTTCGTTCGAATCCGGCCTTAATGAAACGGATATCCTCGCTATGATGGGCGGGCTGGAACAAAATTCCAATCACCCGCTGGCAGCAGGCATCCTCAGGGAAGCGCACGACCAAAACATCAAATTGTCCGGCGCGGATGACGTCAAAAACGTTCCGGGCGTTGGCCTTGAAGGGACGCTGGGCGGCAAAAAACTCAGCATTGTGAGCGCCTCCTATCTTGACCGGAACAATCTCCCTTACGATAAACAGGTCTTTGCAGAGCTTTCCGGAAAAGGCTATACCGTAAGCTTTCTGGCAGTAGACGGCAAAGTTGCCGGGCTGGCGGCGCAGGGAGATGAAATCAAGCCCCACGCAAAGGAAATGATAGACGCGTTAAAGCAACGAAACATCCGGCCTGTGATGCTTACCGGCGACAATGAAGCCGCCGCGCAGGCTGTTGCCAAAAGCCTTGGTATAGACGACGTACACGCTTCCCTCCTGCCGGAGGACAAGGAACGCATCATCAGGGAATACCAGCAAGAGAGCCTCACGGTAATGATGGTCGGTGACGGTATCAACGACGCGCCCAGTCTTGCGCGGGCAAATATCGGCGTTGCCATCGGCGCGGGAACGGACGTGGCAATCGATTCTGCCGACGTGATCCTTGTGCGCAGCGATCCCGCCGATATCCTGCATTTCCTGTCCCTCGCACGAAATACAAACCGTAAAATGGTACAGAACCTGTGGTGGGGCGCGGGTTATAATATCGTGGCAATCCCGCTTGCGGCAGGCGTGCTTGCGGGCGCGGGTATTCTGCTCAGCCCTGCGGTCGGCGCGGCGCTGATGTCCTTGAGTACGATTATCGTGGCAATCAATGCGGTTACGCTCAAAATCGATTAGTCAAGCACCATGATTGGAAAGCAACCAAAAAAGGCCAGTCGTATTTTCATACGGCAGGCCTTTTTTTGAAACCCTCTTTTGATCATCCCAGCTGTTGCTCGATGAGCGACGCAAGCCTCACGGCATGCTCTGTGATCTGCCCGCTGTCTTCGCCCTCAATCATTACGCGTACAAGCGGCTCTGTGCCTGAGGTTCGGATGAGTACCCGTCCGGTACCCGCCATGCGCTGCTCAAGCAAATCGATTTCCCTGCAAATCTGTTCATCCTCCGCATAAAAATGCTTTTTGCTTTCAGATACTCTTGCGTTCACCAATACCTGTGGCAAAATACTGATCACACGGGCAAGCTGCGAAAGCTTCATTCCGCGCTTTTTCATGACCGATACCAGATGGAGACCGGAAAGGATACCGTCCCCCGTTGTGCTTTCGTCAAGAAAAATGACATGTCCGGACTGTTCCCCTCCAAAATTACAGCCTTCCTGCCGCATCTTTTCAAGCACATACCGGTCCCCCACGTCCGAGCGTAAAAGGCGTATTCCTTCCCTTTTAAGCGCAAGCTCCATGCCCATGTTACTCATCACCGTCGCTACTACCGTATCATGCGCAAGTTTTCCTTCGTTTTTCAGGTCGATTGCACAGATCGTCATTACCTGATCGCCGTTCAGGATCGCTCCGTTTTCATCCACCGCGATCAGCCTGTCGGCGTCCCCGTCGAACGCAAGGCCAACATCGGCTCCCATTTCCCGCACCTGCGTCGCGAGGCTTTCCGGATGAGTGGAGCCGCAATTTTCGTTGATATTGGTTCCATCCGGCATGTGGTAACAGGCATGCACCTTTGCACCCAGGCGTTTGAACAGCTCCGGCGCAACCGCTGAAGACGCTCCGTTCGCGCAGTCGAGCACAATCATAAGCCCGTCGAGCGGCATTTTTGCAAGTGATTCAATGTGATCCACATATTCGCGCTCCGCGTTTTTATGCCGTACGCGCCTGCCGATCTCCATGCCTGAAGGGGCGGGAATCTCCTGCCCGCCGGTTGCGATCAGCGCTTCGATCCGGTCTTCAATACTGTCCGCCAGCTTGAATCCGTCCATGCTGAAAAACTTGATTCCATTGTATTCCACCGGGTTGTGCGACGCGGAAATCATCGCCCCTGCGTCGCAGCCAAGATGCTTCGTCAGGTATGCGACGGCAGGAGTTGGGATCACTCCCGCAACGACGGCCTCCGCTCCCGCCGAGCAAACGCCCGCCACAAGCGCGCTTTCCAGCATGTCCCCTGAAATCCGCGTATCCCTGCCGATCAATATCTTTGCCTTATGCACCGCGTTTGTAAGGCAGTATGCACCTGCCCTGCCCATTTGATACGCGAGGTCTGCATTCAATTTCCCGTTTGCGATGCCGCGCACGCCGTCCGTGCCAAATAACCTTGCCATATGCGCTCCCTATTTGCAGCACGCGGTAATCTGGCGTATCAGGTTTTCTTTGTCATACGCACAGCCAGCGCGCTCCATGGCCCATGCTACCGCGCCCACTACCGGGGGATGCTCCAGCTTGATGAATGTAAAGCCGCCTTCCGCTTTCTCCCCGCACAGATTGCGGGTAAGGGACTCGATAATGCGTCCGTTTTTTCCTTTGGTGTAAAGGGAGCCGAGCATAACCACCGGAATCGGCCTGTCCTGCGGGAAATCGAGCTCGTCTACAATCGCGCAGATATCCTTTGCATTCTGCTTGCCGCAGTTTTCCAGGATTTCCAGCGCAACCTCGTCGTCCATACACGCCGCTTCAAATAATATCGGCGCAAAAGATTTTGGCTCCAGCGTATGCTCGCTCACGCCGCATATAATTTTCTCCATCAGCGCGTCGCGGTCCGATACGCCCATACATGCAAAAAGCAGCTGCGCCATGCACGTTTTTCTGCCGTTCCGGAACAGCATATCGTACACATAATGCACCACCTCCGAGCCAAGCACCTTCCCGCCCGCATAATCGCCTGTCAGTTCGAAAAGCGCGCCGCGGTTACATTGCCGTCCCTGCGGATCGATCCCGCACGCGCCGGTTCCCGAGCCGTTTAGCGTGCAGATTCCCCACTGTTCCGGCGAACCCGCCTTGATTCCCAGAAAGGAATCGTTGCATAAATGAAAATGCGTAAGTCCGCATTCCTCGATAAATCCCGCTATCTTTTGCTGCTGGGCCTTACAATCTACGCCCGCCATGCCAAACACAGCTTCCGTCTCTTCCCAGCTGATTCCGTTTTGAGTGCGTATCCGGTCCAATAACGTTTGGAGTTCCTGCCGAAGCTGTCCGTAGCCGCCCGGCATAAACTCGTGGCTCGTGGTTCCCCACTGCAAATATTCAATCAATGTCCCGTCCGCGCGGAACAGCGCACAGTCTGTCTTTGTACCGCCGCCGTCTATACCCAGTATGTATTTACGCATTTTGCACGTTCCCCGTTTTCTCAAAGAATGTATTTCGCCGCTTCCCGGTCCACGATTATCGTTACGTCCCTGTGCAGCCGCAGGAAGGACGCCGGAAATTCCGGATAGATCGTATTTTCCTCATACAGCTTGCGAATCCCGTTCGCTTTCTTTTCGCCGTTGGCGATTAATGCGATCTTCTTCGCTTTGAGGATCGTCGCCATACCAAGCGTAATCGCCTGTGTGGGCACATCGTCGATATGATCAAAAAACCGCGAATTCGCTTCAATCGTATCCGGATCAAGGTCCACAAGGTGTGTCTTTTCATAATAATACGGAGCGGGCTCGTTGAAACCGATGTGACCGTCGTTGCCAATGCCCAGTAAAATAAAATCAAGGTTCCCCGCATCCTCGATCTTTTGTTCAAATTCCGCGCAGGCCGTATCGATATCCTTGGTTATGTCCGGCACAAAGGTGTTGTCATAGTTGATATTTACCCTGCTGTAAAGATATTTGTTCAGGAAATAATAATATCCCTGCGGATTGTCCTTCGCGAGCGGAATATACTCGTCTATGTTAAAGGATTTCATCTTACTGAAATCGAGGTTTTCCTCCTGATGCTTTTGTGCAAACAGCTCCAGCGGGCGTTCAGGCGTTCCTCCCGTAGGCAGCGCCGCCACAAGCTTTGGGTTCTCCTTCAAAAGCTGCGCCATCATGTCCGCAGCTTCCCTGCTCATTTCCTCATAATTATCTTTGATGATAAACTTCACGTGTTACCTCCCCAGTACATATGCCCGGCGGACAAACCATCCGCCGGGCATCTTTTTGTCACTCTATTACTTTTTTCCTTTTATTTTCCTAAAACAACCGTCTTTCCATTGTCGCTGGCTTCATAGCACGCCAAAACAATTTCCACGGCCTTTTTACCGTCCTGCGCGCCCGGATTGGTGGGCGTATCGTTTTTGATCGCATCCTGAAGCGCTTCGATTTCGGCTGCAAACAGGTTCTTTGGCTCATATTCGTATTCCTGTTCGCCGCCGATGTTGACCACACACTGCCCGTCCGGATTGCGGAATACCGTACCTATGCCGTATGCAGAGCCCTTCGATCCGTATACCTCACACATATAACGGCAGTTTTCCGTAACAACCGTCGCGTCTACAACGGCCTGCGCTCCGTTCTCGAATTTCAATACCGCCGTGCAGATGTCTTCTACAGAATACTTATCGCTCAGCTCATTGCCAATGGTGTCCGCAAACGCAATCACCTCTTTTACATCGCCAAGCCAGTACCGCATCAAATCCACGCAGTGCACGCCCATATCGAGCATCGAGCCTCCGCCTGAAAGTTCCTTGCGCGCCAGCCAAAGCGGCTCGCCGTCCGGGCCGTATTCGCCGCGGTAATAAGACATCTGCGAATGCGCCGTACCGATTTTTCCAAGGTCTCCATTGTCGATCAGCTCTTTGATGTGCTGATGCGCCTTATGGAAACGCAGCATATGCCCAATCTGGATTTTTACGCCGTTTGCTTTTACCGCTTCTTCTATTTTCTCGCATTCTTCCACGTTCATCGCCATCGGTTTTTCCAGCAAAATGTTCTTTTTGGCATTTGCCGCCTTTACCGCCAGCTCGCAGTGTGCAAACACCGGCGTTGCAATATAAACGATTTCAACCTCCGGATCGGCAAGCAATTCCTCAATCGTATCATAAGCCTTAGGAATGTTGTGCGTTTTTGCAAACTCCTGAGCCTTTTCCGGAAATTTATCCGCAACCGCGATCATTTCGCAATCCTCTGCCTGGCGAAAACCCGGCATGAACGCGCAATCCGCGATGTCGCCTGTTCCAATGATGCCCCATTTCATAGCTATATCCTCCTGATTTTTTACCGTTTTAAATCCACTGGTTTACGCCGCGTACCGAAAGGAAGTTCCCCGATACCTGGTCGTTGTCGTTATCCGCAAAATACATAACGGCTTTTGCGATATCGATGGGTTTCTGCCAGCCGGATTTATCCATGTTGTCTACATCCACGCCATCCGCACGAAGCGCATCCACATTGAGGGGCGTATCCAGATCGCCCGGCAGTACTGTGTTGACTCTCACGCCAAAAGGCTGGAAATCGAGCGCATGCGCTTTTGTAAGCATTACAACCGCGCCCTTTGCCGCACAGTATGCAGCCAGATTCGGCTCTGCGTGAATCGAGCAGTCGGAGCCTGTATTAACGATATTGCCCTTGCTCTGCTTCAGGTATTTTGCGCATGCCTTTGTCATGTAAAACATCGAGTTGAGGCATACTGCGATCACCTTGTCCCACTGCTCTGCGGACATGGTGTCCACATTTCCGCGCGGCGCGATTCCCGCGTTGTTAAAGAGGATATCGATGTGGCCAAAATCGGCTGCAATCTGCTCCACGGTCTTAACGACCATATCGTAGTTGGCAACGTCGCACCCGTAGGCCTTTGCTTCCTTGCCAAGCGCACGGATTTCCTCGCAGGCTTTTTCCGCAGCCTCTTTGTTGAGGTCTACAACCGCTACGTCAGCTCCGTTTTCTGCAAGCAACAGCGCCGTTGCTTTTCCAATCCCCGATGCGCCGCCGGTTACAACCAATAATTTCCCGTCAAATTTCTTCATGTTTATTTCCTCCGTTGTTTAGATTTATTATACGTGATACCAAAACTTATTTCTGTTAAAATATGGTTACTTGATGATCTGCTCCTTGCGGGAACGGTCTGCCGTGAGGCATACCGCCGCAATAACGAGCGAACCGAATACCACCTGTTGCATCGTCATATCCACGCCGACCATATTCATTCCGTTGTTGATCACCACTACGATTGCACAGCCAAGCAGTGCAAACAGGATATTTCCCTTACCGCCCGCAAGCGCTGTTCCGCCGAGCGCGCACGCCGCGATTACCTGCAGCGTAACTGCGTCGCCTACGGTTGGAATACCGCTCTTGAGCTTCGCTGTAATCATAATTCCCGCGATTGCAGCGCAAAGGCCCGCAAACAGCATAGTCGTAATCTTCACCTTATCCACATTCACCCCTGCAAGCCGTGCGGAGCGTTCGTTTGCCCCCACTGCAAAGGTGTACCTTCCAAACTTTGTGTATTTCTGGATCAGGTAAGCGACTACGAATACCGCAAGCGCGATCACAAACAGCAGCGGGATCACTCCCAGGTTGATCTTTGCAAAATCGATCATCCAATAGTTATCCGGCTTCACCTGCAAAGGTACCGATCCGGAAACGAGCAGTGCAAAGCTTTGCCAGATATTCATCGTACCCAGCGTCGTAATAAACGACGGAATCCGAAGCTTCGTGTACAGTATTCCATTGAGCGCGCCCGCGCCGATTCCAAACAGTATTGCCAATACGAACGAGAAGGCTCCCATACCGTCGCTCATCATCAGCGTAAGGAGTACCGAGCAGGACGCGTAAATCGCGCCGATCGAAAGGTCGATTGCCCCGGTGAGCAGTACAAACGTCATACCGCAGCCGAGTACCAAAAGCGTGCTCAGGCTTACCAGCATATCGGTAATATTCTGCGGGAGAAAAAACCTGTTATTGATAATCCCAATGACTACAATCAATATGACAAGCGCAGACAGGCCGATGAAATTTGCAACTGAAAACTTCTGGTTTGTTTTAATAGATGGTGCTTTCATTTTCTTCATCCCCTTTACATCATGTATTTGACAATTTCAACCTGGTCCGGCTTATTGTCTTTGCCCGCTCCCACTTCGCCCGTCACAAAGCCATCCTTCATGATGATGACGCGGTTGGAAAGCCCGATACATTCGTCAAGCGTGTCGCCGAGCAGTACCACCGATATGCCGCGCTCCGTAACGTCGCGGATCAGGGAATAGATTTCCTCTTTTGCACCGATATCCACACCCCTTGTCGGATGGTTCAGGACAAGGATGTGCGAGCCGCTCAGGATAAGCCTTGCAAACAAAACCTTCTGCGCGTTGCCGCCGGAAAGGCTTTCCACCAGCTCTTCCCTGTCCCCGCACTTGATGTTAAGTCTCTTAATGAGGTCGTCAACCGCTTTATCCTGCAACTTCTTGGACAAAATTCCCTTTTGTTTTACAACGTCGTAGTTGGAAACGCATACGTTTTCACTGATGCTGAGGATACCGATGATCCCTTCGTCGCGGCGCTCCTTGGGTATTCCGAGTATCCCGTTTTTAAGCGCCTGGTTGGGAGCGGTGAACCTGCAAGGCTTCCCGCCTACTGTAATCGTGCCTTCGGTCGGTTTGTCGTCGCCGACAATTACAGAACACAGGCTTTCCTTCCCTGAGCCTTCCACACCGCAAATTCCCAGAACCTCGCCCTTATGCAGGTCAAAGGATACATCCTTAAATTCCCCATACATCGAAAGGTCTTTTACGCTCATCACCACGTTTTCGCCGGGAGTGGTCTGCCGAGCGATCCTGTAGTATTCGCCCGATGTGGCGCGGCCCACCATCATTTCATACAGCTTATTTTCGTCCGCATCCTTTGTCTGCACCTCGCCGGTATTTTCACCGTCGCGGAAAACAACAATACGGTCTGTGATCCTCAGCACCTCGTCCAGCCTGTGGGATACGAATACGACTCCGTGCCCTTCCGCCTTGATATGCTCGATCAGGTCGAAAAGCTTGCCAACTTCTTCGTCGTTCAGGATCGAGGTCGGCTCGTCCAGAAGGATGATTGCTTTTTCATCCTTGCTCCTGCCGCAGTTTTCGCCCATTGCCAGGTTGAAAACCTTTGCAATCTCAACCATCTGCCTGGTGGAGAACTGCAGGTCACCAACCTTTGTCTTTGGATTGATGTGGGAAAGGTCTACGATTTCAAGAGCTTTTTCCGCCTCCTGATACATATGCTTCCAGTTGATAAATCCATTTTTACGAAATCTTTTTTCCTGCCCGAAGAAAATATTCTGTCCAACTGTCAGGTTTGTAATCAAAGACTGTTCCTGGAAAACCATTCCGATTCCCGCACAGTGCGCGTCATCCGCATTTTTTGGCGTGAAGGCGGTTCCCCTCATTTTCATTTCGCCGGAGGTTTGCGGCTGCACGCCGTTTATGATCTTGAACAGCGTGGATTTACCGGCGCCGTTCTCTCCTATGAGTCCCAATACTTCGCCTGAGCGTATTTCAAATGATATGTCGCGAAGCGCATAATGGGCACCAAATTTTTTTGATATTTTTTCTGCTTCAAATAGAATTTCATGTGTCATAATTGCTACCTGCCCTCTTCATATCACTTGTTGATGATCTTCTTCCCTCTTGCTACCGACGCTGCGACTGCAATCAGTATGATGACGCCCTGCACGCCCACCAGCAAATACTGGTTAACGCCGAACATAATCAATCCGCTTCGAAGTACTGTCATAATCAGTGCGCCGATCAGCGTGTTCACAACGCCGCCCCGGCCGCCGCTCATTGCCGTACCGCCGACAACGACCGCAGTAAGCGCCGGGAACAGCTGCCCCTTGCCCATCGTCACGTCGCCGCGTCCAAGAAGCGCGAGCATCAGAACGCCTGCGATGCCGATGCAAATCCCGGACCAGATGAACGCCTGTATTTTGACCTTATTTACGTTGATTCCAGCCATCTTCGGAACCTGTTCGTTATCGCCGATTGCATATACGTATCTGCCAAACGGCGTATATTTTTGCAATATGAGCGCAACCACAAACACTGCGATTGCAATATAGGTAATAGCCGGAGCCGGTCCGATATCTATAAGGGCCAGGTTTCGGAACGCTTCGTCCGTTACGGTTGCGGGCTCCAGGTTATAGGTAATAACCGCAAGGCCTGCACCTACGTTTGTAAGGCCAAACGTTACCATAAAGGATGGTATGCGCAGCTTTACATACAGGAATCCGGCCAGAAAACCAAACGCTGCGCCCGTGGCGATTGCGATCACCACACCCCAGATTCCCATGTTCATTGTGTTTTTTGTGTTTGCGATCAGCACGCTTGCGACGCATCCGCAGAATGCCATCATACCGTCTACGGATAAGTCGATGCTGCCCATAATAATGACGAATGTCGCACCGATCGATAATACCAGCGGAATTGCCAGCTGTGTCAGGATTGCCGTCAGGTTTTCAGGTGTAAAAAAGCCGTTTGCCGATATTGAAAAAACCACTACCAGCGCTACCAGGATGAGAATTGGCGCATACTGTACGATCTTTCCTTTTTTCTGTTCCTTCTGGACTTTGGCTGCAAATTCCTGCGCAATCGTATTCGTGGTATTCATGTGATTTGTTTCCATTTGCGTTACCCCACTTGTGTGATGCACTGCGCGGGAGCTGGAAGCCGCTCCCACACGCGCACCGATTATATTATTCGCCTATTTCCATCGGGCGGGCAATAATATCATACATTTTGCTTCTGTCGAATTCTTCAGCTAATTTTTCCTTGGTAAAGTTCGCTTCATATTCTTCCACATTGTCCGGCGTCAGCAGATATCCTTCTGTGTAGAACATTCTCTGGCCGGGATCCATCTCGCTCGTCTTGATCTCTCCGGTGTATGCTGCATACGGGAATGCGAGACCATAGAAGCCCTGCAGCCAGCCGTTGCTCGCGTAGGACGCCGCCATATCGCCGTTTTTGATTGCCGATATCGCATCCGGAATGCCGTCAACGCCGCATGCAAGTACTTTACCGTTGAGTCCTTTTGCTTTGAGCGCTTCTACAGCCGCCAGGCATGTCGCGTCGTCCGCCGCCCACAGGCCGTTTGCTTCGTCGCCATACTTCGCCGTCCATGTCTGCGTCACGGACAACGCCTGCGCCGCAACATAGTTGCTGGATTGTTCGTCGAGGATTTCCACGCCGGGTGTTTCCTCAACCGCCTTGTGCACGCCCTTCTGCCTTGCAAGAGGCGAGCTGTTTGCAAGCAGTCCGTTCAGGACAAGTACTTTTCCTTCGTTGGGCGTCGGGAACTGTTTGAACATTTCTTTGGCAATCTCATAACCGGCCTGTTCGTCGTCCGGCGTCTGGTGCATTACATAGTATTCGTAATCCGTGGGATATACGCCGTCAGCCATGCTCCATACGCTTGACCAGTATACGCCTGCTTCTTCGCACAGGTCCGCTACAACCGCGGCAACCGGCGCATTGTTCGGATCTACGTAGAGAATCGTATTTTTGCCGCCTTTTGCAATCAGGCTCTTGATGTCGTTGACCTGCTTTTCATCCTGCCCCTGGCATTCCAGAATCTGCAGTTCCGCGTCCACGCCCTCTGCATTCAGCTTTTCTACGAAGATCTCTGCGCCTTCCTTAACCTGTACATAGTACTGGTCTTCAAGCCCGCGGATCGATACGCCTACCAAAAGCTTCTCACCGGTAGCTGCGCCGCCGTCTGTTGACTCCTCTGATGCCGGCGAAGCCTGAGCGCTGCTGCCGCTGTCTGCCGATGCTTCCGCTGACGGAGCTGTTTCCGCAGGTGCGCAAGCTCCAAGCGTCAGTGCAAAAAGCACAAGTAAGACCATAGCCACAATCCTAAATTTTTTCATCCATATTTCCTCCCTTGGTTTTTTAATTAAAGTCATTACGACTAAAATTCAGTAAAAGTTACCATGCGCTTCGTTTTATATCACAAGTTTTATCCCTTAGTACTTGGAAAATTTAAACGAATCCTGTAGAATGATTTCATTGCGTCCGTTTCCAAAACGCTTTTTATTTTGTTTTTACTTTTCTTCTTTGAAATAGTACTTCGATTTTTTCAGATTGGATTTTGATTTTTCACGGAGAGCTTAACGCCCTCTCTTTTGTTTTTTTCATCGTAACATATCGCACATAACTTGTCAATACTTAATGTTTTATTTTGTTCTTTCTTCTTTTTTCATGAAAATTATCCGATGATAAAATAATTTTCCTGTTTGTTTTTGTTCATTACGATTCAATGACCGCAGGCAGCCCAAGTTCCTTCGCCCGATTTAGAATATGCTGCATTGTTTCATCCGGACAGGGCAGCGTACCTGCAAGCCCATAGGGCATTCCAAGGCTTTTATATTTTCCTTCTCCAAGATTGTGATAATTCAGAATATCCACTTTTATGACGCTTTGTCCAAGCGCTTTGATAAACGAAAGCCTGTTTTCAATTTCCTCAGGCGAATCGTTGATCCCATTCACCACAATCATGCGGATAATCATATCCTTACCCATCTCTGCGATTTTTTTGGCATTCTCAAGGATCAACCCATTGGCAACGCCCGTATACCGCTCGTGGACCTGAGTATCGATCGCTTTGATGTCGTACAGAACCAAATCCACCGCCTGCACAACCGGCATAAGCTTTTCCCACGCAAGATGCCCGGCCGTATCAAGCGCAGTGGCAATCCCCCTGTCTCGCAGCAATTTTGACGTTTCAATAATAAACTCTCCCTGCAGGGCCGCTTCTCCGCCGGAAAACGTAACGCCTCCGCCGGAATGATCGTAAAAATCCTTGTCGCGTACGAGCTTTTCGCACAGTTCCTCCGGCGTAACCTGCGTGCCCAGCATCTCGTAGGCGTCATAAGGGCAAACCTCTACGCACGTACCGCAAACTACGCATTTTTCGCGGTCGATTACCGCAGCTTTCCCGCCCATCGTAATTGCGTGCTCCGGGCAGGCCCGGGTGCAGGCGCCGCAGCGCCTGCATTTGTTTTCGAAGCTCAAAATCTTTTTTTCACTGCTTAGCAGCTCAGGATTCGCGCACCATTTGCAAATAAGATTGCACCCCCTGAAAAACACCGTTGACCTGATTCCCGGGCCATCCTTTGTCGCATAACGCTGGATGACGGAAATTTCTCCAATTGCTTTACCCATTCTCCCATGTACCCCTTCTCAGTTATTTGCACCATATTCCGTACGCGCGATGATCGCATCCTGCGCCTCTGGCATGAGAGAGGTGAACAGCGCGCAATAGCCCGCAACCCTTACCATAAGGTTCCCATGCTCCTCCGGGCGTTCCTTTGCGGCCCGCAGCGTTTGTGAATCAATGATATTAAACTGGTTGTGGAAAATATTTTTTCCCTTTGTCGTCTCCAAAAACGCTACAAATTTATCCAGGTTTTCCTCGCCCTCCAAAAGGCCCGGGCTAAACCTCATATTGAGCAACTGGCCGCCTGCCATACGCTTATTGGGAAGCTTGGAAACAGAGTTGATGACCGAGGTCGGCCCGTTGAGGTCTGCGCCAAGGCAGGGCGACGCGCCTTCGTTGAGCGGCGAACCCGCAAGCCTGCCGTCCGGCGTCGCTCCAACGTCCATCCCGTTTGGCACATAGGATGAAATATTCGAGGTAGACATCGTATATCCGCAGCCAATCGGCCCTCTCCCCGCACGGTCTGTCTTATAACCCGGCAGCAAGTCGAGATAGGAATTGAACACATCAACCACCAGCTCATCTACGTAATCGTCGTCATTTCCAAATTTTGGAACATTCCTGCACAGCTTACGCAGGTGCAGGCCCGCTTCTCCCTGCCAGTTGCTGTCAAGCGCATTCCGCAGCTCCTGCATTGTAACGGTTTTCTCCTCAAATACCAGTTTTTTAATGACTGCAAGCGAATCGCCTACAACCGACATCCCAATGTTGGACTGGCTGACATAATCGTATTTTGCGCCGCCGTTTTTGAGCGTCTTGCCGCGCTCGAGGCAGCAATCTACAAGCGATGACGCAAAGGAGTCGGAATCGTAATATTTCAGCGACCGGTCGCACACAAGATCGCATTCCACCGCAAGGTCCGTATAAAATTTCAGCAGCTTTTTCCATGCGGCCCATACTTCGTCGTAACTCTTGTAGTCAATATCCCGGCCCTGTTTGCCTGTAATGCTTACGATTTGTACGCCGCTTTCCGGATCGTAGCCGTTGTTCATCACAAGCTCCATAATTTTTCCAAAGTTGATGTAGGTCATACCCGTCGCCCTGTGGCCCCACTTGCCGGGAATCGCCACCTCGACGCACCCCATGGAAGCGTAATCCCGCGCTGTTTCAAGGTCGATATCCAGCGTTTGCATCGCAGGGATTACGACGTCGTCCGCAAACATGGACGGCTGCCCAAAGCCCGTTCGGATGAGCTTTGCAGCGTCTACAATCAGGCTGCGCGGCGTACCGTCGTGATAGCGTACGCTGAGGTTCGGCTCCGGCAGGCGGTTCAGGTTCATTGCTTCAAGACACAAATACGACAAGTCGTTCGTGCCGTCTGTTCCGTCCGGCTTCAACCCGCCCAGTATCAGGTTAGAGTACAGCGGATATCCCGCTGAATACTGCGTGTGATCCCACGGGCGCACTTTATTGATGCTGTTCGTCTGGATGAAGAAGTGCGTAATGATCTCAAGCGCCCTGTCTTTATTGATTACGCCCGCCTTCATATCCTTTTCGTAATACGGATAAATATATTGGTCGAATCGTCCAAACGAGAAGGAATGTCCGTTGCTTTCGATCATCATCAGCAGATGCGTAAGGTAAATCGTCTCTACCGCCTCATAAAAGCTGCGCGCTCCGCCCTCCATAAGGTTTTTGCACATTTCTGAAATTTCAAGCAGTTCGCTTTTGCGTTTTTCATCGGTTTCCACCTGCGCCATTTCAGCGGCCAGCACGCTGTACCGTTTGATGTATTTGAGCACCGCTCCCAGTGAAATCACCGCAGCCTCGTAAAATTCCTTTTGTTCCTGCGTGAGTCCCTCTTTTTTGAGATTTTCCTCCGCAATTTTCTTCAGTCCGCCATAGCCTTTTTCGAGCAGCATCTCATGGTTTGGAATAATATGTCCGTCGCCCGACATACTGATACCGCCGCAGTGGATCACATTTTGCTTTTGCGCCTGTTTCACATCGTGCGGCAGGTTTTCCTGTACCTCGTCCGCATGAGTTTTTCCCTTCCAATAGGGCGCGATTGCTTTCAGGCGTTCCTTCGTTTCCTCTGTAATGTAAAACATATCGCCCGTACGTTTTTCAAATTCGTCAAGCTCTTCGATCACCCAGTCATAGGAATACTCCGGGAATACAGGCGCCGCGAAATTTTTGCTGGCCTGGTTTCCGACGATCAGCGTATCGTCGTCAATATAGATCGTCATTTTTTCCAGAATACGGTCAAGTGCCTTCGCGCGGCGCACAATCATCGGTTCGCCCTCTGTTTCACGGAAAACCTCCGTGATGATCTCCGCACGTTCCGGGCAAATACTTGCCTTGCGGTCAGTCATTTTCTTTTGCATTCTTTCAATTCGGCTGAAATCAACCGTTTTATCCTTTGGTTCATAGCTTAAAAAATTCATTGTAAACCCTCCTGTTCTTATAGCGAAGTCAATAAAGAAGGTGAATCGTTCGTATCGTTAGAACCTTTTATTGACAGAGCATGCAGCCTGCATGATTTTGGTATTTTTCATGGCCGGGCTGTAAAAGCGTTTTTGACGTATATGAAGGACAACATAGGATGTGCTCCTACATTTCTCACATTTTTTATACTGTTATCTCTTCGGTAACTTCATCCTACCACATCGATCATATTATGTCAACTATTTTTGTTCTTTTATGTTCTTTTAATTATAATAAGCTGTTTTCGGCACTTCAAACCTGTTCTTTTATGTTATTTCATGAAATATTTTCTGCCCATTTGTTAAAAGGGTACAAAAAAAGCGGGAATCGATGATTCCCGCTTTGGTTTTCTCTGTCAGTCAGCGATAATGACCTCTACGCCGCAGGCACGGGCACGCTCGACCTGCTGCGGATCAGTGCCGCTGTCTGTAATAATCTCGTCAAAATTCCTTACATCGGCATATTTGATCAGGTAATTATCTCCCCATTTTTCATTGTTGAGCAACAACACCCGTTTTTTGCCTGCTTCCAGAAGCGCGCTTTTTACACCCGCATCTTCAATATCCGGCACAGTCGCGCCCTTTTCCACATCAAAGCCCTGCGTGCCCATAAATACGGTGTCCACGTTAAACTTGTTATAAAAATCAATCGTCATATTGGAAAGCACGCCCGCAGACGTTTCGCTGTATTCGCCCGGGGCCAGAATCAGTTTGATCTTATTGTTTGACTGGAGGTAATTCACGATTGCCCATGAATTTGTAATTACCGTAATGCGTTTGTCCTGGATATAATTGGCAAGCTGCAGCGTTGTGGTTCCGCAGTCGATGATAATCGAATCCCCGTTTTTCACCATTTCCGCAGCCACACGCGCAACATTTTTTTTATTCTGCTGCATCTGCCCGGCCTTCAGCGAAAAGCTCGGCTCAATAGCCGTCCCCTGGTTGATATACGCTCCGCCGTAATTTGTTGTCACCAGCCCCTGCCGCTCGAAAAGCGCAAGATCGCGTCGAATCGTCATTGCAGACACGTCAAATTTTTTCGCAAGCTCGTTTACTTCCACCGTTTTTTCGGCCTGCATGATTTCAAAGATCTGCATCCGCCTTTGTGTTGACGTCATAGATAAGCCTCCTTCGCGATGAGAATATCCGTTTTTTCAACTATAACACCTGCAGCTTGATTTGTAAACGCACATCATTGAACTATTTTTGAAATACATTTTTGTTTGTTCTATTCTTTTTCACATTTTTATCAACACCATCGTGTGAATTCGTGTTTTTACGGCTGAACTCATATTTTTTCTTCTTTAAAATAAAGACATATCAACAAAACATATGATATGTAGATCAATCTCAAAAAAATGACAAAGGAGGAGAATTATGAAACTGACACTGGAGCAGCTGAAAACGGGGATCTCGGATTATCTCGAAGAGTTGCGTACAAAAGGTCTCGCTAAGTCGACATTTCATGTTTATGCGCGAAATCTTCTTTATATGACGGACTATTTCGAAAATGAAATGAAACGGCAGGAAATTTCGCAGTCAGACATTGCACGCTTTAAATTCCATGTGGAATCCAGATACAAAAATGCCACTGCTGTAAATATTATCGGCATCACAAACCGTTTGCTCCGTTTTATGCACTATGACAGCTTTTGTATCAAGAACATCAAAAAGGAGCATCCCGATCATCTCCCGGACGTACTGACGCGCGAGGAATACAAAAAATTACTCGCCGTTGCTTCCAGGGAAGACAGTAAACTTTACTATATCATCCGCACCATCGCGGGTACAGGAATCAATTACAGCGACCTTGAGTTTATCACCGTAGAGGCTGTTACAAAGGGTTATGCCCAGGCATGCCGCAACGATAAAACGTGGGATATCGTTATCTCGCGCAATCTTCAGGAGGTGTTGCTGGGTTACTGCGCCGAAAACGGTATGAGCAGCGGCATCATTTTCTACGGCAAGGGCAACAACAAAATCATAGACCGCGCCTACATCTGCCGCCAGCTTAAAATTCTGGGCAACATGGTGAAAATTTCCGACAATAAGCTCACAATGAGGGCATTGCGCCTGTTCTTCTCATACATTTACCTGCAGAGCGAAAACAATATTTTTGAACTGAACGAATTGCTGGGAAACAAAATGTATGCCGATAAACAAATACTTCCGTCAAGGAGCATCGCGGAAAAAAGCCGTGTGCTGGCAAGCCTGAAGCTGTAACAAAAAACGGGGATACATACCCCCGTTTTTTTATTTCTGAATTTATTGTATCCGGTTGTCGCCCGCATATTGCGGAAAGGCCGGCGCTGCAAGAATAAACGCATGTTATTCGTGTGCTGATTTCCCGCGCATTTCCAAAGCTGCGGCGACCATATTGGCCAGGCTGGCCTTTACTTCCTTTTCTGCACGCGTCTTCAATCCGCAATCAGGATTTACCCAAACCTTGTACGGTGACGCGTTTTCCAATATCCGTTTCAATACGGATACTATTTCCGCTATCTCAGGCACCCGCGGCGAATGGATATCATAAACGCCGGGGCCGACATCTGTCCTAAAACCATTTGCGGCAAGGGCGTCAAGTATCGTCAGATCCGAGCGCGACGCCTCAAATGTAATCACGTCCGCATCCATTGCGTCTATCTGCTTAATAATATCATTAAATTCACTGTAGCACATATGTGTATGTATCTGTGTCTCCGGCTTTACGCCACTATGCACAAGCCGGAATGCCGGGATCGCCCAGTCAAGATATCGGCTGTCCCAATCTGTTTTACGCAAAGGCAGCTTCTCGCGCAGCGCAGCTTCGTCTATCTGTATGATCCTGATTCCGTTCCGCTCCAAATCAAGCACTTCTTCGCGGATGGCCAGCGCAATTTGCAGAGTCGACTCCCTTAAAGAGATATCCTCACGCGGGAAGGACCAGTTGAGGATCGTAACAGGCCCGGTCAGCATTCCTTTTACCGGTTTTTGTGTCAAGCTCTGGGCATAAACGGATTCACGAACCGTCATCGCTCCCCGGAACGACACATCTGCCCATATGATCGGCGGCTTTACACACCGCGTGCCATACGATTGCACCCATCCCTTTTGCGTGAATAGAAAACCATCCAGCTTCTCGCCAAAATATTCTACCATATCGTTCCGTTCAAATTCGCCATGTACCAGAACGTCGAGGCCAATTTCTTCCTGCAGCGCGATACACTCCGCGATCTTTTTCTGGATAAATGCGTGGTACTGCTCATCCGTCACAGCGCCGCTTTTCCATCCGGCACGGTTTGCACGCACTTCTGCCGTCTGCGGAAAAGAACCGATTGTAGTTGTTGGCAGCAACGGCAGCCCAAAAACCTCTTTTTGCAGTTTTTTTCGCTCGTCAAAATCCGGCAGTCTTACAAAATCCGCATCGCGCAAAGCTTTTATCTTTTCACGAACCGCGTCGTTCCCGCATTCCCTTGGCTTATCAAACAAACGAATATTTTCCTGAAACGCAGCATTCCCTTCCGTGTGTGCCGCAGACAAAATATCCTTGAGCTCTTCAAGTTCCGCCAGCTTTTCCTGCGCGAACGCCAGATATCGTTTTTGATGGCCTGAAAGCATTTCTTCGCTATCCAGCGTATATGGAACATGCAGAAGCGAGCACGAGGTTCCAATCACAGTTTCCGGGCATACGGCCTGCAAACTCCGAACCAGCTCAACCGTTTTATTGTAATTATTTCTCCAGATATTTTTTCCGTTGACTACCCCGGCAAACAATAATTTGCCGGATGGAAATCCCTGTTTTAAAACCAGTTCAAGGCTTTTTTCGCCTTCTACGAAATCCAGTCCTATGCCGTCAAACGCAAGCTCCATCACCTGTGTATAGCAATCCCTGATATCTCCAAAATAGGTTTGCAGAAGACATTTCGCGGCCTTTTTGGACGCCAGTATCTGTTTGTATAATTTTTGGAATAGAGAAATATCCTTTGCTGTCATGTCCATTACAAGGGCAGGTTCGTCAAATTGTATCCACTCCACGCCATTTTCTTCAAGCGAAGCCACCAGTTCTCCATATACGGCGGCTACCGCTTCAGCGACCTCTTCTGCGGTCCTGTTCCCAGTAAAACGCGCCAGCTTCAGAAAGGTAAACGCACCGGGAATAACAGGCTTTGTCATAATGCCAAGCCCTTTCGCTTCCAAAAACTCGCGCAAAACCTTATTATTCGTCAAACGGATTTCCGTTTCATCGTCGATTTCCGGAACCATATAATGATAATTCGTATTGAACCACTTTTTCATGGCCAGCGCCTTAACGTCGCCATGATTTCCCTGATATCCGCGCGCCATGGCAAAATAAGTTTCAAGCCTGTTGAGTCCAAGCGCCTGATATCTCTGTGGAACAATCCCAAGCATGTTCGCCGTATCTAAAATCGTATCATAGAAAGAAAAATCATTGGACGGTATCAAATCAACCCCGTGCATTTTCTGGGTTTCCCAGTGCAGTTTACGCAGCCTTCGTGCCTGTGTTTGTAGCTCCTCTTTTGAAATTTCCTGCCGAAAATATTTCTCTGAAGCAAACTTCAATTCGCGGTTCGCGCCAATACGCGGGTACCCGATTACCGATGTTTTCATGGCAACAAAAAACCTCCTGTTTCATTAATGATATTTTTAATTATTATCAATATATCACAGAAGATTTGGTATTGAGTAATTCTTATAATTTCTAATTGGTTATAGTTTTTTTCTATAGCCGGTTATTTTGATATTCCTTAATGTAATGCCGCAGCTTTTCAACATACGCTGTCGCCATCGCACTCATTCCAGTGCCCTTGCGGATTATATAACCGACGCGCATCTTTTCGCCGCTACCAAGTGGAACCGAAACGATATTCGGGCCGTTGAGGTCTTCGCTGAGAATCCCGGTGGAAATCGTATATCCGTCAAGCCCAATGAGCAGGTTGAAGAGCGTCGCCCTGTCGCTGACCTTAATCGTTTTGGGATGGTAAATCGTACTGAGGATTTCCTCCGCATAATAGAAGGAATTATATACCCCCTGTTCAAAAGAGAGGCAGGGATATGGCTTCAAATCGTCCAGCGTAACCTCATCAAGGTTTGCAAGCGGATTGCTCTTGCTGATAAAGATATGTGGCTGCGCTTCGAACAGCAATTGAAACGCAAGGGAGTTTTCCCTGAAAATTTTCATCATCACTTTTTCATTGAAATCACTTAAATAAAGAACGCCGAGTTCACTGCGTAAATTTTTCACATCCTCGATGATGTCGTTTGTCCTGGTTTCGCGCAATGTAAAATCGTATTCATCATGACTGTAATCCTTGATCAGGTTGACAAAAGCATTGACGGAAAACGCATAATGCTGGGTGGAAACGGCAAATACCCTGCGGATGGGCCGCGAATGTTTATACCTTTGCTCCAAAAGCTCCAGCTGTTCTGTTACCTGGCGCGCATATCCCAAAAACTCCGCGCCTTCAGCAGATAACGCAATTCCACGATTGGAGCGTACAAACAGCTCAATCCCCAGTTCTTTTTCCAGTTCGCGAACCGCGCTCGAAAGACTCGGCTGTGTAATAAAAAGCTTTTCCGCTGCTGCGTTCATCGAACCGGAATTGACAATTTCAATCATGTATTTCAGTTGTTGCAACGTCATTTTATGCTCTCCTGTTTCGCATCCAATAATAATTAACGATTCAATCGTCCCGGCCGCGAATACGGATTAACCAGCTTTAAACTGTTCCGCCCGCTTTTTTGTACTTACCGTACACCTTCCAGCTATCTTTTTGCATTCTGGAAAATCACTTTTTTGAAATTTGTATGCTCATACTGCTCCCTGATTTCAGGTTCTATCATGGGTTTTATTGCGTGTTCTTTATTATAACACTTCGCAGGCGTGTGTCCTTCCCGGCATTTTTCCCACGCAAGCGTTCCCTTCCTGGCAAACGTCACAATGTCTTTTTGTATTTCCTGTGAAACGCTTCTGGCCCTCTTTTTTGACGGAGTCAACAGCATAATCAGCCTCGCCATGCTCGCATCAAAATTACCGAATACAAACGGCAGGTCGCTCGAATGGAACGCGTGCAGTCCGCTTGCTTTCATCGCCGCAGTTTCATAATCAAACCGGTACATCCACGTATCAGCATACCGTCCGTATTGCTCCGCATACCAAACGCTACCTATACGGAACGCCATATCCGTATACATCATAGATTTCCAAAGACGGCTGTTTTGATACACCTGCTGGTAAACCTTCGGCGTCCGGTCTTTGGTTTCTTTGCTTTCCATACTAACACCTGCGCTCATGATGCCCTCCACATCAAGAGCCTTTGCCACCGGTTTGATGAGGACAAAAGCCATTTCCTCTTTTGTGGTGCCAATCAGCATCGGTATTTTCCCCGCGCTGCCGTCCCTAACCGCAGGGATCGGAAACTCAGGGACAAACCCGCCGTCAATCTCGATGCGAAAGGTCCCTACGCCAAGCCCGCACCTCCGGGAAAATTCTTTTTCCCGCGCGACAAGCGCGCTGGCCGGTGTTTCCATCAGCTTCTTTGCGCTATGAAGCCCGGTGCATTCCAAAAAGCTGCGCGAGGTATTCACGCATTCTTCTTTATCCTGTAGAAGCGCCGGACATCCGCTCATAACGATACATTTTGATACCAGCTCCTTCGCCGCCGGCAAAGTTGGAAGCGTCGCGGTAATCGTCCCTCCTGCCGACTGGCCGAAAACCGTGATATTGTCAGGATCTCCCCCAAATTGCGCGATGTTTTCTTTGGTCCATTTCAAAGCCTGCACAACGTCATATAATCCACAATTAGGATGAAAATCTTCGTCCAGAAATGAAAAATCCAGAAAACCAAGTAGCCCAACGCGGTAATTGATCGTCACTACAACAACATCGCCAAACCGCGAAAGCTTTGCGCCGTGATACATCCGCTCGCTCCCTGCGCCGCTGGAAAACGATCCGCCATGAATAAACAACAGCACAGCACGCTTTTGGCCGTCAGCAGCGGGAGACCATATATTAAGGTACAGGCAATCCTCCGACGACCTGCCCCGCACCCTGCTTTGCTGCGGGCAAATCGGCCCGAATTCCACAGCGTCACGAATCCCGCTCCACGCCTCGGCCTGTTGTGTGGGTGCAAATCGCAAAGCGCCAACCGGGGGCTTTGCATAAGGAATCCCCCGCCATACAAAAACGCCCTCGTCATCCGTTCCCTTCACTTTTCCAATGCTTGTTTCCACCACGTACTTGCGCACTATCATCCACTCCATTGTTTTCAAACCGCATAACGGTTTTATCTTGCCATTATTTACGCTATATCCATTATACTACACCAAAACAGGATTTGTGTAACGCCTATTTTTATAAATCATACCTGCGTAAAAAGGTCGTTTTTTAACGTAAAAGCCCCAAAGTAAAAATACAGATGTGCTATAATATGATAGGGAGGTATGTATGATTCAATTTGGAATTTGTGATGATAATAAAATAGACCTTACCTATATCCATGAACTGATTCAAAGATTTTCCAATACCTACCATGACGAATTCGATTACTGCGTCGCCAGGTTCTATGACGCGTCAAGTCTTCTTGAAAGCGTCAACGCCGGGCACTCCTTTGATATTCTTTTTTTGGATGTGCTCCTGCCCGGCTGCGACGGAATAGAACTGGCAAAAAAGATACGCCTGCGCGATGAAAGTTGTATGATTATTTTTTTAAGCGTATCTCCTGAATTTGCGATTTCTTCTTATGAAGTCGGCGCATTTTATTATCTGCTCAAGCCGGTGGAACAGGATAAATTTTATGTGGTCATGAAAAAAGCGCTCGAGGCGCTGCATACCCGCACAGAAAACAGTCTTGTTATCAAGACAAGCTCCGGCATAGAACGGATTCGTTATTGCGATATTGCCTATATTGAAAGCATGGACCATAAGCAGATCCTGCACAAAAAAGAGGGCAGTACGCTCGTTTTTTACGCGCGTATTTCCGATATTTTTAAAACGCTGTCCTGCGACAGCCGCTTCGTAATGCCCCACCGCTCTTACATTGTTAACCTGAACTGCGCCAGCGCAATTTCTTCCAAAGACCTTACGCTGATAGGAAATCTCAGGGTTCCCGTCTCGAAAAAAAACTACCCGCAGATCAAAAGGCATTACCTTGATTTTTTGTTTATGACGTCCGGGGAGGACTGCTCCTGTGAATGAATTGTTCACCCCATCCGGCTCTTTGCCGGAAACCGCCGCCCTGCAATTTCTGTGTAATTTTTCAACGATTATCATGTTTTTTATCTTTACGCGGGCCATTACAGAGCTGCGTTTCAAAAAACGCATTACGATTATCATTTCGGCCTTATATTATGTCGTTATTTTTATGCTTTCCATCTTTTTCCTGCCATCCGGGGACCAAGGCTTGTCGCTTTGGAGCATACTCTTTACCGCTTTCCTGCCGACAATTATTTTGCTGCATATCACATCGCGCGGATCGTTTTTCCAGATCGTTACCATGTGGAGCATTGGCATTATCTTTTTCTATGTGATCACACTTTCCGGGCTATACGTACGTCTTGCAAATCATTCCGTGATCGCAGACCTCCTCGTGCGTATTATTATATTTGTGCCAATTCTTATCCTTGTTTTTCGGTTCATAAGAAAGCCCGCTCTGGAATTTACACACAGCATCCATAAATACTGGTCGTTTATCTGGCTGCTTCCGTTTTCTATTGCAGTTCTGCTTACCTACCTGATTTATTCCCCCATCAATATCCTGATATATCCGGGCAATATCCCGCCCGCAGTCGCCTTACTTGCGATTTCGATTTTTTCGATTGCAGTCCTCTACCTTATTTTTCGCGAAACGGGAAATTCGATCCGTCATCAAAGGGACGGAGAACTTATGAAAACACAGCTTGAGGCGCAAAAAAAACAATTTGTGTTGCAGGAGGAAAATATACGGCTTACAAAGATGTATCGTCATGATATGCGTCACCATATTGCGGTCATTTCCGACTTCCTGCAAAAGGGTGAAACACAAAAGGCCCTTTTATATCTGCATAAAACCCAATCTTCACTGGAGAACATGACGCTTGAAGCTTTTTGCAGTCACAGCGCCGCAAACGCCGTCTTGTCTTCTTATCATACCGCGGCCCTTCAAAAAGGAATCGATATGTGTATCCATGCTGAGATTCCGGATAAACTTTCAATCGATGAAACCGAGCTATGCGCAGTGCTTGCCAACTGCGTTGAAAATGCTGTTTGTGCCTGCGCCAATCTGCCTGCTCAAAAACAGATCGATATTTTGGTCAAATATACGCCGGGCGTTCTGGCCATGCAGATAAAAAATCCATACACCGGAACCATTGATTTTGACAATGAGGGCCTTCCCCTTTCCACGCATCCGGAAGGCGGGATCGGAATACGAAGTGTTTTGATGATTGTACAAAAATACTCAGGTGTTTTGACCATTACTGCGGATGATGGAATTTATACAATACGCGTGGTACTGAATGAAATAAAAAAGTGAAATATTCTGCCCCGGAAACATGAAAAAATATTGCTTTTACCGGGTGCGTGTGATATTATATTGCAAGACAATTCGATTTGAATTGTCTTTTCAGTGAAATGGCGGCGTAGCTCAGTTGGCTAGAGTACTCGGTTCATACCCGATTGGTCGGTGGTTCGAATCCACTCGCCGCTACCAAGAAAAGCTGATTGTAGAGCGGTTTTCTGCAATCAGCTTTTACTATTGACCTTTCAAAAGTTCTACATGCTAAAAAAGACTAGGGATATTAGCAAAATACCTGTCGCTTAGTATGTTTGCTGTCTTTTCTTTATTCGCTAAATTATCGTGAGCATAGAGAAGCGTAGCGTCAATATCTGAGTGTCTTAGCCATGATTGGATTTCAAAAACTGAAAATCCCATAGAACGGAGCAAGCTCGCTGTACTGTGGCGCAACTCATGCAGAGTAACAATCGGCAAGTTGTTTTGGATTAGTATTTTTTTCAGTCTGTCATTCAGATAATGAAGATCAAAGCGTTTCCCATCATTTCGCTTAATTATGATATCATTGTCATCATAATTTTCGCCATAGACTTCAACAATAGTTATTAAAATTTATAAATGCTGGAACCGCTGCCTTACAACAATGCCAAAAATACTGCTTGGAGAAAATATTGTCTGATTGTTCAATAACAAACCCGACAAGTACCAGTCTGTATGGCAAAAAGCATGGTTAAATTTTGTTGGATTTGAGTTGAACGCCACTGTTGGCTGCCTGAAAACCTCTTTCAATATAATACTGGAAGCATTTGGTGTGTATGGTATAATTTAGTTCAAGAACATCAGAAGGGGAAAACCATGTGTGATATTTTGAAATTTTCTGATAGCAGGACATTCCGTGCGTGGCTGGAAAAAAACAATGCAAGCAGCGATGGAGTATGGCTGCTTTTTGGCAAAAAAGGCGGGCCGGAAACGCTCTCGGCAGACGCCGCTCTAAAGGAAGCCCTTTGTTTTGGTTGGATCGATGGAAAAATGCAGAGTATCGATAATAAAACCTATAAAAAATATTTTGCCTGCCGCCGCCCAAACAGCAAGTGGTCGGACAAAAACAAACGTTTAGCCAAGCATCTTGAACAACAGGGAAGGATGACCGATTCCGGGCGGGTTAAAATTGAAGAAGCTCGAAAAAATGGCCAGTGGGATGTCCCGAAGCCTCCGCAAATAACAGAAAAGCAAATTACATTTTTGTCTGAATTGCTGAAGCAGTATGAGCCTGCTTATACAAACTTTGCTGCAATGCCCCCATCCGTAAAAAAGACATATATGCGAGCATATCTTGATGCAAAAACAGATGCCGGGCGGGAAAAGCGACTGGCATGGATGGTGGAACGCCTGAATCAAAACCTAAAACCGATGTAACCCCTGATGTCAGATTCGTGATTTCGGGATTATAGATAGAGCGATCAAATGGAAGCTTATGCAAAGAACCTGGTAACGATGTTTGCCAGGTTCTTTTTACGTCTTTTCAGCCGTTCCCCATAGATTTATCGTCAGATACTCCGTCCAAGTTCTTCTGCTTTTTCCAGAATTCCTGACTTCTCTATGGCGCCTTCATCGTCCATGCCGCCTGTCCGCAATATTCCACGGTCTTTCCAGCCCAAAAAATCAGCTGATAATTGATACATTGTTTCAATAGGCTTGTATTCTTCTTCACCAGTATCCCCGCCGCACACAAACAAATAACATTCCTTAATTGCCAGCTTGCGCAGCCCTCCTGCGCCGCCATAAGCATACAGCTTATCAATCGCGCCTTTAATTTGGGCAGGAAAGGACAGCCAGTAAAGCGGCGTGGAGATTAAAACAACCTCGCAGCTTTCCAGCAATGGTTCCAGTTCATTGAAATCATCTTTGACAGAACAGGCTGTACCTGTGCTCCAGCAAGTATTACAGGCCCTGCATCCGTCAATATTTTTAAAGGCAGTTTCAAACTTTGTAACGCAATGCCCTGCTTGCTCCGCTCCTTTTATAAATGCGTTCGCCATTTTATCCGTATTACCGTTTTTCCTTGGACTCGCCGTTAATACCAAAACTTTTTTGCTCATAATCTCCCCCTCCTTAAAATGGTTGGCTAACCATGATACATTCATTATACTGTGCCACTAAAAATAATCAAGTATACCATCCGATTGTATATTGTCCATTTCCGGAACCGCAATATCACCAGTGTTCGGCTTCATTTTGCGTATAGCATTGCCTTTTATCGCAAATTTGACCGGATCGACGATATTTTAAAACGGGCGGGCAAGCGAATGTATGCCAATAAAAAACAAAGGAAATCAAAATAATCGTAGGAAATCTGTTTCGGATGTGATATCGTTAAACGAAGCAATATTTTTATATCTGTTGTATATTAAAAAATTTATATAGTTTGGAGAATCATTTAATGGCTTGTACAAAATGCGGCGCTACACTCCCTACGGGCGCACTTTATTGCCCAAAATGCGGTTTGCAGCAACAAGTACCGCTTCCCAGAGAACCACTGCCCGAAACTCCGGAGGAACGATGGCTTCGTAAGGGGCTTTATTTTCTCGACAACTATTTAGCATTTGTAGCCGTAGGCGTACTTGCTGTAATAACCGTGATTCTATTTGCCGTTGGATCGCAGGGCTTTACGTCGTGGAGCGCAACAAACGTGGCGCAGCAGTTTTGTCTTGTGGGCGCCCTTGCCCTGGCTGCGCTTGTTTCCACCCGGACGGGCGGGCTCGATATTTCCATTGGCGGAATGATGGCCTTATCTGCGATGATATTCGCAATGTATACATCAGCAGACAATCCTGTCGCCGGTTTCCTGATGGCTTTGGTTATTTGTGTCGCACTGGGTTTTTTAAATGGACTTTTTATTATGGTGCTGCGTATCCCTTCCCTTCTGGTTACGGTGGCAAGCGCCATGCTGATCCGCGGGATCTCCATGTGGGCCAGCAACGGCATGAGCATTGATCTGCCGCAGGAATGGAAAAGCATGAGTATTGCGGCTCCCGTCCTGGCCCTGTGCATTTCAGTAGGTATCGTAATCTTCCTGTTATGGCGGACAGGCGGTTTTTCCAGGGATAAAAAAAGCATTTATGGCAAAGTAAAATTTTTCTGGATTTATGGCCTGATTGCAGTAATCGGCGTGCTTGCCGGGTGGGCCGCGGCTATTTGCTTTGGCTCGGCAAACGCGGGCATTGGCTCCGGTTCCAGCAACGAAATGATTCTCTTGTTTATTTTCGCAGTTATCTCCGCAAGCGGCCTGCTGAAAAGTAACTGGATCGCCCTTGCGTGGGTGCTGCTCATGGCAATCCTGTGGACAATACACGACCAGGCAATGATCCTCTTGCAGCTAAACCCTTTTTCTATGATGGTAAGCAACGCTTCATGGGTATTTATCCTGATAGCTGTTATGTCCATTGCGAAACACAGCTGGAAAAAACCAATGTGGGAAACGCTGAATCCTTAAACCTGCCATTCTATTGGTTTTTTTGTCTGCCAGTCCTATTTTTCTCTATCTTTTGGGCTGTATTTGTGCTATATTTAGAATGATATTTTTAACAGCATTTTAATAAATCGCAGCGCATATTGTGCGCATAAAGATGTTTGCTGTGTAACAGTTTTTTGCAGATGCTGCCTGTGCAACACTGCAAGAGTAAAAATCAGAGGTTTTAATCATTATGATAGTAACGGATGAACAAAGACAGCGTATACAGGACGCTGAAAAAATGCTTAATGAGGCGACTGCGTCGCTCGACCTCCCTTCCTTAAGGGAACAGCTTGCGGATTTGAACGCACAAATGGAGGCGCCGGATTTCTGGAACGATGTAGAAAACGCCAATAAAATTACCAAACAGGAAAAACCCCTCAAGGGAAAAATCACTTTATGTGAAAGGCTCACTTCCTCCCTTGACGACCTGAAAGTACTGGTTGATATGGTCGATGAGGAACAGGATGACGAGCTTCTTGCAGAACTCAACAGTGAACTCGACCAGTTTGAAAAGGATGTAACGGAATTTCATCTTCAAACCCTGCTTTCCGGAACCTACGACAGCAACAACGCGATCATTTCGCTGCATGCCGGGGCCGGCGGCACCGAGGCGCAGGATTGGGCCCAGATGCTGATGCGCATGTATACGCGCTGGGCGGAGCGCCATGGCTATGACGTCAAAATCCTCGATTACCTGGACGGAGACGATGCTGGCATCAAGAGTGTAACCATGCTTATTTCAGGTGATAATGCTTACGGCTATATGCGGAACGAAAAAGGCGTTCACCGCCTCGTGCGGATTTCGCCATTTGACTCCAACGCACGCAGGCATACCTCTTTTGCGTCACTGGACGTTATGCCGGAAATTGACGATGCAGATAACGACATCGAAGTCAATGCAGACGACATCCGTGTGGATACCTACCGCTCTTCAGGCGCGGGCGGGCAGCATGTTAATAAAACGTCCTCTGCAATCCGTATCACCCATTTTCCAACGGGTATCGTCGTGCAATGCCAGAATGAACGTTCCCAGCTGCAAAACCGCGAAACCGCGATGCGTATGCTAAAATCCAAGCTTGCGGAAAAACGCGAGGAAGAACGTATGGCGGAGCTTGCAAAAATCAAAGGCGACCAAAAGAAAATTGAATGGGGAAGCCAGATTCGTTCCTATGTATTCTGCCCTTACACAATGGTAAAGGATCATCGCACCAACGTGGAAACCGGAAACATCAATGCGGTAATGGACGGCGATATTGACGAGTTTATCAAGGGCTGTCTTATCCAGGGCTTCTGATTACAAGGCGTATATCAAAAGAAGGATATGGAAATCCATATCCTTCTTTTTTTCATCATAAAGCTATCGCTATTTTTTCCTGACCGGGAAATAAATTTCCGTCACAAGCTTATCCTCCGGCACCTCGTAGGGAGAATTCAGGTACTTATCATATGGCGCGTCTGCAATTTCGTAGCCGTTCTCTTCAATCCATTTCGCAATCGCAGCGTAGGTTTCCCCCAAACTTGAGTATGCCCCCAAGTGTACGCCCATAGCGCATATCCGCCCCGGGAAAGTCCTTGTTACACCGCTCTTTTCCGAAACGATTGCGCCAATTTCAACGTCCGAGCTTTCCGGATTAAATTCCTCACAGTAATAAATCGCCATAAGCCCGCCCGTGCATTCCAGTTTGTTTGCCTTCAGCTTGTCCATAACCTTGCCAAACATCTTCCCAAAATCTTTCATGGATATCACATCGCGTTCGCTTACAATTTCTACCGGCTTTGTTTCCACAAGTTTAATTTCTGTTTTCATCGTACTCATAATATCGATTCCTTTCTCCAACTTTTCCATATCCTCGCGCATTTTGCGCATGAGCTCCTGGTGCCGCGTCAGGATCGTTCCCTGCTCCGTATATTTCGCCGCAAAGCGCGCGGCGACTACGTGCGCCTCCGCGTGTAACAGGCTGCTGATTTCATCCAGCGTAAATCCGTAATCTTTGCATTTCAGGATAAAAAACATGTCGCGGAACTGCGAAGCCTCATAATACCTGTAGCCTGTTTCGCCGCTGATGTGCGCGGGCCTCAAAAGCCCGATATTATCATAATGCCTCAGCGTCTTTGTGGTTACCATACACAGATTCGAAAATTCTCCTATCGTATACATCAGTTGCTCCTTTACTTTTTTCGGAACCGGTTCCTTATGTGTTTAGTATAAGGCTTGACGTTGGGGAAAGGTCAACTACTTTTTACCAATATTTTTTAAAAAAGAAAAAGGGCTTGAATAAGCCCTTTTATCGTTTGGCGGTAATCGCCCGTTTTACTACTCCGCAGGCATTTCGGATTCCACAGGTTGCGGCGTTACCTGCGTCTCTGTTTCCGGCGCAGGAAGGTCCTCAGCCTGGGTGGGCGGCTGCATCGCGTCAGGTTGTGCTTCCGGGGTAGGCTGCGCCGTTGGCTCCGGCGTTTCCGGTGCGGGCTCCGTAGCTGCGGGAGCAGTTACTCCAAGCGCATCCTCCCACGTATAAACCGCAGTCTGTCCGCCGTATGAATAGGTAACGCTTTCCACCTTGTCAAACACAGACTTGTCTGTTCCCGAATTGGTAAGCGCCACCGTAACCGTAGCTCCCGGCAGCTTTGTTCCCAAAAAGGCCGCAAATGCTGCTGAAACATCGTGCACAGATATATTGTTCCCGTCCGCGGCGCGCCATGGCGAATCCTTGCCGCATTCACACGATACGGTGGTATCCTGGGTTCCAAAGGAACTGATTTTCAAAATACTGTTTGCCTGCGCACCGCAAGCCTCGTACGGGTATTTTGACCAGAAATCACCCGCCGCCTGATACAAAATCTGCGCGCCAGCCTGTACATCCGCAGCGTCAAAACGATACGATGCGCTGCTCTTAAGCGCCTCCGTTCCGTTCTCTTCCGCCATCATTGATATCGCTCTTTCTCCCATAATATCGCCTTGCATCACATTAAGCCCCATGACATAAATGCTGCCCTGCCATACGCGTGCTCCAATATAAAGTGGTCCCGTCTGATGCACCGGCGTAATGAGCAAAGGCCTTGACGTCTGTACTTGGACACTATTGAGGTATATTTTTACCTCCCACTTTCCATTCGTGGACGGCATCATTGAAATGGTGAGTTTATGCCCGCCCTTCAGTTCTTCCAGATCAAATCCCTGTGCTGTTAACTGCTCTGCTGTTGCAATGCCTGTATAGCTGGATTCGTTTCCCTGCTGCTTGGGATCATCGTTGGAAAGATCCAGCTCCCGTGCTCTCATAGAAATCCCGCCGTTATCATACTGCAGGCAGGTTCCCCGGATGGTTTGCGTTTCCGGATTATACTGTCCATCGAGATAAACGCCAAACTTGCTCATGTTGTTTTCACCGATCGCCGCGCTCAGGGTATATCCCTCTTCAAAATAATCCACGCTGATATACGCGTCTCCCCTTCCCTTGAGGGAAATATCGGTGTTTTTAATCGTCGCCTCAGAATTATCATAAGCGCAATGCTTCAGCTCCGCCGGATACGTTTCAGCAGGGCTGCCTTCCAATGTAATATTCCCGGTAAAATCCAGCGTTTTGCTGTAAATCGCCATTGTCCCGGACACCGCGGACGCGATGACCGCAACGGCAACTATAGCAATAACCAGCGCCCTCTTTGCATTTTTTTTCATTTCCTACTCCTTTGCTCCATGCGAAACATTCTTAAAAAACTTCGTAATCGGTTTATAGAAAAACAGCAATACCACCGGTACCAGTAACATCAGCAGCCTTCCAAAGACGGTATTGGCAAATAAAATAAGCGCGCCCAGCCACCGGTTGCTGCTTTGATATCGTCCATATACCGAATCCTGCTCCACCGTTTCCTCATAAATGCCTTTTTGCGAACCGGCCGGGTAGTAATCGATATCTACCTTGAGTTCATCGCCCATGTCTTCCTGTACACGCGCGATTGAAACGGTTTCACCTTTTTTAAACAGGATGACGTCGCCCTCCCTTACCTCCTGCGGGTTGATCTTTTCAAATAAGGCAAGGTCGTTATACATAATGGTCGGCTCCATGGTTTCAGACTGGAACACATAAGGAATTACTCCAAACATATCCGCATCTTCATCCGCCGATACAAGCGTAAGGCTTAGCACCAGCACGTTAAACGCCACAAAGCACAAAATTACCAGCGTAAGCGCGACATTTACAACCACATTGGCGACTCGTTTCTTTTTTGCCGAACGAAAAGCCTTATCGACAAAATATTCCGCAGACTCTCCGTCTTTATCAACGATTTCCACGCCCTTTTCAAAATCCATGTCATTTTTGTAAAAGTCAAAATTGCTGTATTTTGCAATGTTCTTTGCGCGGAACGAAGAAATGACGATACAGCCTCCTATCAGTACGACAACATAAATCCAATAAACAGACAGATCCGTATCAAATAACACCCCGGGATCAGTCATCAGCGTCCGGTTGGAAAGCACTTCGTAAAAGCCGCTCGTAATATTGAGCACCAGAACCATAAACGCTATGAGCAGGATCAGCCACCGCGCCATACCCCGCTGCTTTACAAACGGCGAGAGCGTCATAATCAGCGTCACGACAAGAAAAACGTTCATGAGCCCCGCCAGGTACAGGGATATCATATATCCCCACACAAACGGATATTTCAAAAACGACGACACAAGAACAGTCAACAGGAATCCCACCGTGTAGAGGATCGCGATCTCGGCAAGCCGCGCAGCATATTTCTGGAATATCATCTTTCCCGGCGAAAATCCCATTTTTACTAAAATGTACCACTTATTCTGGCCGATTTCAGCAAACGTCAGGTAATCATAATATACGACAAAATATATGACAAAAAATGCAAATGACAGGACAAGATACAATAGCAGCACGCTGAAGTAGCTTTGCATCATATATTCAGGCAGCGCATCCGAAAGTACCGACCGCGTAACCGTCTGCAGCATGAAGTGTATCGCAAACGTCAGGAGCGCCAGAAAAACGCTGAACTGGAGAATCTTCTTGGCTGTGATCCCCTGCTCCGTATACGCCATTTTATTTTCTTTCGATAAAAAGCTGTTTTTATATATCATCCGATCTAATGGCCGCCTCCACAGCATTGCCGATGTTTGGCCTGTTTCTTTCAATCAGGTCGGGCATAAGCCGGTTATCTGCCGTTATCCTGTAAAACGTTGTAAAATCCGTTTCACAGGATGAACGATCCAGAACTTCGACCGCTCCATCCCCAATACGGTATTCATACTCCGGCGCAGCCTGCCGGAAAATCTCTTCGAAATGCTTTGTGTCACATCCTCGAATCGTCAGGATCAGCCTGTCCCACTTTGTGCGGAACTCCTCCGCTTTCCCTGCGTATGCAGCCGTCCCACGCTTCAGTAGCAGGATATGCGTGGATATCCTGTCTGCAAGGCCGTAATCCTTTGTGGAGAACAGCAGCGTCTTTCCCTGCTCCTTCAGTACTTCGCATATTTTTTCCGCCGCACCCGCAAGCTCTGTGGTGTAATCAAGCCTTGGCAGATTCCACACCAGAATAACACTCTGGGTGTAAGAGCCTGCAAGCAGCAGCACAATGGAGCGTTCAGCCGGCGTGAGTGTCTGGATGGGCGTCAGGCTCAGGTATGCAAGTCCCAGTTCATTTAGTTGGTCGAATATCCGCCGCTGCCTGCGCACGGGATGCTCTTCCTGTTTTTGCGTGATCAGCATCAGGTATTCCAGAACATTCATGTTACCAAACATGATGTTTGTCCCGCCGATATAAAAAACATGGGGCAGGATCACACGCTTTTTCCGCATCATCCCTGTCTCGTTAAGTACGCAGCGTCCTGTTTCATACGGGCGCGCATTTGCCGCAATTTCAAGCAACAGGCGCATTTCAAACGCAAGCTCGCCTGTCACGCACCATATTTCTCCCGCCTTTGCTTCAAAATTTATATTATGAAGCACCTGCGTCCTTACGCCGTCCTTTGCATAATATTCCATAGAACCCACATTTTCGAACAATACCGTCCTTTTGGGCCCTGTGTTTTCTTTGGTATCCTGTCTCACTGTTCTGTTCCCCCATTCAGCGAGAAACGGAACACTGCCTCGATATTTTCCGGCCTGAGCAGCTCAGGATCAGGTGAATTTACGGGGTTGTCGCCCTTGGTCCGGTATAAAACCGTGCCGTCCCCATCTATTACCTCAATAATCCTGTGGGTAACGATTGTTCCGTCATCCTGTCGGAAGGTAACAATCGTTCCTTCCTGCAAGTCTTCCGGATGCTCCGGCGTTTGGCTGACAATAATTGTTCCAACCGGAAGCGTTGGTTCCATACTTCCTGTTTCCACCTGAAAAATTTTATATCCAAACAGCTCCGGGACACGCCCTGCTGATTTATCAATCCAAACCTTGCCGAGCAACAAAAGCACGCACGCAAGAGCAATGATAAAAACGACTGTCCCCGCCTTTACCTTATGCTTTCTTCTGCTGCCGCTGCGTGTTGCAAGCGTTTCCTCCGCCTCTGTAAGCTCGCGTTCCATCTGGTCGAGCTCCGCCTGCGTGGTATATTGCCTTTCGTGCTTTATTTCTGCCATTGTTCGTCCTTAGCTACTGATCTACAGATACACAGAAAGGCTATCCTGTAAAGAATAGCCTTTCTGTCAGGTTCAGTGTTTTAATCGCATTTACACAGACTGCGTACCTGTGATCGTTGCAGTTACAACGCCCGTCGTCTGAGCAAGTCCCATTGCGGTGTCTGCATCGTCCGAGCTGCCCTGCCACGTAAAGTCCGCTTCATATGCCTGCGTCTTCGCAACGTTTGCCTGCGACCAGTCGTCCTGCTGGAATGTCAGTGTGTTGCCGTTTTTCACAGCCGCAACCTCTGTGCGCGAACCATCTTCGCCAATGCTGTAAAGTTTAACTTCTACAGCCGCGAATTCAGCCGGCAGTGTAATCGAGGTTGCAACGTCCATATCAACTTCCGTTGCCGTTCCGTCGTCAAGCGTGTTTGTAAGAGTGAAAGCCCATGATTGTGTTTCGCTCGGGGCCAATTTGATATCGATATCTGTGTTTGTAGTTTCACGAATATCAAAGGCTTTTGCCGTTACGTCCCCGCTGTAGTCAAGCGAGCGCGTATAGGTAGCCATCGTTCCTGCAACCATGGATACCACCAGCACCAAGATCAAAATACTTACCAATAGTGTTTTTTTCATTTTATCCTCCGCCATTTTATGATGATTCCAACATAGCATGGCAACTGGCTGCCGTATCCTTTGGACTTAGGCCCTTTAGCTTTGTGTCGCGCATTTTCACACGTTTTACTCTTGTCCCCTATATTCGTATCTGCGTCCGGATGCACCGTGCTTTTGCATTTGGGACTCATAATTAATATCTTACTGCACTGATATTGTTTTGTCAATGAATCTTGACGAATAAAGTCACATATTTTATATAAAAATCAAGATTTTTGTATATTATGAGACTTTTAAAAATAATTTTTTTATTCCTCGTATGTTTAAATGTCGTTTTAAGGGTTTGAAGGAACGTTCCCCCCTGAACCTGCAAAATCTAAACCTGTATATAAAAATGGGAACGCCTTTTTGGCATTCCCATTTGGTCAGGTTGATTATGATTGGTGTCCCGCATCATCCCGCTCCCAGAATCACCCGCAGCGCTTCGCACGCCCTCGTATAATCTGCGTCGCGTACATATAAATGACGCATCTCCCCGCATTTTCCTGTGTGGCAACGATAATCGATACTGTAATCACACAAAATCTGCTTACTTGCCAGAAAATTTTTCACCTCTGAAAACTTCTGGACGGAAGGCGTTTTCAAAATCTCCTGCCTTCTACACGGAATCATAACAATCTTCCCTCCTGTTTTATCCGCCGGATTCGGCGTTCCGGCGAATTGATCCTGTCATCCGCAAAACTCTTCGCGGAATCTGTAATGCTATTGTACCCCAGTCAGAAAATTTTTCAACAGGAATTCCACAACATTAATGCGATCTTAACGCCAGAGGAAAGAACTTAATATCCTCTTTATCCAATCAGCTTTCTCAGAACCTTCCACGCCTTGTCGCTATCGTATTTATGCACATAGACATAATATAGCTGATCCCGTTCCGGACTCCCCGGCATGGCGCTCACGGCAGCAAACCCTGTTCCCCGGTGCGCGCCAAGCCTTCCCACGCGCCCGGCTGAAGACTTGATATCGTAAGCATATTCTATCTGGCTGTGCGCAAGGGCATTTTTGATTTCAGAAAATTTTTGTGCATTTGCACCCATCCACACTTCTTTTCGGTTCCACGGCATCATATGCCTTGTTCCTCCTTATATCAAAACAACGATTATGTATCCTTTAAGGTACGTGCAAACTATATCATCTTTAGGTTTGTGATACAACCCATAAATCAGGCATTTTCAGCGGATAAAAAACGATAAAACAGCTCAGAACAAATTGGGATTACATTCCCTCCTGTTCTGGGCTGTTTTCGTCGTGATTGAGCCAGTTTTAATCCTGCGGCGTCAGGAATTTTTGCCGCAGCAGTTTTTATATTTTTTACCGCTTCCGCAAGGGCAGGGTTCGTTCCTGCCAACCTTTTTTTCCACGTGCACAGGCGTCTGCGCTTCGCCCGCGCTTGCATTTGTATTCATACGTCTTTGCGCCGGGGCATTTGTCGCAACAGGGTTTCCGTTTTCGTCAACATTTGCGTGCACATTCTGCACCTCGCGCTGCTCTACCTTGCTCTCCACCTTGATATGATAGAGCATATAGATCGCTTCCTCACGGATCGCGTTTACCATTGCGTCGAACATCTCAAAGCCTTCAACGCGGTATTCGTTGATCGGATCGCGCTGTCCAAGCGCACGAAGGCCAATCCCGCGCCGGAACTGGTCCATTGCGTCGATATGATCCATCCACTTGGAGTCAACCACGCGCAGCAGCACCATCCGCTCCACATCACGCATATTAAAGCCCGCGCCGGACATCTCTTCTTCCTTTACGGCATAATAGCTGCGAATCGCATCCATCAGCTCTTCACGAAGCTTCTTTGCCTCCGCCTGCTCGCGCTGCTCGTCGGTATACTGTTCCATGCGGACCGCAAAAATACGTTCGATATATGCGTAAAGATCGTCCCAGTCCCATTCTTCCGGATATTTCCCCTTGGGACAGTAAACTGCAAGCGCATCATCCACCAGCGATTCGATCATGCTCTGGATATTCTCTGATAAATCGTCTCCTACCAGCACCTGCTTGCGCTGTCCGTAGATTACTTCGCGCTGCTTGTTCATAACATCGTCGTAATCGAGCACCTGTTTCCTCAGGTTAAAGTTATTGCCCTCGATACGCTTCTGTGCATTTTCAATCTGCTTGGTCATCATGCCAAATTCAAGCGGAATATCGTCGTCACCGCCGGAAAGCCTGTCCATGATGCCCTTGACGCGTTCACCGCCAAACAGACGCATCAGGTCGTCCTCCAGCGCAATAAAGAACTTGGAGGAGCCCGGATCTCCCTGACGTCCGCTACGGCCGCGCAGCTGGTTATCGATACGGCGCGACTCATGCCGTTCCGTACCAATGATCGCAAGGCCGCCCAGCCCGACTACCTCATCGTGCTCCGCGTCCGTCACTTTTTTGTGTTTCTCAACAAGCTCCGCATACTTTTTACGCGCGGCAATAATTTCCGGATCGTCCGTCGCGGCATGGCTTACCGCATTTTCAATCATTTCATCCTCCATGCCGTCCGCGCGCATCTCGTTTCTTGCAAGGTAATCCGCGTTTCCGCCAAGGATGATATCCGTACCACGTCCCGCCATATTCGTTGCAATGGTGACCGCGTTTTTCTTACCTGCCTGCGCGATAATCTGCGCCTCGCGCAAATGGTTCTTCGCATTCAGCACCTCGTGCTTGATGCCCCTGCGCACCAGCAGCGAGGATAAATATTCACTGTCCGAAACCGAAACCGTACCCACAAGGATCGGCCTGCCCGTCTCGTGTATAGCAGCAATCTCGTCTACAACCGCGTTGAATTTGCCTTTTTTCGAGCCGTAGATCACGTCGTTCTGGTCCTTACGCACCATTGGCCTGTGCGTGGGAACCTCCACAACCTGCAGATTGTATATACTCTGGAACTCCGCTTCCTCCGTCTTCGCCGTACCCGTCATACCGGAAAGCTTGCTGTACATACGGAAAAAGTTCTGGAAGGTAATTGTGGCAAGCGTCTTGGATTCACGCTCCACCTTCACGCCTTCTTTTGCCTCGATTGCCTGGTGCAGCCCGTCAGAATAACGCCGGCCGATCATAAGGCGGCCCGTAAATTCATCGACAATCACAACTTCCTTATCCTCTGTCACCACATATTCGCGGTCCCGGATAAAGAGCCTGTGCGCTTTCAAAGCCTGGTTAATATGATGAACGATCTCAGTATTTTCGATGTCAGTCAGATTTTCGAGTTTAAAGAACTGCTCCGCTTTTTTAACGCCTTCCTCAGTGAGGTTAATCGCCTTCATTTTTTCATCGACTTCGTAGTCTTCCTCCTCCTTGAGGCGGCGTACGAACTTATCCGCCTGCTGATAGAGGTCTGTTCCCTTATCGCCCTGACCTGAAATGATAAGCGGCGTACGCGCTTCATCCACCAGGATACTATCCACCTCGTCGACGATTGCAAAATTCAATTCGCGCTGCACACGGTCTTCCCTGCGCACCACCATGTTGTCTCTTAAGTAATCAAATCCAAGCTCGTTATTCGTGGAGTAAACGATGTCGCAGCCATAGGATTTCTGTTTTTGCGCTTTATCCATTTCACGCGTGATAATGCCCACCGAATATCCAAGGTAACGAAACACCTTTCCCATCCACTCGCTGTCGCGCTTTGCGAGGTATTCGTTAACCGTCACAACATGCACGCCTTTGCCGGATATTGCGTTTAAAACCGCGGGCAGCGTCGCAACAAGCGTTTTACCTTCACCGGTTTTCATCTCAGCGATGTTTCCCTGGTGCAGGACGATCCCGCCCATAATCTGCTCATAAAAATGCTTCATTCCGAGCACGCGCAGGCTTGCCTCGCGCACCTGGGCAAACACCTCCGGCAAGAGCGCGTCGAGCGATTCCCCGTCTTCCTGATGGCGTTTTTTAAATTCCTCCGTTTTGGCGACCAGCTCTTTGTCGCTCATTTTTTCGTAGACGGAGGAAAGTGCTTCCACCTTGTCAGCAAGCTTTTTCACCGGACGCAATGCCGAATTTGAAAATAATCCCATATTGTATTTAAAACCTTCTCCCTTACATACTATCTAAAAAATCCAATTCTCTTTATTTTATCAAAGTTGTGAAATGAAGTAAATCATATCCGCTTAAAATCTACAAATTGTTAATAAATTATTGTCATTTGGTGCTTTGGGACGTATAATCATTCTTAAATCCGCTGAAACTTTGCGTCTGTGGTTGAAAGCCGACGCCAGTCGCAGGCAAAACGGCCCACGTAAGCAGCGCCTTTGGCGCGGTGAGCATAGTGCGGCTAGACGTAAGCCCGTCCTTCCGAAAAAGGAAGAGAGGAGTAAGAGTGGCGTAATGCCGCGGGGCTCCCAGGCGGCGAATGTGGGGGAAAAGACCAGGTCAGGCAAATCTTTTCAGCGGATTTATTTGAATTTAAAGGATTCCGTCACCTGTGTGAAGAATTTATACAATAGGGAATATGCCTATGTTCCCCGGGTGTGGAAAACCAGACGATACAATCGGAAAAGCCACTTTTGTCTATGCCGCAGCGCGCGGATGTTTCCATCCATGCCTGCCGCCCAAACGGAAGGCCGGTGTTTGAACTCATTGCTATCAGGTTAATGTAATAGTAAGTACGATTTCAATTTTGATTGGTTTGATTTTTCGTACCTGATTTTATCATAATACGGAAGGGGCGAACTATATGAAAATTAATATCTCCGGAAAGAACATTGCGGTTTCTGATTATCTGCGCCGCGTCGTCAACAAAAAAGCGGGGAAACTGGAACGTTATTTTAAGCCCGAAACCGAAATGCAGGTAACTCTCTCTATCGAGAAGTCGCGGCACATCGCTGAAATTACGATCGTATGCGATGGCTTGGTACTGCGTGCGGAGGAATCGACCGGCGATATGTATTCTTCCATCGACGTTGCGCTCAAAAAGCTGGAACGCCAGATGCGCAAGCATCGCACCAAGCTCGAAAAGCGCCTGCATGAGGAATCCTTCCCGGAGGAAACGGTTTACGACTATTACGACGAAAATTTCGCCGAGGACGAGCCTCAGATCGTGCGGAACAAAAAATTTGCTTTGCGCCCGATGAACGAGGAAGACGCTGCCATGCAGCTGGAGCTTCTGGGCCACAACTTTTATGTATTCCGCAATGCGCACAATAACGAGGTTAACGTAATCTATAAACGCGCCGACGGAAACTACGGCCTGATCGAGCCGATGTGACCTGACAAAAACACAGGGCTGCGGAAATTCCGCAGCCTTTTTGATTGGAAAAACGTCACTTTTTCTTTTCCGGCTTTAAAAATTCCCTGGAATATGTATAGGCCGTTACATTCGCTCCCGCATCTGCAAGTATCCTGACACACTCGCCAACCGTCGCACCTGTAGTGTAGATATCATCGATGAGCAAAAGGTTTCTTCCCTCCACATTCGCGTCCTCACGCAGAGAAAACGCGCCGCGTATATTTTTTTGCCGTTCACGCGCGCCCAGCTTATACTGCGGCCTCGTATCCCGTACACGCAACAGAAAGTCCCCGCATGGAACGCCAAGCAATGTGCTCAGATGGTTTGCGATCAGTTCTGTCTGGTCGTACCCGCGCATCTTCAGCCTGTTTTTATGGATCGGCACATAGGTAACGCCGTCTGCGTTTACCTCGTAATCCGCAAGGAACTCAGCCATACGCTGCGCAATAAACATAGAATAACGCGGCATATCGTTGTATTTGAACTGGTGGATCAGCGTACGCACAATATCCTCGTAACGGTACGCGTACAAAATCCCCCCTGCAAAACCGTCTTTGTTTCGCAGCGCCTCTTCCTTTCCGGCGCATTCCTCGCAAAAAAGGTCTTCATAAGGTATTTCCCGGCCGCAATATACACATTTTTTGCCGCCAAGCAGCAGCTCCTGTAAAAATTTATTCCATTTGCCCATCTTGTGTCAACCTGTCAAGGTATTGAAGCTCACGTTTTAATATCGTATTGCGGCGGCCTTGCCATACGTTTGAGATCATATGGCGGAAGGTCTGCATACTGCCTGCAATCAGTACTTTTTTCTTTGCGCGCGTCACTCCGGTATAAAGCAGGTTCCGTGTCAAAAAGGGCTGCGCTCCATACATCATTGGCATCAGGATCACATCAAACTCACTGCCCTGGGACTTATGGATCGTATAAGCGTATGCCCCGTCAAGCTCTGCAAGCTCCGGCAGCTGGTAGCTGCTGCGCTTCATATCCTCAAACAGAACGTCGACATTGCCTCCCATAATTTCCGTAATGGTTCCAATGTCGCCATTGAACACTCCTTCCCCTGTCGCGAAGTTGACATCGTCGCGCCATTCGCGCGCATAATTGTTTTTGACCTGCATCACCCTGTCGCCGTCGCGAAACACCCTGTCGCCAAAGACGATCTCCTGCTTCGCGCTTTTTTTCGGATTCACACGCTCCCGGATGGCTGAGTTAAGGGCCACGGTTCCAAGCTCCGTACGCTTGATTGGCGCAATCAGCTGTACATCCGCTCCCTTCTTTGCATAGTGCTCATATTGTCCGCACAACAGCTCCCGCACCTCGTCCATATCCGCGCATTCACGAAATTCAAAGGTATCATCGTATGCCTCAGGCACATTGCCGTTCAAAATCTCATAAGCCGCGTCCGCAATCGCGCCCGCGTTACGAAACCGGTGCGTCAGCTTCACGCACGGTACCACGCCGGATTCAATGATGTCGCGCATGACATTACCCGGCCCGACCGATGGCAGCTGGTCTGCGTCTCCCACTAAAATCAGGCGCGCTCCTTCCTTGAGCGCTCTTAGCAGATTGTGGAACAAAAACACGTCCAGCATGGAGACCTCATCCACAATAACCGCGTCCGCCTCCAGAGGATTTTCCTCGTTCCTGCGGAAATAACAATTGAAGGCGTCCTCATCGTAGCAATATTCAAGTAAGCGGTGCAGCGTACCCGCGGCTGTCCCGGTCGCCTCCTGCATCCTTTTTGCCGCGCGGCCTGTGGGCGCAGTCAGGCTGCAGGTGATCCCCGCCCCGCCAAGGATACTCAGCACTGCTTTCAGAATTGTCGTTTTCCCCGTACCCGGCCCGCCGGTGATAATGCAGATGCGGTTTTCCGCCGCCTGGCGGACCGCCTCCTCCTGCTCCTGCGTCAGCGAATATGCCTTCACCTGCTTTTTAAGCAGGCTTCTCAGGTTTTTGATTTCAAACGGCGCACATGTTTTTGCAAGCGTGCACAGCTTTGCCGCACATCTGGATTCCGCCCGGTATGCGGATTTCAGGAACACCACCTGCTGATCCGGATAATATTTTTTCAGAATAATATCCTTGGAAAGGACAAGCGCCAGCAGCGCCTTATTGACGCTTGCTTCCGGCACGTTCAGGTTCTTTGCAACGTGCGGGATGAGCTGCTTGCGGTACACGTATGTGCTGCCCTGGGCAAGCACCTTACTCAGCACATTCAGGATAGCATTTTTGACGCGAAAGGGCGATCCCTCCTCAATGCCGATCTTCAGAGCGATTTTATCCGCCGTCAGAAAATCGATCCCGCGCACATGCTTAATCAGGATATATGGATTTTCGCGCACCAGCCTCGCCGCGTCCTCGCCAAGCGCAGACGTTGCGGCAGTTGCCTGTCGCGAGGTAAGCCCCATTCCCATAAGGTCTGTAAAAATATACTTCTTTTGGGCGTACTCTTTCATTGCGGCATGCACGCTGTCCGCAAGGCGGCGGGATACTCCCTTAACGCGCACAAGCTCCCTGTGATCGTTCTCTATCACGTCAAACGTATCCTCGCCGAACGTTTCTACAATGCGCTGTGCCAGCACCTCGCCAAGGCCTTTGATAAATCCGCCGGACAGGAACAATACCACATCGTTCAAATCGCGCGGTAACGTGCTCTCATATGACTGCACTGCAAACTGCGTGCCGTATTTCGCGTGGGTTTTATAAGCACCAAAAAAGCGCGTACGCTCACCGGGTTTCAAATCGGGCATATTGCCCACCACGATGGCGGGCTCATCTGCCTCGATTTCTGCCACGGTATAACCATCCGCGCTTTCATAGATAATGCTTAAAACCGTTCCAACCAGTTCTTCGCTCAAATTTCTTTCTTGATGGCCTCCACCATATCAAGCTTCTCCCACGGCAGGTCCAGGTCTTCTCTTCCAAAATGACCATAGGCCGCGGTCTGCCTGTAAATCGGCTTTCTCAGCTGTAATCTTTCAATGATTGCCGTCGGGCGAAGGTCAAACAGCTTTGTGATAATGTCCGCAATTTCCGTGCTGTGCTTTTTGCCTGTGCCAAACGTTTCAACAAAAACAGACACCGGACGCGCAACGCCAATCGCATATGCAAGCTGGATTTCGCAGCGGTCGGCAAGCCCCGCGGCAACAACATTCTTGGCAACGTAACGCGCCGCATAAGCCGCGCTTCTGTCTACCTTCGACGGATCCTTGCCTGAGAACGCCCCGCCGCCGTGACGGCCCATTCCACCATAAGTATCTACAATGATTTTGCGGCCCGTAAGTCCGCTGTCGCCCTTTGGTCCGCCGATTACAAAGCGTCCCGTCGGATTCACATAGATTTTTGTATCGTCATCCATCATGTCGGCCGGAATCATCGGATTGATCACCTGCTCGATCATGTCTCTGCGGATCTGCGCCTGCGTAGCTTCCGGATCGTGCTGGGTGGAAATAACCACTGCGTCCACACGCATCGGCTTCCAGTTTTCATCATATTCGATGGTAACCTGCGATTTTCCATCCGGGCGAAGATACTCCAGCGTACCGTTTTTCCTTACCTCTGCAAGCCGCCTTGAAAGCCTGTGCGCCAGATAGATCGGCATCGGCATATATTCAGGCGTTTCGTTGCAGGCATAACCAAACATCATACCCTGGTCGCCCGCGCCGTTTTCCGCGTCGTCGTCGTTGTCTTCCCTTACCTCGAGCGCTTTGTCCACGCCCATTGCAATATCAGGCGACTGCTCGTCAATGCTGGTGATTACGCCGCAGGTTTCGCCGTCGAAGCCATAATCCGCTTTATCAAAACCAATCTGCTTCACTGTCTCACGCGCAATTTTAGCAATATCTACATAAGCATTCGTTGTGATTTCTCCCATAACGAGTACAAGACCTGTATTAACAGCCGTTTCGCACGCAACACGCGCATTCGGGTCCTGTTCGAGGATCGCGTCAAGCACGGAATCTGAAATCTGGTCACATACTTTATCAGGATGTCCCTCAGTCACTGATTCCGAAGTAAATAATCTTCTCATAGTTTTTCCTCCATTATCATTGATACATAAAAATGTATTATTTCACTAATAATTTATTATATCAAAGCTTTGGCTTCTTTTCAATCAAAAAAACAGATACATTGCCGTATCTGCGCGGATTTTCATCTTTTTTCAGGCCGCTTATTTGAACGCGTTTACTGATAGTCAATAAACATCCTGCCATTATGACCGAACACCTCTGCGCTTACTCCATAGAGTTGATTGATGAGTTTTTCGCAAATAACATCGCCGGGTTTTCCTTCGCACAGTATTTCCCCCGCGAGCATCACATAAATTCGGTCACAGTACTTCGACGCGACGCTAAGGTCGTGAAGAGCGGCCAGAATTGTTTTCCCTGAATCTTTCATCATGTTAAGCGTTTTTATCTGGCTGCCCATATCCAGATGGTTTGTCGGCTCGTCAAGCACTACGAGGTCCGTATCCTGCACGAGCGCGCGCGCAATCAGTACCCGTTGCTTCTCCCCTCCAGAGAGATTCAAAAAGCTGCTTTTGAGAAACGCTTTCATGCCCACCTGCTCTATCATTGCGCAAACGGCTTCCCTGTCGTCATTCCCCAAAGGCTCCATCATCTTTTTGTGCGGGTAACGGCCCATGGAAACCACCTCTTCCACCGAAAAATCAAAGCTGGTATTGTTTTCCTGCGCAACCACGGCAATCTCCCGCGCCATCTGCCTGTTTGTCATGTGCGCGAGGTTATGCCCCTTTACAAAAATATCCCCGCCTGTTGGCGTCAAAACCTTATAAATGTTCTTCAGGAGTGTGGATTTTCCACTACCGTTCGGGCCGATGATGCCCACAAACTCCCCAGGCTCCACGGTGATCGATACCTGCTTCAATATTTCAAATTCGCGAACCGCATAACGGATCCGCTTTACGTCTAATATTGGTTTACTGCTCATGCCTTTTCACCAAACGAATATCTGCGTGCCTTGATCATCCACAGGAAGAGCGGCGCGCCAATCATAGAGGTCAGGATTCCAATCGGTATCTCCTTGGGCGCGTCAAACATGCGTGCGCCAACATCAACCCAAATCAGGAAGATTGCGCCAAGAAGAACAGACAGCGGTATCACCTTTTTGTGATCCGCGCCGACGATAGACCGTACAATATGCGGTACCACAAGTCCCACAAAACCGATGCAGCCCGCCACAGCTACCGTAACGCCTGTGAGAATCGCCGTGATAACGATCAGCACATTGCGCACCGTATTCAGGTTCACGCCAAGGGTTACCGCGGTACTGTCGCCCATCATCATTGCATTGAGTGGAGACGAAAGACAAAACATCGCAATAATACCCGGCCCAGTCACAATCGCAATGGGTATCAGCTCTGTCCACTGTACTCCGGCAATTCCGCCAAGGAGCCAAAAACTGGTTTCCCTTATTTTGGTATCGTCAGGCGCATTGTACACAATGAAATTCGCAAACGCGCTGAACATAGCAGCCACCGCCATTCCCACCAAAATCAGTGTGATGGGAGTAACCGAGCGTCCGCTTTTTGAAAAGGCATATACGACTGAAATTGCGATAATCGCCCCCAAAAATGCCCCTACCTGCACCTTAAACAGTCCAAAAATTGCAAAGCCGCCGAGTATGATTGCGATCACCGCGCCAAAATATGCGCCGGAAGAAATTCCAAGCACATATGGATCGGCAAGCGGATTTTTGGTCAACGCCTGCATTGCGACGCCCGCCAGAGAAAGCCCTGCTCCAACCATCAGGCCGAGCAGCACGCGCGGAGTACGCAAATGCCATACAATATTCTGGGTATTTTCAGCGACAGAAGAAATATCCATCCCAAACAGCTTGCCAAACATCACGTTCCAGACGGTATCAAAAGAAATCGAAACCGGACCGATCCCAATACACAGTATCACGGACAGCACGAGTATTATGCCAAGCGCGATACAGCAAGCAAGGGTATTATTTTTGATGTAAACGGATAATTTTTTCATCGTTATTCCACAAATAATTCCGGATGGAAAGCCTGTGCAAATTTTTCAATCGTATCCGCTGCGCGCGAGCTTGCAAATACCTCCGGCAGGGTAATGACAAGGAAGTTTTCTTCCTGCACTGCCTTAAGGCCCGACAGCGCTGGATTTTCCTTTAACTGCCGTATCTTTTCATCCAGCGTAGTGCCGCTGTAGTCGTTGATCACAATGATATCAGGATTGGCCTCCACAACCGCTTCCCAACTGACCGTGCCCCATGTTTCTTCAAGGTCTCCAAATACGTTAACTCCGCCGGCGTGCCGAATCAGGCTGGAGGTGAAGTTGTTTCCCGCCGTGTATGCGCCGCCCTCTTCTTCAGAATCAAAATTAAACACCTTAACCGGCTGCGCGTCCGCTACTTTTTCTTCCACAGCCGCAATTCGTGATTTCATATCGTCGACGATCTCGTTTGCTTTGTCCTCCACCTGGAAAATCCTGCCAAGGTTATAGAAATCCTGGTAAACATCCTCCACATCGGCTCCCATCTTGTAGCTCTCGATCGAGGATAAGGACATAATTCCATTTTCTGTCAGGGTATCGTGAGACGCGATCCCTTTCTGGTCAAAAGCCGCGCTGCGCCCATATACAAAATCCGGATCGAGTCCGAGAACAGCCTCAAGTGCCGGATACCCGCTATCCGTAAGGCTTTGTTTGGCTTCATATTCCGCACGATATTCCTCGGCAACCTGCGCATAATTATAGCTCGTCGCTATGATCTTATCGCCCAGGCCAAGCGCCATCAGTTCTTCACCCGCATCCGGATTTGCAGCCAACACACGCTCCGGAACATGATCGAACGTTACTACCGCGCCGTCAAATGTCGTAAGCTCAAACGGGAATCCTGCGCCGCTGCTTTTTGCAGACGCTGCATCAGAGCCCGTTGCGCTGGCGGAAGGCTCTTGCGAAACCGTTTCAGACGCACCTGCAGCCGGCGCCTGCGATTCCTGCACCGGCGCGCTGCATGCCATCAGTCCTGCCATCATTATGGCAATGATTGCCACACATACAATTCTTCTTACATGTTTCATTTTTTCTCCCCGTGTCAGACGGTAAATTCCAATGCACAAGCTAACGGAAAAACCGGAACAAATTCAAGGACAATACGGCCGTCCAAGCTGCCACATTGTCCTTGATTACTGTCATAAATTCTTTTATTCAGCTTCCGTGAATAAATCAGGATGGAAGCCTTTTGCAAACTTTTCGATGGTATCTGCAATTCTCGAGCTTGCAAACACTTCCGGCAGAGTGATGACAAGGAAGTTTTCTTCCTGCACTGCTTTCAGCCCTGAGAGGGCCGGATTGGTTTTGAGCTGCTCGATTTTTTCATCCAGCGGCGTTCCGCTGTAGTCGTTGATCACAATAATATCAGGATCCGCTTCCACGACCGCTTCCCAGCTAACTGTGTTCCATGTTTCTTCCAAATCCTCAAAAACGTTGACGCCGCCCGCATGGCGGATCAGTTTGGAGGTAAAGTTATTGCCCGGCGTGTATGCGCCGCCATCCATTTCCATATCGAAGTTGAATACCTTAACCGGCTCCACTCCGGCTACCTTTTCTTCTACTGCGGCAATACGTTGCTTCATGCCGTCGACAACCTCGTTTGCCTTATCCTCCACCTGGAAAATCTTGCCGAGGTTGTAGAAATCCTGGTAAACGTCTTCCACATCGGCGCCTTTTTTATAGCCTTCGATGGACGAAAGGGACATGATTCCGTTTTGTGTCAGCGTATCATGGGATGCAATTCCCTTTTTGCCGAACGCCGAGCTCCTGCCATAAATAAAATCCGGGTTGAGGTCAAGCACCACTTCAAGGGACGGCTGTCCTTCCTCCGTAAGGCTTGGTTTGGATTCATATTCCGCGCGGTATTCTTCAGCGACCTGCGCGTTGTTGTAGCTCGTCGCGATGATCTTGTCGCCAAGGCCAAGCGCCATCAGCTCTTCACCCGCATTCGGGTTTGCGGCAATTACGCGCTCTGGCACATGGTCAAACGTCACCACTGCGTCTTCATATGTTGTCAGCTCAAACGGGAAAACAGAATCCCCGGACGCTGCCGCAGACGCCTGCCCGCTCGCGCTTGCCACCGGCGTTTCAGACGCAGCTTCGGATGCGGACGGCGCCTGCGATTCCTGCGCCGGAGCGCTGCACGCCATCAGTCCTGCCACCATTATGGCAATGATTGCCACACAAACAATTCTTTTCATACTTTTCATTTTTCTCTCCTTCGTTTTGCCTGGAAGTGAAAACGTATTTTTGTAAAACCCTTGGGGAGGGAAACGGGCAAACACAGGTTTTTACGCCTGCATTTGCCCGTTTTTTTAAATGCAAAATAAAAATACGTATCCGTAACTCGCAGATCCAGTATTATGTCGTTTCATAGGCCTGTCTTCTGACTTTTACATCGACGCATCCGGCCCGCCTTCCCGGAAAACTCCAGTGGCTTTATTGGACCGATACTCCGTAATTACAGCGGCGGTACCGTACAGGACTTGCACCTGTTTCCCAGACCGGCAATGCCGGCCACCTATAAAAAGCAAATATTAATGAACAGTTTGTATTATACAGCGTGAACTTAAAAAGCACAAGGCACTTTTCTCTTTTGTTTTGCAATATTGTGATTATTGCAGGTTGCTTGCAGGAAGGGAAAATGTCTCATAAAAAAACAGGCAGCTTTTAAAGGCTGCCTGCATACTGATTTACCGTCAGGCTGACCATGGCGCCATGCCCGGGAAAAAGATGCTCGATAGCATAAGCATAATAAAACCTGCAACCACGTTCCCAAGGATTACCAGCGGGATTGCCTTTGCGGGCTTCAGGCCCAGCACGCTTGCAATCAGCGAGCCTGTCCACACGCCGGTTCCAGGCAATGGAATCGCCACAAAGATAAACACGCCGAGATATCCGTATTTTTCAATACCTCCCTTGTGCTTTTCCACCTTTCCCATCAGCCAGTTTGCAAATTTGTTGAAAAGCTTTACTTTGCTGCCCTGCATCCAGCGTATAATCCGTTCGATGAAAATAACAATAAACGGCGCAGGGAGGCATGAGCCCAGCAAAGCGAGAAAATAAGTCGTCCAGAACGGTACCCCCAGCCCAAGGCCCAGCGGGATCGCTCCCTTCAATTCTATAATTGGCAGGATGGATGTCCCAAACACCGTCCAAAGGCTTGCCGCACTTACCATAGATATCATTACCCCTTTTTTAAAATCAAACAATACAATGATACTGTATCTGTGATATAATTTCAATAAAATAGCGATTATTTTAGAAAGTGTTAAGGATTTAAAATTAAGCGTATGAGAAAAATTTTAGGCGGTGTCCGCCGTGCGGACGAGCGGTTTTCCATGATTTCCCCGGGTGATAAAATCGCAGTGGGGCTATCCGGCGGCAAGGATTCCATGCTGCTGCTCTATGCCCTTACACTATACCAAAAATATGCCAAAACAGATTACGAGCTCCTTGCCGTCACCGTGGATCTCGGCTTTGGAAATTATGCAACAGACGTAATGCAGCAATATGCAGACGGTCTTGGGGTGCCGCTCACAATTATCAAGACACAAATTTCAGATATTGTTTTCAATATTCGCAAAGAGAAAAATCCATGCGCCCTGTGCGCCAAGATGCGTAAAGGCGCTCTTTATGAAACTGCGAAAAAGCTTGGCTGCAACAAGGCAGCTTTTGCACACCACGGCGACGACGTGGTACAGACGCTGCTCATGAGCCTCATGTACGAGGGGCGCATGAACACCTTTTCTCCCAAGTCCTATCTTTCAAGGCGGGATATTACTCTGATACGGCCGTTTGTATTCCTGCGGGAAACCGATATTATTTCCGCCGTCCGCCGCCTTGATATCCCAATCGCCAAAAATCCATGTCCGATTGATTTTTCCACCAAACGCGAGCAGGCCAAAGAGATTATCCGGTATTTGGGAACGCTCAACCCACAGGCTGCGGATAATATGCTCGGCGCAATCAGGAATACGCAGACCTATAACCTGTGGGATAAGGATTTTGACAACCTGACCTGACAGATAAAAAAGCAATGGCCGCGGCCATTGCTTTTTTGATTCCCTTATTCCTGGGGCGAGTAGTAAAGCGTTAGCATTTTATCCAGCAACTCCTGGTCGTCCATAACGAAATAATCGAGCTTGGAGGGCGTCGTTACAATCGGATCCGGGAATTTCTGCCAGCTCTCGTCCGTTTCAGTGAAGGTATCCATCGTGATATCGTCTATCGACGAAACCTTATCGAGCACGCCCGCCATTGCAACGATCTGGTCCAGATTCAGGTTTGTCTGGATCACCTTGTTATTAAGCTGCGTAAAAAGCTTGGAGGCGGACTGCACTGCGCCCATCTGTTTGATTTTCTTTGCAAGCGCCTTCATAAAATCCTGCTCGTGGCGTTGGCGGGACATCTCGCCGTCGTCCTGGTCTTTTCTGTTTTGCAGGTAAAGGCGCACAGTGTCCCCTTGCAACGTCACCGTTTCCCCCTCGCTTCCCACGTAAGGCACGTCCTGGTCGAGCGTTACCTCAACGCCTCCAAATGCGTCCGCAAGATCGGATAAGTGCTCCAGGTCAATCGAAATATACTGTTGCACAGGAATGGAAAGCTGCCCGTCGCATTCTATGAGGTCTTCTGTAGCCCGCATCGCGTTTTGCGGTCCGTACAGGTTCGGATCGTTTCCCCCGCCAAGGATGTATGCGTGATTGATCTTGGTCATATATTCTTTTTCTTCCACCTTACCTGTTTTTTGATCCACCTTGTGAACCACAGTCCGCGTGTCGCGCGGAATGGACAGGAAGGAAATATCATTCGTCTCGGTATCGATCGTGCACAGCATCAGCATATCGCTGCGCGCGCCGGTCGCATCCTTCTGCTCCGTGCCGTCCCAGTCAATGCCGAGCATCAGGATGCTGATCACACCATTTTTCTTTTGATATGTCTGCCCGTCGATTTGTACCGTTTCCACATGTGCGTTTGCATCATAGTTTACGTCGTCTGACGCGAGCGCTCCCTGGCTCGTATTTGTAAACGCGCTCATAGGATTCGCTTTCAGGGCAAAATAAGTCCCAAACAATGAATAGGCCACCACACCCGCTATTACTCCCAGCGCAATCAGCGCGATCAGCAGGCCCTTGATTGCTTTTTGATGATTCAACCGTTCGTCCTCCCGGCTTCATTTATTGAATATGCTTATATATAGCATATCTGTTTTAATCCTAAACTTAATAGTACCTTAAAAATTTTATTTTTTCCCTTCAATTTCCTATTATTTACAAAAAATTAATAATGCAAAAAGGCGGTGGACTGCTATTCCACCGCCTTTGCTTCGATTTTAAACGATCATTCAGTCATCAGATGAATTCAATTTTGAGCCCTTTGACGCAGCAGACGCTTTCGCTGACGCACTTGCGTCCGCGTCGTCCTGCCCCGCAGCACTCGCAGAGCCGCCGTCCACAGGCGTATAATACATTTCGAGCATCATATCCATCAGCTCATCCTCGTCCATCACAAAGAAGTCCAGATCCTGTCCCATGAGCTCGTCGTTCATCATCTTGTAGTTTTCCGTAAAGCTGTTCCGCTTGATCTCGTCAAGGGAAACCTTATCCAGCACGCCCGCCATGCCGACGATCTGGTCGAGGTTCAAATCCATCTTCACAACATCCTGCAACTGTGTAAACAGCCTTGAAGCCGATTCTACTGCGCCCAGCTTTTTGATTTTTTTCGCAATCGCCATCATGAAATCCTGCTCATGCTTCTGGCGGGACATCTCCCCGTCGTCCATCTGCTTCCTGTTTTGCAGGTAAAGCCGCACGTTGTTGCCTTCGAGAGTAATGGTATCACCCTTGCTGCCAATATCCGGATAGTCCTGGTCAAGCGTTACCTCTACACCGCCAAGCGCATCCGCAAGGTCTGAAAGGTGCTCGAGGTCAATCGAAACAAAATAGGATACCGGAATAGAAAGCTGTCCATCGCACTCGATGAGATCCTCTGTGGCGCGCATTGCGTTTTCCGCACCGTATTTATCCTGGCCGCCGCCACGGTTATAGGCATGGTTGAGCTTTGTTACCCAGGTTTTATCTTTGATTTTACCCGTCTTTGTATCCACATCATGCACGACGGTACGCGTATCGCGCGGAAGGGATGTAAGCTCAATCGTATTTGCATCCATGTCGACTGTACACAGCATCATCATGTCGCTGCGCTCGCCCTGCGCGTTTTTGGCTGCGCTGCCGTCCGAATCGATGCCGAGCATCAGCACCGTAACGACATTTTGCTTCTTCTGGTAAGTCTTTCCGTCAATCGTTACTGTTTCAACATTCGCGTTGTTGTCAAATTTCAGGTCGTCCGACGCAACCGCCGAAGCCTGCGGCGTAGCGAACGCCGCCATTGGATTGTCTTTGATCGCTTTGTAGGTTCCATAGAGCGTATAGAGGACTACCCCCGCCGCAACAATCAAAACGATCAAAAGGACCGTCAGGCCCTTGATTGCCTTATGATGATTCAAACCACTATCCTCCGGTTCACAGACAGTACTGCTGTCATACTCTCAAATTTTGCCCCTGCATGAAAAATAAAAATCCAAAAATTGCTTTACACAGCCATTCTTCACACATGGAAATAATCTATTTTTACATAATAACAGAGCTGCCCCTTTCAATGAGGGAACAACTCTGCTTTTTCATTCTTATCAGTATCCCTGATTATAATAGTCACCGCGGCGATAATCGTAAACCGCTCCGGCGCTATATACGTCGATGCTTTCAAGCGCCTTGCCCGTACCGATTGCAACGCACGACACCGCGTCCTCCGCTACATAGCACGGAATCTTGGTCCGCTCCGTAAGAAGCCTGTCAAGGCCGTACAGAAGCGATCCTCCGCCCGTCATGCAAATCCCGTTCTCCGCGATGTCCGCTGTGAGCTCCGGCGGCGTACGCTCAAGTACGCTGTGCATGGTCTCCATGATACGGTTAAGCGGCTCCTGCATCGCCTCAATCGTCTCGTTCGAACTGATGGTAATCGTTTTGGGCAGCCCTGAAATCAGGTTGCGGCCCGTGACCTCCATATATGCTTCCTCTTTACGCGGGAACGCGCTGCCGATGTTGATTTTGATTTCCTCAGCCGTACGTTCACCAATCAGCATATTGTATTTTTTCTTGATATACCTAGAAATATACTCGTCAAACGTATCGCCCGCGATTTTGATGGAATCGCTGATTACCGCCCCGCCAAGGGAGATAACAGCCATGTCCGCCGTACCGCCGCCGATATCAAGAACCATATTTCCCTGCGGCTCGCCAATGTCGATTCCCGCGCCGATTGCAGCGGCGATCGGTTCCTCGATCAGGCAGGTGTGGCGCGCGCCCGCTTCCTCCGTCGCCTCGATTACGGAACGCTTTTCCACTTCCGTAACGCCCGAGGGTACGCAGACCACCACGCGCGGTTTAAAGAACAATCTTCTTCCGATTACTTTGCGCAGGAAATAACGCAGCATCCTTTCCGTATCGTGAAAGTTCGAAATAACGCCTTCACGAAGAGGACGTACCGCCACAATATTCCCCGGCGTACGCCCAAGCATGATGCGCGCTTCTTCACCAATCGCAAGCATCCTGCCGGATAATCTATCCACGGCCACAACCGAAGGTTCCCTCAGCACAATTCCCTTGCCCCTGACGTATACCAGCACGGTTGCAGTACCGAGGTCTATTCCTATATCGTTAAAATTTCCGAATAAGCCCATTCATCGAAGCCTCTCTTCTAAATTTCTGGATAAGCAAAATTCTGCCTATATACCATATATGATAATACAACCCTCCTGATTTTTCAACTCTTTTATTACGAAAACGTCATATTTCATGATTGCCATGCGGTTCCTGCTGTAACCTTTATGTTTCTTTTCTCCCGCCTGTTGTACGCTTGCCCCGCCATTGCACATGCTTTTTGATGAATCGCCGTAAAATTTTCACAACTCATCCGCGAAGGCACATATCATTTATAATGTTTGCGTTTGCGTACTTGAACCCGGACAAAATTCCAGTTACAATAAACACAAGAAATATTTTTCAAATTCTAATTAGAAAGCGTGGTATTTGATATGGATTACAGCAAACTGCAAAATGGCAGCGATATACGCGGCATTGCTCTCGGCGACGACGCAAACCTGACGCCTCAGGCGGCGCTTGACCTTGCAAAGGCTTTTGTATTGTGGCTTGGGAAACCAAACCCCAAAATTGCGATCGGCATGGATTCGCGCGTCACCGGGCCGGCTCTTAAGGATGCGTGCATGGAGGGCTTTACCAGCATGGGCGCAGATGCGCTCGATTGCGGCATGGCCTCAACGCCCGCAATGTTCATGACAACCGTAACCGACGGATTTCTTTGCGACGGGGCGGTCATGGTAACGGCAAGCCATTTACCGATGAACCGTAACGGACTGAAATTTTTTACCAACAAGGGCGGCCTTGAAAAAGCTGACATCGCGGAGCTCATCAAAATTGCGGCGGCTCTTCCCGCGGCCTCCGGAAAAAAGGGCAGTGTAACAAGCGCAGATTTCATGAGCGTTTACGCAGGCATCCTCACCGACAAAATCCGCAAAGCGACCGGCGAAGAAAAGCCGTTCAGCGGCTTCAAAATTATTGTGGACGCAGGCAACGGCGCAGGTGGTTTTTATGTGGATAAGGTTCTTGCACCCCTTGGTGCAGATACGCAGGGCAGCCAGTTCCTCGAGCCGGACGGCACCTTCCCCAACCACATCCCCAATCCCGAAAACAAAGAGGCCATGCAGAGTATCGTTGACGCCGTCATTGATACCAACGCAGATTTTGGCATCATTTTTGACACGGACGTAGACCGTGCGGGCGCAGTGGATAAGGGCGGCAGCGTGCTCAATAAAAACCGTCTGATCGCTGCGATCTCCGCAATTTTACTGAAGGAATTCCCCGGCACAACAATCGTCACGGACTCCATTACGTCAAGCGGCCTCGCAGATTTTATCAAGGCGCACGGCGGTACGCATCACCGCTTTAAACGCGGATATAAAAACGTAATCAACGAGTCGATCCGCCTCAATGAAGGCGGGACGGATTCGCAGCTTGCGATTGAAACCTCCGGTCACGCCGCTCTCAAGGAGAATTATTTCCTGGACGACGGCGCTTACCTCGTGACGCGCCTGCTGATTGAAATGGCAAAGCTCAAAAAACAGGGGCACACGATTTCCGACCTGATCTCCGACCTCAAAGAACCCGTTGAGAGCGAGGAATTCCGTCTTGGAATCGGCGAGGACGATTTTAAGGCATATGGTGAAAGCATGATCGCAGACCTGACCGCATACGCACAAAAGCAGGACGATTTCCACGTCGCGCCGGATAACCATGAGGGCATCCGCGTTTCCTTTGATAAGGAGCACGGGAACGGCTGGTTCCTTGTGCGGCTTTCCCTGCACGATCCGCTTATCCCCGTCAATGTGGAAAGCGACGAAAAAGGCGGTGCAAAAAAGATCACACAGACGCTGTATTCCTTCCTCAAGGGGTATGGCAGCCTTGATCTCTCGCCAATCGAAGCTTATTTAAAATAACCGATTCCAATAAAAAGCATAGGCTTTTGGCCTATGCTTTTTTTGTTGCATTTAAATTATGTGCTATTGCTCGCGGACTCGAAGGCAATGAGCCAATGCGGCGTGAAATGAAGCGATGCAATCATAAGTATCCGGAGCGAGGCCACATTTTTCCGATTCCGCCTTATGGAGTATATTCCCTGTAAGGTTCCCCGCTGTCAATATCTTTCCACAAAAACACGCCATCCTCCAGCGTCATATAGCTGTGGACGCTGTCTTCCTTTGGAATGGAAACCGAACCAGGGTTCAGGTAAAGGTAACCGCCGTGTGCCCTGCATGCCGGGATATGCGTGTGCCCATTCAGCAAAATATCCCCGCTTTTCAATGGCGGAAGATTCTGTTCGTTAAAAACGTGTCCGTGGGTTGCAAAAACCATGTGATTGCCAAGGTACAGGATACAGTATTCCGCCATCACCGGAAAATCAAGCACCATCTGGTCTACCTCGCTGTCGCAATTCCCACGCACACATAAAATCTCATTTGCAATGGGATTGAGCATTGCGATTACCTTCTTGGGATTATATTCCGCAGGAAGATCGTTTCGCGGGCCGTGGTATAAAACATCTCCCAATAAAAGGAGCCTGTCTGCTTTTTCCCTTTCGTACGCCCGAAGCAGCTTATCGCAATAGAACGCCGAGCCATGTATGTCTGAAGCGATCAAAAGTTTCATTGTATTCCTCCCTGTCCATCAGTATCACCTGTCCCATTTATCCGCAAGGCTGTTGATCTGGTCCGCAAATTTTGCAAGACTCTTATTCGCGCCTCCGCGATTGCGTTCGATCACCTGTATAAGCCGCCTTCCTGCAGCAACAAGCCTGTCGTATACCGTCCTGGCCTTGGAAGGTTCTTTGACTTTCGCTTTTTCTTTGATCCCTTCTTTGACGAGCGCGTTCGCCGCAAGGTCGTATTGCTCCATCTCATAGGGCGCGGTCGCTTCGACCTCAAGCTTTTCGCGAAGCTCGTTTGCGAAGAAATCGCATACGCGTCCCTGTCCATGCGTGACAAACAGATGTTCCGGCTTCCTCTCGAAGCTGGAAGCCCATCGCAGAAGGCCCGCATTGTCCGCATGGCTGCTGATGCCCTCAAGCGTACGGATTTCCGCTGCAACAGCGACCTCCTCGCCAAACAGCTTCACGTGCTCAGCACCCTCGAGGATTGATCTTCCAAGCGTTCCCTCCGCCTGGTATCCAACAAACAATACCGTGCATTCGCGCCGCCACAGGTTGTGCTTCAGGTGATGCTTAATCCTGCCCGCCTCACACATGCCGCTTGCCGAAATGATCACCTTGCACGTTTTATCTGCGTTTACAAGCTTTGATTCCTCGCTTGTGACCGTCGTTTTCAGTCCGTCAAAGGAGATCGGATTGATCCCCCGCCCGATCAGCGCAATCGCTTCATCGTCATAGTATTCCATGCTGTTTTGCCCAAATATCGTCGTGGCCTCGATTGCAAGAGGACTATCGACATATACTGGAAAATTCCCGTGGCCCTTCACAAGCCCATCCGTTTTGATTTGACGGATAAAATATAAAAGCTCTTGCGTACGGCCTACCGCAAAGGATGGAATCACCACATTCCCGCCGCGGTCAAATGTTTTTTGTATGATACGCGCAAGCTCCCCAATATAATCAGGACGCGGCCCATGGCTGCGGTCGCCATAGGTGGACTCCATAACAACGTAATCCGCCTGATGCAAATATTCCGGATCACGAAGCAGGGGCTGGTTCTCATTCCCAATATCTCCGGAAAAAACAATGCGCTTGCTGATCCCGTCTTCATCCAGGGTAAGTGTGATGCTGGATGAACCCAAAAGATGCCCCGCATCCGTAAAGCGCGCCGACACCCCCTCGCATATGAAAACAGGTTCGCCGTATTTGCATGGAACAAGGCAGCTGATCGCCCCCTGAGCGTCCTCCATTTCATACAACGGAATATATTCTTCACGCCCTGCGCGTTTTCCTTTCCGGTTGCGCCATTCCGCTTCAAACATCTGGATATGCGCACTGTCCCGGAGCATAATATCCGCCAGGTCGCATGTTGCGCCCGTTGCATAAATCTTTCCACGGTAACCTTCTTTGTAAAGCAGCGGCAACAACCCGGAATGATCGATATGCGCGTGTGTCAGAAGAACACAATCAATAGATTGTGCGTCAAATGAAAACGCCTGCGATTTGTACTCGTCCGGCCCCTGTCTCATTCCGCAGTCCACGAGCAGCTTCTTTCCCCCAATCTCCAAAAGATAACAGCTGCCCGTCACCTCGTGTGCGGCCCCCAAAAAATTCAATAACATAAGCGTTTACTCCTAACCAAATCCCCATGCGGCCAGGGACTTCTTTTACTTCTATTTTAGCGGCTCGCTTCTTTTTGTGCAAGGATAGATGGCCTCCAGCCCTTTGGGGACAACAAAAAAGGAACGGCTTTCGCCGCTCCTTCTTTTGTTTTTTACATCCTGGACCTGTCGCCCATTTTATTCGCTCCACCCGTTTGTTTGGGGCGGGGCGCCTCCGCGGAAGGTTCGTCTTCTTTTTCCAGCTCGAACTCACGTTCCCGTCCGCGCGGCTCGTCGGCGCTCTTTTGTGCGGCACGTTTCTTTTTCCGGTTATGGCGCACCACCACCAGAATCACAATCACAACCACAATAATCACTATAAACATGATAATGCCCAGCGTCAGCGAATCGATCCCGCCCGGCACCTTATCCAAAACCTCTTTGAGCACATAGCCGTTTCCGCTTTGCTCAAACTTCATGTACAGCTCTTTCGTGGTTCCGGGAGTCTGCACCACATACGAGCTTCCATCCGAGGATACGATCTTTGTCGTCGCTCCCTGCTGGATTTCCGTATCAACTGAAATCGCCTGATCCTCGGACATATTTGCCGGGAGAATTCCCCACAGGAAGTTCCCCAGTCCGCCTTGATTAAGCACAAATCTGCCTTTACTGTCCACCATTCCCATTACAGGCGTCCCACCGTCCTGCGAAACGCCAATCCCGAGTCCTGTCACCGGTTTTCCCGCAGAGTCCACAAAGTCCGCCGTAATCTTCATCGCTCCCACAGGGCTTGTGGAGGCTGTGGCAGTTGCCACAGGCGCAGGCGTTTTGGATTCTCCTACCGAAGTGATCTCAATCGCTTCGTCCGCCACAAACACAACCGATGCGTAAAGGTTGTGCGCGCCGTTCGCCACCGAAATTTCATATTTGCCACCCATTGCAACATTTTGTATCTCCGTGCTGTTGCCGCGTGAAAGGTACATCATTCCAACGCTTTGCTTTCCTTCCGGGTTGGTGATTGTAATCTTATGATCTTCCACCGTCACGTCAGGATAAGAAACCATGCCCTCTTTATTGGTCTTTTGCGATACGGTGTCCAGCTTTACCGTATAGCCGGATGCCGCCGCGCCTCCCGAATACACATACAGTGTAACATTAACCGTCTCATTTCCGGAGTCTTCGGATGGTGCTTGCGTCGGCGTCTGCGTCGGTTCCTGCGTAGGCTCCTGAGTAGGCGTCTGTGTCGGTTTTTGCGTCGGCGTGGGGGTTGCCGTCGGTTTTTGCGTTGGCGTGGGAGTCTGCGTCGGCTCCTGCGTAGGCTCGTCCGTCGGTTGCGTGGTCTCAGTCGGTTCCTGCGTCGGTTCGTCCGTCGCCGCAAAGGCAGCCGGTGCAAACATTGTCATCACCAGCATCACCGTTATTACAATTCCTAAAATTCTTTTTATCTTCATATTACTCCACCTCATGCGCATCATACCATATATTCTGTCATGCGCCTTCCTCTATGAGTTATTTCATGACTCCAGGCAAAACGCCGATACTTTGGTAAATCACCCGCCGCCTGTATAAAAAATTTCCCTGTCTTAGAATAATAAGGCAGGGAATACTCCTCTGGTTGTTGGTTTTTATTTACGGCAGGCTTCCCTGAGATCATCTTTGAGTTTTTCAGGCACTGTCGAAAACAGTGTGCTCACAGACTCTCTTTCATGGATCCTGTAAACCGCTTCGGCAAAGAGCGGCGCCACCGAAACAGTCAGGAACTTTTTCTGTCCGATAATAAACGGATTTTCCACGCTGTCTGTTGAAATCAGGTACTCAATCGGGCTTTCGTTGATCGCCTTAACACCCTTTTCACGAAGCATAATGTGCCCCAGGCAGGCTACAATCCGTTTTGCGCCGCGCGCCTTGAGCATATTCGCAACATCGATGAGCGTTCCTCCGCTGATTGAAAAATCATCCACGATCAGGCAATTTTTGCCTTCCACATCGCCAATCACTTCAAGGATCTGTGCGTTTTCATCGTGACCTGTACGGGTTTTATCGCCGATCGCTACCGGAAGCTTCAGGTAGTCGGCATATTTTCTCGCTGTTTTCGCAAATCCCGCGTCCGGCGAAACCACCACGAGATTTTCCATAATATCCATTCCCTTAATGTATTCGCAAAGGATGGGCAGGGAAAGCAAATGGTCAACCGGAATCTTGAAAAAGCCCTGAACCTGTGCGCTGTGCAGGTCCATTGTAATCATCCTGTCAGCGCCGGAAACTTCAAGACAGTCCGCGCATACCCTCGCGCGGATCGAAACCCTTGGCTCGTCCTTTTTGTCTCCTTTTGCATATCCAAAGTAAGGTACGATTGCCGTTACCGACGCTGCGCTTGCACGTTTAAAAGAATCCATCCAAAATAAAAGCTCCACTAATTCGTTGTTTGGATCCAAACCGATTGGGAGCACTACATAAACGTCTTTGTCACGTACTGTTTCTTTGATACGAATAAAAATATTTCCGTCCGAAAAATGGATTACCTCGGATGAGCCAAGCTCCGCTCCAAGATAGGTACACATCTTCTTGGCAAAGGAAACGCCTGACGAACCAGCAAATATTTTTATATCCGGATTTCCGCTAAGCATAAAAAACCACACCATCCTTGTTTATTGTCATTCTAGAATTTATTATAGCACCGAACCCGGTGTCTTTCAATCATATTGCATATTTTTCGGTTAAAATTTCAAGCGATTCCTCAAGGTACGGTCCTGTTCTTTTCTCACAGGCAAGCGCAGCATAAGGGCGCATCGCGCCATGGTAATCGCTGCCCGCCGTAACCATAAGCCCATGCCTTTTTGCAATGCCCACAAACTTCTCCACATCCGCCTCCGAATGCGCGGGGTAATAAGCCTCTACGCCCATAAGCCCCATATCTTTCAGCTCAACGATCAGCTGCTCGATATCGTTTGTTTTCACAAACTTTGGATGCGCGAGAACCGGAACTCCTCCCGTTTTGCGTATCATGTCCACAGCCTGCTGCGGATTGAGCTTCCTGCGCTGCACATAACAGCTGCCTTCCTCATTCAGGTAGCGCGTAAACGCATCCTGCAGGTCGCTTGCGTATCCCTTCTCTATCAAAGCCAGCGCGACGTGCGGCCTGCCAAGCGTATTTCCTTTTGCAAAACGTTCCACGTCCTCAAAGGATATATTCATGCCGTGCGCCTGCACCGCTTTTATAATCTCAGTTACACGGCCCACACGGGACGCACGAAGCTCTTCCATCATAGCCACAAGCTCCTTGTCCGCGGAATCGATCCCGTAGCCGAGGATATGCAGCTCTCCCGTATGGCGTACAGAAAACTCCACTCCCGTAAGATATTTCAACTTTTTCTGTTTTGCGCAGCGGATTGCCTCCGGCTGTGCGTCTACCGTATCATGATCTGTAATCGCTGTCAGCTTCAGCCCCAGCTTACTGCATTTTGTGATGATTGTTTCCGGCGTATCTGTGCCGTCTGAAGCTGTTGAATGTATATGTAGGTCTATCATTGCTCTTCCTCTTCCGTCCCTTGGAACGACGAAAAATCAGCGGCGCTTCTGCCGCTGATTTTGTCGTTTTCCAACCATTTATTCCCCTTCCGGCGTGGGCGGCTCCACGATGATTGTTTCCACCGCTTCCGCGTCCGTCGGCTCTGCCGGCGGCGTAATCCACTCCGGTTCTTTTTCCTCGTCCTTCTTTTTCTCTTCGATCTCCCATGAGTCAGGATCGTCAACCTGTACCGCATCCTCAAAGAGCTGCTGGAATTCCTCGCCAGACAGCTTTTCCTTACGCATCAGCACTTCGCCGATGTTGACGAGTTTACGCAGGTTTTTGCTCAGGATTTCCGTCGCATTTGCATATGCGCTTTCCATGATATTGGTAACTTCCGCGTCAATGCGTGCCGACGTACTTTCCGAATACTCCGGAGACTGTCCGAAATCCTTGCCAAGGAACACCTCGTGCCCGGAGGCCAGGAACACCGGCCCGATCTCTTCGCTCATGCCGTATTTGGTCACCATGTCCTTCGCCGTTTCCGTCGCACGCTGCAGGTCGTTGATCGCGCCTGTGGAAATATCCTTTAATGTCAGCGCCTCCGCAACCCGTCCGCCAAGCATCATCGTGATTTCATCCATGAGCTTGCTCTTGAACACATGCTGCTTGTCTTCCTCCGGCAATGTCATCGTATAGCCAGCCGCCATTCCGCGCGGAATGATCGAAACCTCATGAACCGGATCGCATTTTGGAAGCACATGTGCGAGAATCGCATGGCCTACCTCATGGTATGCCGTGCAGCGCCTGTCGTCCTCCGTCATAACCCTGCTCTTTTTCTCCGGGCCTGCAATCACGCGCGTGATTGCTTCTTCAATCTCGCTCATGCCGATTTTCTTTTTCCTGCGGCGCGCCGCCAAAATCGCGGCTTCGTTGAGCACATTTTCAAGATCTGCGCCGATAAAGCCCGGGGTGCGTCTCGCAATCACCTTAAAATCAACCTCAGGTTCAAAGGGCTTACCCTTTGCGTGCACCTTCAGAATTTCCTCCCTGCCCTTTACGTCAGGGTAGTTAACCGTGATCTGCCTGTCAAACCGTCCCGCACGCAGCAACGCCGGATCGAGGATGTCGCGCCTGTTGGTCGCCGCCATCACGATAATTCCTTCGTTAACCTCGAAACCATCCATCTCGACAAGCAGCTGGTTGAGCGTCTGCTCGCGTTCGTCGTGACCGCCGCCCAGTCCCGCGCCCCTCTGGCGTCCGACTGCGTCGATCTCATCGATAAATACAATACACGGCGCGTTCTTCTTCGCGCTTTCAAACAGGTCGCGCACGCGCGAAGCGCCCACGCCTACAAACATTTCCACAAAATCGGAACCGCTGATCGAGAAAAACGGTACCTTCGCCTCGCCGGCAACCGCCTTTGCAAGCAAAGTTTTACCACCGCCCGGAGGGCCCACCAAAAGGACTCCCTTTGGAATACGCGCCCCAAGCTCTTTAAACCTCGCCGGGTTCTTCAAAAATTGTACGATCTCGACGAGCTCTTCCTTTTCTTCGTCCGCGCCCGCAACGTCCGCAAACGTCTTGTTCGTCTCGCCCCCGTCCGTCATCCTTGCTTTGCTCTTGCCAAACGCCATCGCGCCGCCCGTGCCTGCCGCGCCGCCCTGCGCGCGCTTCATGATAATCACCCACAGCACCAGCAGCAGTACGATCGGTATCAGGTATGGCAGCAGCTGCATAAAGAAGTTTGGCTCCGCTGTCGGAATATAGTTCAGTACAAAGCCATACTGCTCAGGGTTGTTGGTCCCTGTAATCGCCGCGATATCTTTATTGAACTGGTCAATGGTCGGCATCGTGGCGCTGAAGTCATATTGCTGTGGAAATACCTCGTCCGGTATCTCCGAGCTTGCGTAACGCCCTACGATATTCCTGTCCTGTATCGCTATATCCTTAATATCCTCGTCCTGCACCTTCTGCAGGAATTCAGTATATTTCAGTTCGTCAATCGTTGTTGTCCCCGGGTTCCCCAGGAACTGCGCCGCTAATATAATAACTACGATGATGATAATATAAATCAGCGGTCCTCTGAAAAATTTGCCCAAATTACTATCCTCCTCTTATAAGGCTATGTCCTTATATTTTTACCATTTTTCCCGTTCCTTCAAACATAAACGGTTTTTATTCGTATATTTCGCGTTTCAGGACTCCCACGCAATCGTAATTCCTGTATTTCGACGCGTAATCGAGCCCGTACCCTACCACAAATTCGTCTGGAATATCAAATCCGATGTATTTCACAGGGACTTCTACCTTCCGGCGGTCCGGCTTATTGAGCAAACAGCACATCTCGATGCTTTCAGGCGTTCTTCCTTTGAGCATTTCCTTCAGGTTTGAAAGCGTAACGCCCGAATCGATAATATCCTCCACAATCAAAAGATGCTTGCCGCTGATGTCCTCCTGCATATCGAATTTGATATGCGCGCTGCCGGATGTTTCGCTGCCCGAGCCATAGCTTGAAACTGCCATGAAGTCGATCGCCATCGGAATGGAAATATGCCGCATCAGGTCTGAGAAAAAAATAACGCTCCCCCGAAGGATCGCCACCGCGATAAGGTCTTTCCCTTCGTAATCTTTGGAGATTTGCTCTCCCATTTCCGCCACTCTTTTTTCGATCTGCTCCTTCGAAAGCAATATCTTCTCGATATCTTTTTCTACGTAGTGCTGCATGATTCTTCCCCCTGTTTTTTATAATACTTGATCTGCCATATTTTTTCTGTCCGCTCCGTCACCTTTACGTCGTCGCTGATCGTGAGGCCCACCGCCCATAAAATGCGGTTCCCGTCAGCAAGCAACGGCGTTTTTTCCCGTGCTTCGCGCGGCAGCTTTTTATCGATAAAATAATCCTTAAGCTTTTTGGTGCCGCCGCTTCCGAGCGGATGGATCATATCCCCCGCATACCGCGTGCGTACCGTGATGCGCCCGGGCAGCCTGTCCGCGTCCAGATAAGCGGTAAACTCGTCTTCGTTTTCAAAATCGCAGTGGTCTACGATCCGGCACACCATCTCGCTGCCGTCCGGCAGCTCGTTTTTGGCAAACAGGTCAAACTCCTGACGAAATTCGTAATTAACCCTGCGCGCCGAAAACCGTATTACCAGCAGTCCGTACTCCACCTCCGCGCACAAATCGTTCGAAAGATTGACGCGCGTGCCCGTCCTGCCGCTTTTGGCAAGCCGCATCACAGAGCGGATGTGGACGTTCTCGATGTCCTGCGTAATGTGCAGCCCCGCGCACGCAAGCTTCAAAATACGGTATTCCACTGCGGGCGCAAGCCCCAGAAAGGTTTCAAGGTCTATAATCACCTTGTCGTCCTTTTTGGATGCGCATGATTTATAAGCCTCCGTTGCCTGTGCAAAGATGAAATCCGAATCATCCTCCGCAATCTGGCTCAGGCGGTTGAGCGCCCCCGCCGCATCCGGGTTGATCCGTTCCCTGATCTGCGGAAGCAACACATTCCGCACATAATTGCGCGTATGCTCGGTGTCCCGGTTGGTTCTGTCCTCCACAAAGCTGATGTCATGCTTTAAAAGATACTCCAGTATCTCTTCGTGCGTAACGCACAAAAGCGGCCTGACCAAAAAATCCCTTTTGGCATGGATGCCTTTCAGGCCATCCGTCCCGCTGCCGCGCAAAATGTGCATCAGCACGCTTTCCGCGTTGTCGTCCATATGGTGGCCGGTTGCGATCACGTCCACTTCCCCGTTCTCTACGAGACTCAGGAAAAACGCTTCGCGCGCGCGTTTGGCCGCCGTCTCCTTACTTACGCCCCATTCCTGCGCAAGCGCCGGTACGTCCGCCGCGCCCATGTAGAAAGGAATATTGTGCTGTCCGCACCACTTTTCCACAAAATCTGCATCGTCGAGCGATTCCTGCCCCCGTATGCCATGCTCAAAGTGCACGCAGGCCACAGAACAAGAAAAAAGCGGCGCAAGAGAACATAAGCAGTGCAGCAGCGCCATAGAGTCCGGTCCGCCGGAAACGGCGGCGCCTATTGTCTGCTCTGGCATTAATAACTCGTTTTCTGTTACAAATTCCCTTACTCGCTTCTCCATATGGACTTTTCCCTACTATATATAATATACTCAAATCCACCACTTTACAACTGTATTTCGCAGGGAATCCGCATGACTTTTTTCGTTCTCATGCCTTTCTTCATTTGAACAGTCACGATTATTTTACTACTTTATTCTAATCTGTCAAAATGAACACAACATGAATAAAAGAAAGCATATGATAAAAAAGGCGGTATCAATTCTGATACCGCCTTTTCTGTTACTGTCTGCCGGTTTTAAAGAGGTCTCTTCGCGCAGATGAATCCATTCTGGAACCATGAGCCAAAGTCTCTTTCCACCATCGCGTTCTGGCTGCTGGATGCGTCAAGCACGCGTCCGCCGCCAAGATAAATCGCCACGTGACCATTCATGCAGATAATGTCGCCCCTCTGCAGGTCGCTTTGGTCTGTGATTGTCGGGTAGTCGGCGTTTCTCCAGCCACCGGACGTCATATATCCGATGTTGTTGCCGCTTTCCCTCAGCGCATAGTAGATCAGCCCTGAGCAGTCAAACGAATTCGGGCCTTTGCCGCCAAGCACATACGGCTTGCCAAGCTGTGCCTCTGCAACTGCGATGAACGCCTCTACAGAACCTGCATCCTGCTCATACGAGGTGCCTGAGCCGCCGGAGCTTTCCTCTTTGGAGCTCTCGCTACCGGAGGAGCTGCCACCGCTGTTGCTGCTGCTTGAAGAAGAACTGCTGCTTTCCTCTTTTTTATCGGAGGAGCTGCTGCTTTCAGATTCTTTCTTATCGTCTTCAGCCTTCTTCTGCTCTTCTGCCGCCTTTTGTTCTTCCGCAGCCTTCTTTTCCTGCTCTGCCTTTAATTGTTCTTCATATTCCAAAGATTTTTCAGCCGAGCTGGAATAAATCAGCTCTTCGGTCATATGGCCAACGCTGCCGTCCTCAGTAAGGCCGCTCATTCTCTGGAAATATTTTACCGCTTTTTCCGTATCCGTTCCGAAGTAACCCGTTACGTCTACCGAATAACCAAGCTCCTGCAGTCTTTCCTGCAAATTCCAAACGTCAGCGCCGTCAGCGCCAAGCGCCATGGTGTATTCCTTCGCCTGGTCGGAGAACAGCAATGCCTGCGTTTCCGGTCCTGCTGCGCCATCCACGGTGAGGCCGTGCTTGCGCTGGAAATACCTGATTGCCTGCGAGGTCTGCGGTCCGAAATAATCGGTTGTCTCATCCACTCCCATATAGTAGAGGTCCATCAGTCTCTGCTGAAGGGCCGGAACGGATGCGTCCGTCATTCCCTCTGTAAGCGTCGTATAAACGGGTGCCGTTTCAACAGGCGCCGCTTCAGCGGACGGTGCGGGAGTCTGCTCCTGCGCCCCGGCCGTTTCACCTACCGCCGTAACGGAGGATGTGTCCTGTGAAGGCTGCGCCGATTGTGTTTTCTCGGTGAAGGCCGGCGTTTCTGTCGGCTCCGGCGAAGGGCTCGCTTCTGCCTGCTGTACCTGCGCTGCAGGCTCCGCCGGCGTTACGCCCATATTTCCGTTTGCTGCTGATGCAATCATGATCGGCACCATCACCGACGCCACTACAATCGTTACAACTGTGAACAGACGTTTCTTCTGTCTGGTGCGGTAACGCACGACCGCACGTGAAGTCTTTTGTGTATTTGAGGAAACGTCGTTGTTACGTCTGGCTCTCACAGACGTTTTGTGTTTCCCAAAAGGCTTAATCATGGTCTCTTTTATCTCCTTTTCTTTTCGCTTCCGCGAATTTAAATTGATTATACAACAATTTCTTTAATATGTCCATAATTTTCTTAACTATTTCTTAATACTTTCGTAATATATACCCGTTTTTCCCAGTCTAAACACAAATTTTTTTCCTGGAATCCATTAATTTTAATCTTCTTAGCCCGGAATTTTCTCATTTCGATTCAAATGATTACAAATGTTTTCCGTTACTTTGTTTATGTTATAATAATAAGGTATCATTAAAATCACATCTGTCTTTTATGAGGTATTTTCTATGGATAAAATCGAAACGATCCTTTCCACGCTTTCACTGGAGCAAAAAGCGGATCTCTGCTCGGGCCTGGACGCCTGGAATACGTTCCCCATCCGGGAATACGGTATTCCGCAAATCCTGATGACCGACGGCCCGCACGGCCTGCGTAAGCAATACGACGAAAGCACAGCTATGCTGGAAACCTCGGTGCCCGCGACATGCTTTCCTGCCGCCGCGACGACAGCCTGTTCCTGGGATAAAGGCCTTTTATACCGTCTGGGCGCGGCACTGGGCAGCGAGGCGCGCAAGGAAAACATTTCCATGGTTTTGGGCCCCGGCATCAATATCAAGCGTTCCCCGCTGTGCGGAAGGAATTTCGAATATTTTTCAGAGGATCCTGTGCTTTCAGGAGAGCTTGGCGCCGCTATGATCGAAGGCATCCAGAGCACCGGTACGGGCGCTTGCGTCAAGCATTTTGCCGCAAACAACCGCGAATACTTCCGTATGGTTTCCAATTCCATCGTGGATGAACGCGCCTTGCGGGAAATTTATCTTTCCGGCTTTGAACGGGCCGTTAAAAAGGCGCATCCTTATGCCGTGATGAGTTCCTATAATATGCTCAATGGCAGCTACTGCGGCGAAACAAAAGAACTGATCGACGGCATTTTACGCAAAGAATGGGGCTACAACGGCATTGTCGTTTCCGACTGGGGCGCATGCTATAACCGCGAAAACGGTATCGCAGCCGGCATGGACCTTGAAATGCCTTACTCCGGCGAAGAAAACACAGAGCGCATCATACGCAATGTGCAAAACGGCAACTTAAGCGAGGATGCCCTCGATGCCTGCGTACGGCGCATTCTTTCCTTTGTTTTCCGCTGCGAAGAAAACAGCAGCCTTCCATTTGAATGTAATATGGAAAAAAACCACGACCTTGCGCGCGAGGCAGCGGCGCAAAGCGCAGTCCTTCTGAAAAACGAGTGTGGCGTCCTTCCTCTTAAAGCTGGAACCAAAGTAGCGCTCATTGGAGAGTTTGCAGAAAATCCACGTTATCAGGGCGCAGGCAGTTCTATGATCAACCCTGCGCGCCTTGAAACTGCTCTGGAGGAATTTCCCAAATACGGAATCGATTTCACCTATGCAAAAGGCTTCCCGCTGGATACGGATGAAATCGATGAAACGCTTGCGCTCGCCGCGGAAGAAACCGTTTCCGGTGCGGATGTGGCAATAATCCTCGCGGGACTTCCTTCGCGTTATGAAATGGAAGGGATCGACCGCACGCATATGCACATCCCGCAAAACCAGATCGACCTCATTGAACGCATTTCAAAGATAAAGCCGGTCGTAGTCGTCCTGCATGGCGGCGCCCCTGTCGAGATGCCATGGCTTTCCGCTGTGAGCGCGCTCCTGCACTGCTATCTTGGCGGTGAAGCAGGCGCATCCGCAACCGCAATGCTCCTCACTGGCGCAGCAAATCCATGTGGTAAGCTTGCCGAAAGCTATCCGCTTCTGGTTTCCGATAACCCGTCCTACCGTTTCTTTTCAGACGACCGCCATAATGTAGAATACCGCGAAAGTATTTATGTCGGATACCGTTACTACGACGCGGCGGAAAAGGAAGTATTGTTTCCGTTTGGTTTTGGCCTTTCCTATACCACCTTTTCCTACTCCGGCCTGCAGGTTTCATCCGGCACATTCACAGCCGGGCAAACATTGACAGTAAGCGTGCAGGTTCAAAACACCGGCAGCGCTCCGGGCGCGGAAATCGTACAATGCTATTGCAAGGAAGATTCCTCCCCGGTAAAACGGTTGTGCGGCTTCGAGAAAGTGTGGTTACAGCCGGGCGAAAGCAAGCAAGTGTCTTTTACGCTTACAGATAAAGATTTTTCCTTTTACAGCAACGGCGGCTGGAAACTACAGGAAGACGCCCATATCCTGATCGGCGCCTCCTCTCAGGATTTGCGGCTGGGGGCAATGGTCAGCATCGACGGCGGACAGGCTGCGCCGTCATATCCCGTAAGCACGGACGGCCACTGGGACGCGGTAAAATTTTACGCATTGTTTGACAAAATACCGCAGGTCACATTCAAAAAACGGCCCTTCACCATTAACGCTACCCTCTCCGACTTTGATTCTGTGGCAATCGGCAGGGCGATCCACCGTTTTATACGCAGCTTTGTCCTCAAGCATCTGGAGCCGGGCAATTACAACAGTTACCAGATTATGCTCCAGCTATTGGAGGAAAACCCAATGCGAACACTGGTGTCCATGTCAGGCGGTTTTTTTACCTATGGTATGGCCCGCGGCGTGCTTATGGTGGTAAACGGGCAGCTTTTTATGGGCGCGTTTGCCTTCTTCTCCGCATACCGCAAACGAAAAAAAAGAAAAATAAAATCAAATTAATGAAAATAATGTTTTACGTTGATTTTTGCAGGTTATATATATGCTGTCGCGGACGCCAACGGTGTCAGGCGGCGCCAAAACAATACATACCCCCAATCAGCAAAATACCGGCATTTATGCCGGTATTTTGTTTCGGGTTTTTTATGTGTCGTGTGTTATACTGTTATGGATAGACCTTGAAAGGGGATTTTTATGTTACAGGAACAAATAGTAACTGAACTCACGGAAGCAGGCGCCATGTTTTGCGCGCCGGTCAAAGTTCCCGGAATTAATTTTTATCCTGAGCTCCGCCCGCTGTGCGAGATGAACAACTGCGGATGCTTTGCCACCAACTGGGGCTGCCCGCCGGGCTGCGGCAGTGTGGATACGCTGTCCGCAAAGGTGCGCGCATACCCGCTGGGGCTTGTGTACCAATACGTCGGCAAACTGGCGGATTCCTTTGACGTGGAAGGGATGATGGAAACAAACCGCGTGTTTAACGGAATTACGCTTGCCATTAAAGATTACCTGTCAAAAAATTGCTCAGACTTTCTGGTACTCGGCGCAGGCAAATGCAATATTTGCGAAACCTGCACCTATCCGGACGCCCCCTGCCGCTTTCCCGACCTCACCAACGTCTCCGTTGAAGCGTGCGGCATCAATGTATCAGAGCTTTGCTCCCAGTGCGGGCTTGACTACATCCACGGCCCTAATACGGTCACAAATACCGGGCTTATTTTATATCATGACACAAGCCTGTAAAGAAAGACCGTTTGGTCGGGCGGCCTGTGTTCTTATTTTTTTACGATTCTTTATAATCCGGTATCAGCTCGAGCGCCTCCTGTTCGCTTGCTCCTGCGTTTACCAGAAAAAATGCGCTCACGCATACGCCAATGGCATAAAATACTTTTTTCATTGTTCTACTCCTTCTGTCAAAATGCCCATGTTATTTGATGGTTGCCGCGAGGGCCTCCTTCATAATGGGGCTTGCGTCTTCCGGTTTGTCGTGCTTTTTTCTCCTGCCCACGGAAAGCCTGGTAACAGCCGTGTAGCAGAGCGTGATCAATACGGTCATTACAATAATGAACCAAAATATAATTCTCTTCATGTTCGATTACCTCTTTCCTGTTTCATTTGATGCTTTTATCATACCGTATGCAAGGGTTTCTTACTATTTGACTTGCTTACAACAGGATTACATTTTCGTAAGGTAAATTTTTTATTGCAACCAAAAAACGCGATCGTTTCCAGACCGCGTTTTTTTGATTATATTCGATTTTAGAATATTTATTACAATTAAGAAACTATTACAACATAATATTATATAAAATAAGATTGAATTGGAGGGAAGATTGTAAGTAAAAAATTTGAAAGGAGAAATCTATGTCAAATCAAAAAATACTGGATTATCTGGAGCAAAATGTAGAGGGTGTGGCCGAACTTGCTTACTTCATGCAATACGGCGACGAGCTGACATCCGGTGCGATTATGGTGGATATTGAGGTCGATCATTTCAGCGGCTACGAATATTGCTTGGCGATTATGCTGCTCGCAGCCAACGATATCGTAATTGACCGCACAAGGAAAAGGCTGTTCCTGCAATGGTTCCGGGATGAGCTGGCAAATACGGACGAAGAGCAGACCATAAACAGAATCGCGAACATTTTAGAAGAAGAACATTTTCGTTTTGAAGCAAGGCAAACGCGCCTGGAAGAATTAGGCAGACAAAAAGGCTTATAAAAAACAGGTCTCCCTATTGCTTGGGAGGCCTGTTCCATGTCCTTAATTTACGCCCGGTTTGCCGTTCCAAACAGGTCGATCTTTTTGGTTGCTTCTGCGCTTACCGCATTTACAACATCGACGCACTGCAGGAGGTATACATTTTCCTTTGTGTTTTTGAGTGCGTTCATGGCCGCAATCGTCAGGTCTGTAAAAATATTCGTTTTTGTGATGCCGCGCGCCACTGCGTTCCTGAAATCGTCGTCCGTAAGTCCGGAGCCGCCGTGCATGACGAGCGGCACATCCAGCGCCTCGTTCAGCTCTTCGAGCCGTTTGAGGTTCAGCTTTGGCTCGCTCTTGTAAACGCCGTGCACCGTGCCGATCGAGACCGCAAGCGCATTGATGCCCGTCTGCTTCACAAATTCCTTTGCTTCTTCCACTTCTGTATACACAAAATCGTCCCCATAGCCTTCCGGATATCCTTCCAGTCCGCCTACATGCCCAAGCTCCGCCTCTACAGACATTCCTTTGGGCTTGCACAAGGCGACAACTTCATTCGTCATCTTTACATTTTCCTCAAACGGCAGTGCGGATGCGTCCAGCATTGCGGAAGTAAAGCCGCTGTCAATCGCCCGTTTGATATACTCGATATTGTTTGCATGGTCAAGATGCAGGGCCACCGGGATATCCACGCGTTTTGCCGCGCTGATTGCCATCGGCGCGAATTCCTCGATTGCAATAAGAGGCTCAAACGCCTCCGCAAAAGCAATGATCACAGGAGCGTTTTTCTGCACGGACGCTTTCAGTACGCCTTTGAGCATTTCTTCGTTAATCACATTGAAGTGCCCAACCGCGTATTTCCCTTTTTTTGCGTCCAGAAGCATTTGCGTCATGTTCACAAGAGCCATAATAATACCATCCTTTATATTTTATAAATTTTTACACTCATAGTTTATCACGTTCCTTCCCTGTGCACAATACAAATAGAGAAAAAATGTATGAAAATGTCATATTTTTTTTGTTATTGTGCAAATACGAAAAAAACCGTCTCTGCCTGTACGCAGAAACGGTTTTTGATTGATCGCGTTTTTATTTCTTTGCCGACGACACGAGTCCCCAGCTGACAAGGCTCAAAATACCATAAATTGTCAGGCAAACACCCAGCATAATTCCCAAAACGTTGGACTGCGCGATAATACCCGCAATGATAATAATACCGACCACCAGCTCCGCAAGTCCGCTGATCAGCACCACTTTCCACGACGACGAATTGTAGTCCTTGATCTGCGATGACTCCATCAGGCTCATAATACCTGTGATAATCGCCCACACACCGATGATAAACGGCAGGATAATGTTTGCGATACCATCGCGGAAAATAATCAGCAGTATGCCGACAATAATTGCGATGATGGGCACGACATAGCTTGCGTTTGCATCCCCGCGGTTGCGCCTTGAGATATTTGTAAACAACTGAATAACCCCATACGCCAACACGACAACTCCAATAATAACAACGATGACCGCCATTGCGGTATTCGGCGCCATCAATAAAATAATACCGATTGCAAGGAGTACGATGCTTAATATAAGGCGTATCATTTCCTTTGATTTCCAAGATCCAGAATTCATAATACTTTCCTCCTGTAAAAATTGTGAGGCGGAAAAGCCCCCGTCCTTTCAGTTAAACTATCATTTTAATAATACCCTCTCCAAACTTGCTCAAACACTCTTCGCTTACATTTTATCATATTCCTTTGGAATCAGCGCCACCGTCAGCACAGTAGCTGCAAGCATAAGCGCGAAGACTACCCAGAACGCCGTATCCATCGTCGAAACCTCCATGACGTTTCCTACGATCACCGGCCCCAAAAAGATTCCAATGGCGTAAATGGACTGGAACGCCCCCATTGCAGTGGAACGCAGCTTTGGGGTGACGCTTTTGATCACAAAGCCTGCAAGCGCGCCGAGGATAATACCGTAGCCAATTCCTGATACCGCCTGCATCACATAAATCACCGCAAGATTCATATGATAGAACGCCGGTATGCAGGTCAGCGCTCCTGTAAGGAAGCAAAGCGCGAGGCATTTGATCCCCCCGAGCTTTTTATACGCTTTTGTGCCCACAAACAGCGAGGAAACGGCGCTGAACAAAAAGTATACCACCATCAGCATACCAAGCTGTGAGGAATCCGCGCCCAGAAGCTTTGCCGCTTCTGACGTAAAATAACTGGGAAACGCAAAGCTTAGTATTTGTCCAAAGATAGCGAGGATTGAAAAAACCATCATATCTTTGTTTTTCAGCAATGACAGCAGCTCTTTTCCGCTTGGCGGAACAATTTTCTTCGATTCCCTGGGCGTTTGAAACAGCAGGATACAGCCAAGGCCGACAAGCGCGGCAATCAATGCGAAATAAAACGGTGCGTGCAGGCCAAACGCCTGTGCCAGCAGGCCGCCGGCAAGCGCGGCAACCACCTTTCCCCCATTGGAGGAAGCGTTCAGCATTCCCTGCGCCTTCACCTGATTTTCTTCGGCGTTGAATTTTGCATAAGAAGAACAGATCACAACCCACCATGCTGCCGCGGCTCCGCTTACGCCGCGTGCGATCATCACCCAAAACACATCGTGCACCACAATAAACAACACTGCCGCAAATACAAGTATCACAAACCCAATCAGCAAAATCAGCCTGTCTCTGCCTATTTTATCCGACAGGATGCCAAGAGGCACCCGCAGGGCTATCTGCATGATTCCATATGCGCCGCCAATCGCCCCGATCATCGCGGCCGTCGCCCCCAGGGACGCGGCATATGAGGTAAGGGTGGGCACATAGGTATACATCGACATCCACAGGAAAACTGCCGCCAGATTCAGTACCAGAATATTTCTTTTCATGAAACCCTCCACAAAAATTATATACCCTTTGCCCCTTTGCCGCCAATAGCTATCTTTGCTTTTCTGTTCAAAAGCATACAAAAAAGGCCGGAACTTTTCCGGCCTTTTTCCATAAAACAGTAAAATAATTGCTAAAATGCCCGTGCCGCCACGTGTTTTGCTCCCGTTTTTTCCTCCAGATAAACCATCACGTCGCGCACTGTGTCGAATAGCCGCAGGTCCCTGTCCGGAATTTCGATCCCAAATTCGTCCTCAAACGCCATTACCATCTCCAAAAGTCCAAACGAATCAAGCTCCAAATCTCTTACCAAATGCTTTTCCATTGTGATCTCTTCAGTATCCACCGGGCAGGCCGTTGCAAGCAACTGACGTACCTTTTCAAATTCTACCACAATCGCACACCTCCTTTTTTGTTCCTGCTTAAATCGTAAACCGTTTGATTGATTTTTTGGTTGTTTTTTCAAATTCTTGGTCGCGTACATGAAAATGCTGCACGTGCTTATATGTCGGAAGCGTCTTATTCACTTCTGAAATATCATTTTCGAGATTTTTGGCGATCTCCTCCCCGCTGTGTGCGGCGGTATACTCCTCAGCCACAAAAATTTCAGCATTCAGTTCCACCTCGCTGAGCCCGTCCACAATGGGTGCGGAAACAACCACTTCCTTAATATACGGTATCCGCATCAGGTATTCCTCTATTTCCTCCGGGTAAATATTTTTTCCGTTGGACAGCACGATCAGGTTTTTCTTTCTTCCGGTAATGGATAAAAACCCGTCTTCATCGATATGCCCGATATCGCCGGTGTTAAACCAGCCGTCCTGCATCACCTCTTTTGTGCCCTCGTCGTTTTTGTAATAACCGAGCATTACGTTATCGCCCTTCACCCATATTTCGCCTTCGCCGCTGCTGTCCGCCTCCCTTACCTGCACCTCGCAGCAGGCAATCGGCAGGCCAACCGTTCCGTCCCTGTAATAACGGTTCCGGTTCACCGAAACAAGGGGCGCGCACTCCGTAATACCGTAGCCGTTAAGCAGGAGCATTCCAAATTCACGGAACTCACGCATCAGCCTCGCTGAAAGCGGCGCGCCGCCGCAAATGATCAGCTTCAGCTTTCCGCCAAACGCATCCTGTATATTTTTAAAATATACGTCCCTGTTGTCTACGCCCTGTGCCAGCTCCCGGTTGCTTTTCTCAATCAACGCCCGCAGCGCTTCCTCCTGTCCCCCGGCCTTGGCATTCTGCCATATTTTGCGGTGCATCATCTCCACAAAAAGCGGCACAAGAAAGATCGTATCCGGCTGGAACAGCTGCAGGTTCTCAAGAAAATGGCGCAGGCTGTCATTCAAGCAGATCGTCGTGCCATTCTCGATCATCATTGTGATACCGTGCGTGCTTTCAAACGAATGATGAACCGGCAAAACCGACATACAAACCTTTCCAAGGTCCAAAAGGCTGATCCCGCCCTCCGCAGCCGAAATAATATTTTTCTGCGAAAGCATTACGCCCTTGCTTTTTCCCGTCGTCCCGGACGTATAGAGCAGGATTGTCATTGCATTTTCATCAATTTTACGCTGCGAAAAACCAAGATCGGTTGCCTTGCCCTCCGCGACCAGCGCGCCAAAGCTTTTTATTTCAGGCGTATCCGCAGGCGCGTTCATGTCGATATAATGCTTCACCTTCGGCAAGCCTGAACGGATTTTTTCCACCGTGTCCGCATATTCTCCGGAAAAAATCAGGCAGGATGCGCCGCTGTCCTCAAGGATATTGGCAATCTCATCGTCCGGGAGCTCTTTATCGATCGGTACGACTACGCCTGTCCCGCACGTAATTGCATAATAGGATAGCAGCCATTCATAGCTCGTCGGCCCAATGACGGCAATGTGCTCGTCCGCAAGCCCCAGCGACAAAAGGCCGTTCCCAAGCGCATACATGTCCTGCATAAACTGCCCGTGGCCGATTCCTTTCACCGAGCCTTCTTTGGTACGCAGCCGCAGCATATCCCGTCCGTCAAAAGCCTTCGCTGCCCCTTCCAGCATCGTCCTGAAATTTTTCTCATGCTTTGTTTCATAGTTCGGATAATTTTCCATATCGACCACTCCCAAATAATTTGAAAAATATTATATCATATTTTTCCTGAGCATACCCATCTGGTATTGTTTCGTAATTTACCAAAGCCGGTCATAAACCACGATTATGAAACCATTTTCCATACCAACCTCAGGCTTTTTCCTGTTTCTTCGCATAGAGAACAACAAAATGGTAGTACTTGTAAACGCAGTCTGCATCCGAAAAGCCCGCTTTTTCAAGCCATGCCAGCTGATCCGCAAGGGTGGAAGGGTTATCGAGCGCAAGCCGCTCGTATGCCTTTTCCAGCTCTTCCGGGGAAAGTCCGCTTGCATTCACCGTTGCTTTCCACAGCTTTTCCTGCATCCGTTCAATTTCCTGTGAAGGGCTCAGCGCCTGGTCTGCATTTACAAATACCCCGCCCGGCTTTAAAAGGTCATAACACTTTTGGTAAAGCGCTTCCTTTTGCGCACCGCTCAGGTGATGGATGGAAAGCGCGGAAATAATCATATCAAAATCCCCGCCGAACTCGTATTCCGTATAATCCGCCGTTATATATTCCACATCCCCGTGTCCGGCAAACCGCTGCCGTGCCTGCCCAAGCATCTGCTCTGAAAGGTCTGCCAGCACCAGCTTTGCGCCAGGATATTTTTCAAGCAAAAATGCTGCAAACAGGCCCGTTCCCGATCCAAGGTCCAGAATACGCGGCGCTTTCTCCCCCGTTTCAGCCATTGCCGTTGCAATCCCGTAAAAATCATCGAAGCAGGGGATCAGCTGCCTGCGCTGCCCGTCGTATTTTTCAGACACCGCGCTGAATTTTTCTTTGATATCCATACATCCTCCCTTGGCGGACTTTGCGCCCGCACCTGCGTATATAAGAAGGGAGCCGGCATAATAAGCGGCTCCCCTCCTGCTACCTGTCGGTTTTACATCACCCGCGCGCCCACTGAGCGCAGCGCGTCTTCATACTTTTTGACGCAATCCGTAAGATCGAAGGATTCCATCACGTCCCCGCGCGCCAGAGAGCCCATGTGCTCACGCGCCGCTTTGTCGCGCAGCTCCATCATGCACTCGCAGCAACGGTCCGTATTATTCACTTTTACGAGATATCCTGTTACGCCGTTGAGAATGTATTCGCTTGCGCCGACCGTATCCGACGCAACCACCGGCACCTCGCACGCCATAGACTCGATTGCGCACACACCAAACGCTTCCGCCGCGTTCATTTGCACAGTCGCATCCATCGTGCCTATCACATCCGGAAGGTCGTCGTTTTTCACACGTCCCAAAAACTCCACCTTACCTTCAATACCCATGCTCTGGACTTTCTGCTTGAGATTGCTTTCCATCGTTCCGGTTCCCACAATTTTAAGCGTTGCGGCTCCCGTGGTCTTTTCAAGGTATTTTCCAAACGCCTCGATCACCATATCCACTCCATTTCCAAACTCCAGCATTTTGAGCGATCCAAAGCACATCGAATCTTCAGGCTTTTGTATGTCTTTTTTCACAAACTTCTTCATATCAACGCCAAACGGTGCAACAAAGAAGGGCTTTTCCTTTTTGAAGAGAGACTTGACGCGTGTGATGACGTTGGGCGCAGCCGCGAGGACTGCGTCCGCGTGCTTAATGCTCTTCATCACAAGCCCCTTTTGCCCGCGGTCAACGCTTTCATATACGTCCGGGCCAAGCACGGTAAGCAAAACGTGGGGAGCCTTCGCCTTTGCCGCAAGCACCCCGTAGGACGTAGCGTCAAACGCGTTTACCACGCCGAAATTCCCCTCTGCAAGATAGCTTTTTACCTGTGCGGCATTCTTTTTCGCACCGTTCTGCGCCGAGGTAAACGGCAAATATACTACGGTTACCTTGTCGTTGATTTCACCGGCCTCATCCTTTTGCTCGGGCATGGAAAACACCGTGACCTCGTTGCTTTCGCTGAGCGCGTTAGCCCATTTGATTGTATGCGGCGAATTTGCCGCTGCCAAAAACGCAATTTTCATGTTTGATTTCCTTTCTGGTTGGTCCTATTTCAGGTTCGCAAGACGCGAGATTGCCTTTTCCGTGTTCTCCTTCGTATTAAAGGCCGTCAGGCGGAAATACCCTTCGCCTGCGCTGCCAAATCCGCTTCCCGGCGTACCGACTACATTCGCTTCCTTCAATAACTTATCAAAGAAATCCCAGCTCGCCATGCCGTCGGGCGTTTTGAGCCATACATATGGGGAGTTCACCCCGCCATAAGCCGTAATGCCAATTTCCCTCAGCCCGTCAAGGATCATCCTTGCGTTTGCAAGATATGCCTCGATGTTCTGTTCCACCTGCTTCTTTCCCTCCGCCGTATAAATCGCCGCAGCGCCCCGCTGCACGATATAGGATACGCCGTTAAATTTGGTGGTATGCCTCCTGAGCCAAAGCGCGTTCATGCTGACTTTGTTGCCTTTTGAATCCTGCCCCATAAGCTCCTTGGGAACAACCGTATACGCGCAGCGCGTACCCGTGAAGCCCGCCGTCTTGGAAAAGCTGCGGAATTCAATCGCGCACGTTTTCGCGCCTTCAATCTCATAAATGCTGTGGGGAACATCCCCGTCTGTAATAAACCGCTCGTACGCACCGTCAAACAAAATAAGCGCGCCTGTTTCATTGGCCCAGTCCACCCAGACCTTAAGCTGGTCTTTTGTCATCGCCGTCCCTGTTGGATTGTTGGGCGAGCAAAGGTACATCACATCCACCCTGCGCTGTGGGAGGGCGGGCACAAAATCGTTTTCCGCCGTGGTGGGGATGTAGGTAATTTCCGAAAACTGCCCTGTCTGCGCGTCAAACTCCCCTGAGCGCCCCGCCATAACGTTTGTATCGACATATACGGGGTACACCGGGTTTGTCACGCCGATTTTGCAGTCCGGGGACAGCAGCTCCTGAATGTTGCCCGTATCGCACTTGCTGCCGTCGGATACAAATATCTCGTCAAGGCCGATATCTACGCCGCGCGCGGCATAGTCGCCTTCCCTGATCGCCGCGCGAAGGAATTCATAGCCCTGCTCCGGCCCGTAGCCCATAAAGGTCTTTTCATCCGCCATCTCCTGCGTCGCTTTATCGATCGCCTGCAACACAGCAGGGGCAAGCGGACGCGTTACGTCGCCAATGCCAAGACGTATGATCTCCCTGTCCGGATTTTCCCCGGTGTATTCGTTCACCCGGCGGGCGATCTCTGAGAAGAGGTAGCTCCCCTGCAAACGCCCGAAATGATCATTTACCTGAAACATAAATCTTATCTCCTGTCAAAAAATTAATATACAATCTTATCATATCTACTTATGCGCCAAAACTCAATAGTTTCGTGAAAATATCAAAGCGGTATCTCGTCAAAATTATCCCCGCTCAAAACAAGCGTATCGCCCGTTAGCAATACCGTGGAACCGTTTGGAGTGATATTCTTCCTGCCGCGCTTCACCATCACCACAAGCACGCCCTCAGGAATATCGATTTCCGTAAGCGTACGGCCATTCCATGGATTTTTAAGGTCTATCGTCACTTCGATAAGGTGCATCTCCGCCTCATCCTGATAGTCCGTAAAGGTTTTGAATACGGAATTGTCCTTCTCCACCAGCCCCAGCTTTTTGGCAAACAGGGGCGTGAGCGTGCCCTGCACGGCAACTGAGAAAAGCGCCACAAAGAATACGATATGGAATACGTCATTTTTGAGCGCCGAGGCCTGCGTGATCGCCATGATCGCAAAAACGATTGCCGCTGCGCCGCGCAGCCCCACCCATGAAACAAACAGCTTTTCCTTAAACGGTATTTTGAAAAAGCTCAGGATGCCGAACACCGCCGCCGGACGGGCCACAAACATCATAAAAAGGGCAATGAGCACCGCAGGGCCGATGATTGCGGGAATATGCGACGGGTAGGCGAGAAGGCCCAGCACAAAGAAAAGCACCATTTGCATAATCCATGAGATTCCGTCAAAAAAGTGTACCAGCGTTCTTTTGTGCTTGAGCTTGGTGTTCCCCAATATAATACCGATCACGTAAACGCACAGGTAACCGTTGCCTCCCACAAGCTGGCTTAAAGCATAGCCCAGCACCACAATCGCAACGACATAAATCGTATACAGCCCCTCGATCTCAAAGTTGATCCGTTTTAAAATAGCCGTCGAAATAAGCGCAAGCGCAAAACCGATACCAAGGCCGAATACAATTTGCATGATAATCATTGCAGCGATGTTGACCTGTCCGCTTACCGACATCATCGAAAGAATCGTGATTGTAAGCATGTAGGCGATTGGATCGTTAGAGCCGCTTTCCACTTCCAGCATGGACGCAAGGCCGCCCTTCAGGTTCAGTTTCCTCGAGCGGAGGATGGAAAATACCGAAGCGGCGTCCGTAGAGGCAATCACCGCGCCCACCAGAAGCCCTTCAAGAAGCGTCGTTTTCAGGATAAAATAGCAAAACCAGCCGGTCAGCAGCGCTGTGATAATCACGCCCGCGGTTGCAAGCCAGATGGATGGAGCGAGCACCGGCTTTGCCGCTTTCCAGCTCGTTCCGAAGCCGCCGTAAAACATGATGAATATCAGTCCAAAGGAACCAATCTGCTCGGCAAGCTCAAAATTGTCAAAATAAATACCGCCAAAGCCGTCCGATCCAAACAGCATTCCCAGAATAAGGAAGATCAGCAGGGCCGGGATTCCAAAGCGGTACAACAGCTTGCTCGAAAACACGCACAAAAGAAGGACGACGGCAATAAATATCAATATTGGTATCACTGCGTTTACCCTCCTTGCTTTTGTTTTAAAAATCTTTTCTTATTTAATAATAACAAATTTTTGGAATGATGAAAAACAAAAAATGAAATTGCCGGATTGTTTTTCATCCACAAACAGCATAGCAAAGCCATTTTTGACATTTGAAAAAAATTCAGCTTGCATATGGGCATTGCCTGTTGTATGTTAAAAGCATATCGAAATCAAAGCCCGAAAGCGGGCGTATTATCAGGAGGAATTCGGCATGAAATATGCAACCGTCGGCACAGCATGGATTACGCAGGCATTTATCGACAGCGCAGACACGGTAGAAGGAATGGACCTTGCGGGCGTTTACTCCCGCAACATTACACACGCGAGGGAATTTGCCGCGCAAAACAACTGTGATTTTGCATTTGACGATTTGAATACAATGGCAAAAAGCGATATTGACGCTGTTTACATCGCAAGTCCCAATTCCCTGCATTATGAACAATGCAGGCTTTTCCTTGAAAACGGCAAACACGTGATCTGCGAAAAGCCCGCCGTGGTCTATCCGCAGCAGGCGCGTGAGCTTTACAGGCTTGCGGAAGAACGGGGACTCGTCTTTTTGGAGGCAATCATTATGTTGCACCAGCCGCCGCTCGCTGCCGTCAAATCGGCTTTCGCTAAAATCGGGCCTGTCCTCAGCGCCCGTCTTGACTATTCGCAGTATTCCGCCCGTTACCAAAAATACCTTGACGGGGAAAACCCCAATATTTTCAATCCAAAATTTGCGGCAGGCTGCATGATGGATCTGGGCGTATATGTGGTGTACGCAGCCCTTGGACTTTTCGGCAGGCCTCAGAAAATCGATACAAAGGCGCAGCTTCTGGAAAATGGTGCGGATATCAGCTTCAGCAGCATTTTCCGCTATCCGGATAAGCTCGTGACGCTCACCGGAAGCAAAGCGGGTGAAAGCTATCTCGGCTCGGAGGTCATGGGTACAAAAGGCACCATTACCTTTGGGCTCGTTTCCAATTTTACGGATATCACAGTCCATTTTAACAACGGCGCAACGCAGACCATTGCGGGCGATATCCCCCGCCTTACGCTCATGGCAAACGAAGCAAAGGATTTCAAACGCTATATCGAGCAGCCGGAGCAATCAAAGCAGGAATACGCATACGCGCGCGAGCTGTGCATCGCCGTATCGGAGGTCATGTCTGAAATGCGCGATCAGGCAGGAATCGTATTCCCGGATTGACTGGCGACGCCATAGGTTGATATGCTGTAAAGCGAGGTGAAAACCATGAACCGTTCCATCCGTTTAGCGACAGCAGCGGATTACAGGGAAATTCTGGATATTTACGCGCCTTATGTCAGGGATACCGCAGTTACCTTTGAAACGCAGGTTCCCACCCCGGATGAATTTTCCGCACGCATCGGATCGATCAGCAAACAATATCCATATCTTGTTTATGAAACGGACGGGAAAATCGTTGGCTATGCTTATGCCTCAAAGCATATGGAAAGGGCCGCCTACCGCTACGATGTGGACGTATCCATTTATGTATCGCCTGAATATCACGGAAGCGGCGCGGCACACAAACTGTATGCCTGCCTGTTTTCAATCTTAAAGGAACTGGGTTATTACAACGCGTATGCCGGATGTACCCTTCCCAATGAAAAGAGCATAGGTTTTCATAAAAAATTTGGGTTCAGCCTCATTGGCGTTTATCATAAAACCGGCTATAAGCTTGGGAGATGGCACGACGTCGCATGGTTTGAAAAAAACGTCATGCCGCACAGCCGCAGGCCTTTTGCAATCAAATCGGTTGGCGAACTAAGCAGGGATTTTCTGGAGTCTGTTTTCAGAGAATAAATTGCGATAGCGCATTGCAAACATAAGCGAACAGAAAAAGGGCTGTGCATTTCATATTGCACAGCCCTTTTCCTTATTGAAAAAATGCAAGATAACTAATTTAGGATACGCCTGTTCTGCGCTTTTAAATCAAACGTAGAAAAATTCGTCCGGGGATTCCCCTGTCCGTACAAACGTATTAAGGCCGCTGATCGCTTTTACCTCATCGTCCGTAAGAGTAAAGTCAAAAATATCCGCGTTCTCGATCATGCGTTCCTTGTGCGTCGTCTTGGGAATCGTACGGATTCCCTTCTGGTAATGCCAGCGCATTGTAACCTGTACGAGCGTCTTGTTGTACTTCTCAGCCGCTTTGATAATCGGCTCTTTATCGAGTTTACCCCGTACAATCGGCCTCCACGCTTCAACCTGTATGCCGTTTTCCTGGCAAAAATTGATCGCATTGTTCGGCTGGAACAGCGGATGAACCTCTACCTGATTGACCATCGGCTTGATCGCGCAATGGTCAATCAGATGTTGTAACAGAGGTTTGGTGAAATTAGAAACCCCAATCACACGAATCAGGCCGTCCTGGTAGAGCTTTTCAAATGCCTTCCATGTTGGTAAATAGCTCTCGTCAAAGCCCGGCCAGTGAATGAGGTATTCGTCAATATAAGTAAGGCCCAGCCGTTTCAGCGAGCCTGAAAAAGCCTCCAGCGTCTTCTCATAGCCATGATCGTCGTTCCACAGCTTGGTTGTGATATAAAGCTGCTCACGCGGGATGCCGCATTCCTTTATGCCCTTCCCGATGCTTTCCTCATTGTGGTAAAACATCGCGGTATCGATGCTCCGGTATCCGGCCTCCACCGCGTCTTTGATACAACGCGCTGTTTGCTCATCGTCTTTCATCAGCCACGTTCCCAACCCAATCGCAGGAACCTCAACGCCATTTTCCAGCTTAAAATTTGGTATCATACTGTTTTCCTCCTCGTTTTCTGTTCTTTGACCTCAAAAGCCACAGAGCTATGCTACTGAGGCTTTTGGGCCGGGCTTACGCCCCTCATATATAAGAATCTTTAGGTAGGAACTATGATGTCGCTCCGGCCCATTTACCATATTATCTTCATTATCTCTGAAATGAAGAGTTATGGCAACCGCCGGTTTGGATCATTTATCTTCAATTTTGCCCTTTAAAAACGCTCCGACCGAACCATGGTTATGATTCAGGTAAAACGCTTCGTCACTAAACTGCGGGCACTTTGTAAGCTCGTCCGCAATCGCATCAAAGATGGCGATAATCGCGATAATGCTTGCCGTAGGCAGCATATGCTTATGATCGGATTCTTCCACCTTGAGGTTCAGCACAACGTCCGCCGCCTGCGCGAGCCGGGACTGCGGATTTTGGGTGACCGTGATGAGTTTTAACTTCTTGCCCTTTATGGACTCGATCAGGTTCACAAGCTCCTCTGTGTTCCCGCCCTTGGAAAGCACGATTACTACGTCGCCCTCCTGCACCGCGCCAAAAGCGCCGTGCGCCGCATCGCCTGCGGATACAAAGAAGGATGGAACATTTGCCACGCACAGCATATGCGCGATCTTGCGCGCCGCCACAGAAGACGTTCCCATGCCAAGCGTAGCGATACGGCCCCTGCAATTCCTGATCAGGTCAAAAATCGCCGCGTATTCTTCCGGATTGATGTCGTTTATCAGCCGGCTTAAAGCGTCCGCGTCGTTTTTCCACACTGCGCACGCGTTTTCAAACAATTCTTTTTTATCCATAACTTTTGTCCTAACTTTCGCCTGTTGCGGCTTCCGGCACGCCTTCGCCTGCGCGAAGACGTATCAGAAGGCACTCTATTTACTCGTTCTTGTTCCCTTTTATCAGTCGTAAAGCTTTTTGTGAAGCAATTTTTCACCGACCGCGCCACCCGGATGGATCACGCCAAACTGCTCCTCCGTAAACCCCGTGCGCTCCATAACAGCCACCGCAATCGCATCAAACACCGCGATCACGCCAAGTGTGCTGGACGTTGCAAGCAGGCCAAACCGGTCCGCCTCACGCTCCACCATAATTTTGAGATACAGGTCGCTTTCGCGTGCAAGCTGGGATTCCTCTTTTTCGCACACGCCGATCACAAAAGCTCCCTTGGTTTTCGCCGGCCCTATGAGGTTGTTAATTTCCGCCGTCGTACCGCCCTTGGAAAACAGAATCAGCACGTCGCCCTTGCTAAGTACGCCCATGCCGCCGTGCACAGCGTCGGATGGAGTCAAAAACAGCGCCGGCCTGTTCACACAGTTTAAGGTATGCGCGATTTTTTTACCTGCCGCGCCCGACGTGCCGCAGCCAGAGGTCGCAACCTTTCCCTTGCAGGAGGCAATCACGTCCACCGCCTGCTCTACCGCCTGCGGATCGATCACCGAAAGCGCGTCCAAAATCGCTTTGCTCTCAATTTCAAGCGTATTTTTGATTGATTCATAAACTTCGCTCATGCCTTACCTCCATAGAATCCCGGTTATTTCTGTCCGTAATACGCGTCCTTGCCGAATTTCCTGTTATAATGCTTATTGAGCAGGTTCGGATTCAATTTCGCCGGATCGCCGCCCGCAAGCACCGCGTTATGCCATGCCATTTTAGCGACCTGCTCCAAAACCATCGCATTGGTGACTGCCGAATCCGCGTTGTCTCCCCATACGAAAGGCGCATGGCCCTTCACCAGCACTCCCCTGATCTCAAGCGGATTGATATCCTTGAACCGTTCCACGATTACATGGCCCGTATTTTCCTCATAAGCGGAATCAATCTCCTCTTTGGTCATCTCACGCGTGCAGGGCACGTCGCCCATAAAGTAATCCGCGTGTGTCGTCCCAAGGATCGGAATGTCCTTTCCGGCCTGCGCCCAAATGGTGGCATAGGTGGAATGCGTATGTACGATTGCTTTTACGCCCTTAAATTCGCGGTACAGGCATATATGCGTCGCGCAGTCCGTAGACGGGCGGTAATCCCCTTCCACGACATTGCCGTCAAGGTCCACGATCACCATATGTTCCGGCTTCATGGAGTCGTAGCTCACGCCGCTTGCCTTAATCGCCACAAGCCCTGTCTTTTCATCGTATTCCGATACATTTCCCCATGTGGAAATTACGAGATGATCCGATTTCAGCCTTTTGTTGGCTTCCATGACTCTCTGTTTCAATTCTTCTAACATCGCAAAACCCTCCTATTTGTTTTCGCGCGTCTCGCTGATCCTCGCCTTCAAATCCTTCAGGCGTTTCATCACGTCGTTTTCGCCGCGTCCAAAATAATCGTGCAGCAATTCATATTCGTGGAACAGCTCGTCGTATATCTTACTGTTTTCAAGGTTTGGATGGTACTGCACATCCTTTACCTTGCTCATTGCCGCGACCGCGTCGTCGAGTTTATCATATCCGCCCGCCGCGCTGCCCGCGACATACGCTCCGTAAATCGCAGCCGACAGCGCAGGCGTTTGCGGAGATCCGGCAATCTTGATGCTCTTTCTCGTGATGTCGGAATATACCTGCATCATAAACGGATTCTTTTCCGCGATGCCACCCGCCACAAAAAGCTCCGTTACAGGCACGCCGCTCTCCTCAAACGTTTTGATAATCATGCGCGTACCGTATGCCGTAGCCTCAATGAGCGCACGGTAAATTTCTTCCGGCCTGGTGTTCAGCGTCATGCCCACCATCATGCCTGAAAGCTTCCCGTCCACCAGCACGCTGCGGTTTCCGTTCCACCAGTCAAGCGCCACAAGGCCGCTCTCCCCAGGCAGGAGCTCCTGCGCTTTTTGCGTCAGGTACTGGTGGATGTTCATATTATTTTCTTTCGCCGCCTGCTCATATTCGCAGGGAACGCAGTTTTCCACAAACCACTGGAAGTGGTCTCCTACGCAGCTCTGTCCCGCCTCATAACCGACATAACCCGGAAGGATGCCATCCTGGACTGCGCCGCACATGCCCGGTACCATTTTTTCCTGGTCTCCAATCAGCATATGGCAGGTGGATGTTCCAACCACTGCAAGCATCTGCCCGGGCGACGTAATTCCCACGCCTACGCATGCAACGTGCGCGTCTAAATTTGCAACAGCCACTGCCGTTCCCTCCTTTAGCCCAGTCAGCTTTGCGGCCTCGGGCGTGATCTCGCCCGCCTTGCTGCCAATGGGCATCAGCGGATTGTACATCTTCTCTTCAATCAGGTTTTCCAACCGCGGATCGAGCGCCTTAAAGAAATCCTTTGAAGGATATCCGTCTTTTGCGTTCCAGATCGCCTTATACCCTGCCGAACAGGTGTTGCGTACCATATTTCCCGTAAGCAGGAAGATCACCCAGTCGCACGCCTCGATGTAGCAATCCGTTGCGTCGTAAACCTGCGGCGCTTCATCCAGTACCTGCCAGATTTTCGGCACTTCCCATTCGGATGAAATCTTCCCGCCATAACGCGCCAGCCATTTTTCACCGCGGCGGCGCGCAGTCTCGTTGAGTTTATCCGCTTCGTCCTGCGCGGCGTGGTGTTTCCACAGCTTCACATATGCGTGCGGCTCATTCTTGTATTCGTCAAGGAAACAAAGCGGCGTTCCGTCTTTTTTGATGGGGATCAATGTGCACGCCGTAAAGTCTATACCCACGCCGATAATCTGTTCCGCCGTCACATTTGCTTTTTTCATGACGTCCGGAACAGTTTCCTTCAGCACGTCAATATAGTCCTGCGGGTGCTGAAGCGCCCAGTCGGGCGGAAGCGGCGTTCCATCCGGGATCGATTCACTCATCACAGCATGCGGGTAATCAAGGACGGAGTATGCAACCTCTTCTCCCGTCTCAACGTCAACTATAACGCTCCTGCCGGACAGGGAACCGTAATCTATTCCAAGTGTATATTTTTTCATATTGTCTGCTCCTGTCTTTTTGCTTACGTTTACGTTCAGATCGCCTGCATAATCAGCTTCAGGTAATCGCACGAAGCCTTTAATTCCGCTGTCAGCTCATCGGGATCAAGAACTCCCGCAAATATCTCGTCGAGCGTCAGCTGGTGCGGGAGCGGCTCGAAGGAAAGCGCCTCGTCATAACCGATGTCGTCCAAAGCCGCGAGGATATCCCTCCAGTTCATAACGCCCCGGCCCGGGACTTCCCTTGTGTTGTCGCCAAGGTGCAGGTGCAAAAGCCAGTCCTTTCCTGCGTGCCTGATTGCCGACGGTATTCCCTGCTCTTCCGCAAGCTGCATGTGGAACGTATCGCCGATTACCTTTACGTTGTCCATACCGGTGTCTTTTGCCATATCGATGCCGTCCTGCAGCGTGCGCACAAGGCTCACTTCATATTTATTCACGCATTCCAGTATGATGGTGACGCCTTTTGTTTTTGCATATTCCGCAACCTGGCGAATCGAATCCACCGAGTGTTTCCAGTCCTGTTCGCGCGAAATATAATAGTCCTGCTTATTGACCTGGCTGGGAACGATAAGCACCTTGTCCGTACCCGCATCTACCGCCATATCAACGCATTTTTTACCATATTCCACGGCACTCGCACGCATCTGCGGATCCTTATGGCACATGATCCTGTTTTCCTCTGTAAAGTTACCGTTGATGTCAAATACCTTAAGGCCATACTTGTCAAGCGTCGCTTTGACTGCCTTTGCGTCTATCGTGTCCGGCTCGCCGCTTACGTCAATGCCGTCCACGCCAATTTCCTTTGCACGTCTGGCAATCTCCTCGATGGACAAATTGCCAAAAATCCAGGAATTGATCGAAAATTTCATTCTTTTCATAACCCACTTATTCTCCTAATCTATCACTATTATGAAGCCGATTTTTGCGTATCGGCTTTCGCCGTCTTGATTTTATGCACACGCATATGTGCAAGCGACTGTAGTACCACGACCACAAGCAGGATGATGCCGATAATTGCGTTCTGCCACACTGGATCGATGAATTTCTGCAGGCTGAAAATATTCGTAAAGCTACCCATAATAAGCGCGCCGAACAGCGTTCCGCTCATCTTGCCGATGCCGCCTTCAAGCGACGCGCCGCCAATAACGACCGCGGCAATCGCATACATTTCATAACCTGTTCCCGCAAGGGGCGTTGCAGAGCCTACGCGCGAGGCGAATACGATGCCGGCTACGCCTGCCATAAGGCCGCAGATCGTATGCGCCGCAAACATCGTGCCATGCACGCTTACACCCATCATCTTCGCCGCTTCTGCGTTGCCGCCTACAATATACATCGCGCGCCCGAGCGAACGCTTTTTCAGAATCCACGACGTAAGGATAATAAGCGCGATGAAGAGAATGAGCGGAAAGGAGATCGCGTTTAGAAAATCTCCGCTGCCAAGGGAGCCCCGCCCGATAAACTGGAGCGCTTCCGGCATATTCTGGCCTTTTACCGTTACTTCCTTGGTGAGCATCAGCACAAGGCCGCGCACAAACAGCATGGAAGCAAGGGTTCCGACAAACGCCGGAATGGACATTTTCGTTACGAGAAGACCATTTAAAAGGCCTACCGCCGCGCCCACGGCAATCGGTACGAGGATTGCGAGGACTGGCGAGACCGGCGCAAGCACGATAAAGAAATATCCTGAAAGCGCGAATACCGAGCTTACGGAAAGGTCAATGGAGCCGCACAGGATAACGAACGTCATACCAATCGATACGATACCCATGATACTTGCCGAGCGAAGGACGTTACCAATATTTTCCGCCGTATAAAACGTTGAGGAAAGTATGCACCCAATGATGAACACCGCGATAAACCCGAGCAGCGCAACATTATCCGATAAAAAACTACCAACTTTTTTCATTCTGTTACCTTCCTTTCTTATTTCTTGCGAAAACCATGGAAGAACAATGCAAATACGATAATCGCTGCCTTGATCATCAGGGTAATAGAGTACGCTACGTTGTTCATGTTGCACATCATGGTAATGAGCTGCAACGAAAATGCGCCGCATACCGTGCCAATGATGTTCGGATAACCGCCCGTGATCGGCGTGCCGCCGATTACTGTCGCCGCGATTACGTCGATTTCCATGTCCACGCCCAACTTGGACGGATCCGCGCTCGAAACCATGATCATGTCGATCATGCCGCTGCCCCACGAGAATATCGCAATCGCCACATAGCACAGGATTACGATCTTAACCGTGTTGATTCCGCATATCTTGGCCGCCGTTGGGTTGTTGCCGTATGCTTCCACCTGCGAACCAAACTTCATACGGTTTACAAGGAAATACATAAAGACCGCAGCCGCCACCAGAATGAAGAAATGCAGCGGGAAAATTCCGCCGACCGGCGTAATGAACGCCTGCGTCAGCTCCGGCGCGCTGTAGGAAACGGTTCCAACACCGGATACGCCCTGCGCCATACCGCGCATGATGTAGCGCAGCGCCAGCGTTGCGATCATCGGAATGATTGCAAATTTGGAAACGAGCGTGCCTGCCAGAAGTCCGAAGCCGGCAACGATTGCGATTGAAATAAGAACGCCCCAGTAATCTCCCTGCGCAAAGAAAATCGCAGAAATCGTCGCGCCCACTGCCATCGCCGAGCCGACCGAGATATCGATACCGCCCGTCGCGATGACAAGCGTCATGCCAAGGCCTATGAGCGCGATCTTGGAAGCCTGCATAAACAGGTTCGAGAACGTCACCCAGCTCATAAAGTTTTTGGTAAAAATGCAGTTGAATACAACCAGAACAATCAGAAGGATGATTGCTATATTCTTTTTCAGAAATGACAAGTCAAATCTTTTTTGGCCCATGAGGGCACCAGATGCACCGGACATAAATATAAACCCCCTTGCAATTTATGAGTGAATGGATTTTTTGTTTGCGATCATCCACATGATGTTGTCTTCCGAAATATCCTCGTCCGTCAGCTCGCCCACAATTTTTCCGTCGCGCAGGACGATGATGCGGTCGCAGTTCCTGACGAGCTCTGACATTTCAGAGGAAATGAAGAGCACGCTGATGCCTTTGTCCGCAAATTCGCCGATCAGCTTTTCGATCTCCGCCTTTGCGCCCACGTCGATTCCGCGGGTAGGCTCGTCAAGGATGATAAGCTTGGGATTCGTCGCCAGCCACCTTGCAAGGATCACCTTTTGCTGATTTCCGCCAGACAGGTTCTTGATCAGCTGCTCACACGAAGGCGTTTTGATCGCCAGCTTATCGATATAGTCCTCAGAAAGCTTTTTACGCTCCTTGAGCTGTATAAATCCGCCTTTTGAAAGTTGGGAAAGGGAACAGATCGCCGTATTTTTCTGTACGGATACATCCGGGAACAATCCTTCCTCGCGGCGGTTTTCCGTGCAGAATGCCATGCCCGCTTCCACAGCGTCCTTGGGGATGCGTATGTTGAGCTTTTTGCCGTCCATAATGACTTCTCCCGCTTCGGGCATATCGCAGCCAAAGAGTATCCTTGCGGTCTCTGTGCGCCCTGCGCCAAGGAGCCCCGCAAATCCGACGATTTCACCTTTTTTGACCTGAAAGCTTACGTCGTTTACGTAAGGCGTGCGTACAAGGTGCTTTGCCTCCAAAATGACAGGCGCATCCGAAAAATCGCGATGCTCCCTGCGCTTGTCCATCTGCAGGTCCTTGTTGCCGATCATTTTGTTTAAAAGTTCAAGCTGGGAAAGCTCGTTTACGCCGTATGTTCCAACATAAACGCCGTCCTTCAATACGGAAATTCTGTCGCATTTTGCATATACTTCATCCAAACGGTGCGAAATAAAGATTACGGCAATGTTGTCTGCCCTGAGTTTATCAATAATTCCGAATAATATTTCAACTTCGTTCGTATCAAGCGAAGATGTAGGCTCGTCCATTACAATCAGCTTACTGTCAAGGCTGATTGCACGTATGATCGATATAATCTGCTGCTTTGCGGTTCCGTATGTGTTCAGTAATTGTTTTACGTCAATATCGACGCCAAGGTCGTCCACCAGCTTTTGCGCCTTTTCATTCATTGTTTTCCAGTCGATCCCGCCGTTTTTCATCGGGTATCTTCCAAGGAAAATATTTTCACTCACCGTAAGGTATGGGATCATGTTCAGCTCCTGGTAAATCGTGCTGATCCCCGCGTGCTGCGCCGCAAGCGCATTGTGGAAATTCCGTGTTTCCCCATCAAAAATAATCTCGCCGGAATCCGCTTTATAAATTCCTGTCAGTATTTTGATGAGCGTAGACTTACCCGCGCCGTTTTCACCCATCAGCGCGTGTACTTCTCCCTCTTTTACGGATAAACTGACATTGTTGAGCGCCTTTACGCCTGCGAATGTTTTGGTAACGTTCTGGATGTTCAAAATATCCTTTTTCATCTATTTCTACCCCTTTGGTGTTAGAGACTAAGCGGGCTATGCAACATAACCCGCTTACCCCTCATACACTATCTAATCAATTATTGAGATATTTTTTGGTTTAGAAACCATATTCGTAATATTCGTCAACGTTTGTTTTGTCGATTACCTTATCCTCAACAGGGATAAATGTGTCGATCTCTTCGCCGTTCATTGCTTTTTCGATTGTGTCAAACAGGGTGGAAGCAAATCTCGGGTTGCAGGTAACCGTAGCGGAAAGCGTTCCGTTCTTGATCGCGTCAAGAGCTTCTTTCATGCCGTCAACGCCTACAAGGAATACATCCTCGCCAATCTTCTTGCCCGCTGCCTGCAGTGCAAGGGATGCTCCAAGCGCCATTTCATCGTTCTGGCAGTAGATCGCGTCGATGTCTCCGCCTGTGGACTGAAGAATGTTCTGTACAACTTCCTGAGCCTCAGGCCTTGAGAAGTTTGCGGACTGCTGTGCCACTACTTCGAAGTTGCCTGCTGTTTCAGCAGCGTTTGCAAAACCCTGTCCCCTGTCGCGAACGTCCGTGCCGCCGATGATACCCTGTATCTCAACAACCTTAACAGGATCGATGCCTTTTTCTTTGCAGGCATTTGCAATCCAGTTACCAGCCTGCTCGCCTTCCCAGACGAAGTCGGAAGCGATAAATGTCGCATAATCTTCTCCCGGGGTTCCGTTGGAGCCTCTGGACTTCATGATAACCGGAACGCCTTTTTCCTTGCAGGCGTCAAGCGCCGGCTGGATCGCGTCAGCATCGATTGCCGTAATAACCATTACGTTGCAGCCCTGTGCCAGAAGGGATTCTACGTCGGAAATCTGTCTTTCCGTGTCTCCCTCAGCATTTGTGATTGCAATTTTGTAGCCTCTTTCATCAGCTACAGCCTGCATGTCGTCGCTCTCAACCGTACGCCATGTGGATGCAAGGTCTGCCTGGGAATAGCCTACAAACAGGTCTTCCTTGCTCGGCCATGTTACGTTTGATGCAGTTGTACCCGCCTCTTTGGATGTCTCAGCCGAAGCAGATGCGGATGCTTCCTGCGTTGCCTCAGCAGACGCGGAAGGCGCCGTAGATTCGGTTGCCGCCGGAGTGCTGCAGCCAACAAACAGCGTTAACGCCATTACCACTACAAGCGCCAGGCAAGCGAGTGTTTTCATTTTCTTCATTACAATTTCCTCCTTCTTTTATTACAGGTAAAATCCTGTAATCCATATAGATGATATTCTCTGTGGGTTTCACAGATGATACTTCCCATTTTGGTGGAATGGGAAAATTTAAAATTCGACTTTATTTTTCTTCCTGCACAAAAGCATGCGCTGTGCGAACCACAAAAAACGTTATGTGCATCGCCCTTTTATTTGCAGACAAATGGACTGCCTTCATTTTGTTAGCCCTGTTCCATCCGGAACCTTCGTTTTTGTCGATTTATATTTGTATCTATTGAATAAAATTAAAAAAATTATAATCTATGTTCTATCGGTTATCAGTCTTGCTTATCGGCTCTGTGCCGGTCGGCCTTCCGCCTCATCCGTCCACGCTTTATTCAGCCGCATTTCCCTAACCGCGTTTCTATGATAAGTCAGACACGAAATCAAAATCAAATTCCGTGAAAGCCATTTATTTTAGATTATTCTCGTTTTTCGTCCATTTTCTTCATTTTAATGCCTCTGTTGTATAATTAAAATAACGTTAAGCTTAACGTTGAGCTAATCGGTTAGCTGTACGTTGAGCTATTCGTTAAGCTAATCGATTAGCTTTTCGTTTAGCTTAACGATTTCTTTTAATATTGTTTTTTAATTTCAAGTATGCTAGAATGTAAAAAAGACCTTTTTATTAAACATAAGGGACAAAAAAATGAAAGTATCTCTCAAAGATTTAGCACAAATATGCGGCTGCTCTGTCACATCGGTTTCGCGTGCTTTGAAGGACAGCGATACGATTTCCAAAGAGCTGCGCGAAAAAGTCAAAAGCAAGGCTCAGGAGCTCGGTTATGTTCCCAATCTGCTTGCAGGCAGTATGCGGACCGGCTACACCAATACGCTGGCCGTCATCCTGCCCGATCTTCGCAATCCTTACTTTTCGCTGCTCGCCAAATACGCAGAGGAATATGCGACTTCGAAGGGCTACAGTGTTTTTTTCATGACGACAAATGAAATTTCCGAGCACGAGCACGATGCCGTCATGAAAGCCATGCAAAAAAATGTGGACGGCATTTTGCTGCTTCCCAACCAGTTGGATACGCAAAGTATCGATATCATGAACAAAATGAATTTTCCTTATGTACTGTTCGGACGTATTTTTGACGATATCAAGGCCGATTCCGTTGTCGTGAACGACGAAATGGGCGGTTACCTCGCGACGAAGCATCTGATCGAAAAGGGGCACAGCAGAATTTTGTTCCTGAACTCGTTTATGCACATATTCAGTTCGCAGGCAAGGTTCCGCGGCTATAAAAAGGCTCTTCGCGAGGGCGGCATTCCCTTTAACGAGGAAGACGTTAAATATATTTCCACAAAAATCGGCGATTCCGAAAAAATTGTAGAAGAAATTTTCAGCAAAGAAAACGATTATACGGCAATTTTTTGTTACTGCGATGTCATTGCCTTCGAGGCAATTTTCCGCCTGAACAAAATGGGCTATGCCGTGCCACAGGATATCGCCATTGCCTCTACCGACGATATTCACTCAGAGATCGTGCTGCCCATCCAGCTCACCTCCGTCGGCTTTGACCGTGCCGAATATGTAAAATGTGCGATCGATACGCTCATAAATAACATTAAGCACGCCGCTTCTCCTTCCAAAAAGGAGAAAGAATATGTGCAAAAAATGATAGATGTCAAACTTACAATAGGCCAAACGACCTGACTGATTTCTGATGTAACGGCGGACAGGCCTGCGCCTGCCCGTTTTTTTGTGCCTGTCGTTCCCGCAAAATCGAAACGATACATCTTTACAAAAAATACTTCTTTACTTTTCTCAGTATAAATGGTATTTTTATGATATATTAAAAATCTAAACGTTTCGATTTTGATCGTTTGGCTCTTATCGGAAATTTGGAGGCTATGTCTTATACTATCAAAGACGTTGCAAAGCTGGCGCACGTTTCTACTGCCACCGCTTCACTCGTTATCAACGGGAAACCCGGTGTAAGGCCGGAAACAAAGGCGCGTATTTTAGCAGCGGTCAAACAATTAAATTATACGCCGAACGCCAGCGCCCGTAATTTGATCCGCCAGCGCTCGGATATGCTTGGGCTTGTCGTGACAGAGCTTTCTAATCCTTTCTTTGGAATGCTTGCAAGTGAGATCAGTAAATTTGCCGCACAAAAAGGTTACCATCTTTCCATCGGCATCTCAAATAATAAGATCTCACAGGAGGCCGCATGCGTCGCACGGTTTACGCAGGAGCGCGCGGAAGGTGTGATCGTCACTCCTTCCTATATGACCGATTATGACCTGCAGCATTTGTACCAGTTGAAAAGCGCCGGAATCCCGCTCGTCTTTACATCGACGCGGTATATGGGTATCAAAGCTGATTGCGTGATGTGCGATATCAAAAAAGGCGAGTACCTGCTTACAAAGCATTTGCTCTTGACCGGCCACAGGAGGATATACCTTATGGGCGGCCCAAAGACAGCAATGTTTGCTTATGAACGCTTTGCCGGATATCGTCAGGCTTATGAAGAAGCAGGGCTTTCCTATCATGAATCGTGGCTGATCGAAGCAGAGCCTGATTTCCAGGGCGGTTACGAAGCGACGCAGAAAATTCTTACAGACAGGCCGGATGCAATTACCGCGATCAACGACCTTACTGCAATGGGTATCTTAAAGTGCCTGAAAGACCATAACGTCAGGGTGCCGGACGATATTTCAGTTGCCGGTTACGACGACCTTGTGCATTCTTCCATGCTGGAAACCCCGCTCACCACCGTGCGCCAGCCGATTGCAGATATCGCGCAAAAAACGGTAGAGGTACTGTGCAGGCAGATAAACGGCCCGGGAACGGAAGAAAAAGATTACTATATCGATCCCCTGCTAAAGCTGCGGGACACAACAAAATAGCGCCCGCCCATAGGGCGCGCAAACGATTAACCGCAATACACAACATTCCCATACATAAAGAAAGAACGCCCTTGTTACTTCCGGCGTTCTTTCTTTTTATTTCGTTTCTTACCGCTGTTTCCCGTAAATTGCTTCCGCAAGCGTCTGGTAAAGCACTTCCGTATCGATCGGCTTTATAAGGTAATCGCTCATTCCGATTCTCCTGGCATGCTCAATCTCCTCCTGAAAGGCGTTCGCGGTCAGCGCAATAATCGGCACAGTACGCGCATCCGTTCTTTCCAGAGCGCGGATTTTCTGGGTTGCCTCTATTCCGTCCATCTCCGGCATCCTGATGTCCATCAAAATCGCCTGGTAATACCCGTCCGGCATACTTGAAAAACGTTCCACCGCTTCCAGGCCATTTCCGGCACTGTCCACAACGAGATCCTTCATCTCAAGCAGCGCAATCGCAATATCGCGGTTGATCTCGTTATCTTCAACGATCAAAACCCGTTCCCCATGGAACTCCATGCTCTGGTTTTCCGCTTTTCCCGGTTCGCAGTTATGAAATCCAGTAGAAAAAGTTTCGTTTGCTTCCTTTTGCTCTGTGCGGCCAAGCGGCAGATTCACCATAAATAAACTTCCCTTACCCCGTTCGCTCTGAACATAAATATGCCCGTTCATCAGGTGTACCAGATTTTCCGTAATCGACAGTCCAAGCCCCGTCCCTTCAAAAACACGCCCTCCGCTCTCGTCCTCCTGTTCAAATGGATGGTAGAGCCTTTCCAAAAACTCCTTTGACATTCCAATCCCATTGTCTTCCACCTCGAAACACAGCATCGAGGTTTCCTTATCCTCGGAAAGTACTTTTACACGCAATGCAATGCGGCCGCCGCGGTGCGTATATTTAAGGGCGTTGGAAAGCAGGTTCATCAGCACCTGATTCAGGCGCAGTTGATCGCCAATATATGTTTTTTCGACCTGTTCGTCCACCAATACCGTCAGCGTTTGGTTCCTCTGTATTGCCTGCGCTTCCATCACCGCGCAAATTCCATTGATCAAATCGCCAAACCTGAACCGTTTCCTGACGATTGCCATCTTGCCGCTTTCGATTTTCGACATGTCGAGGATATCGTTGATCAGGGATAACAAAAATTTTGCTGAAACGTCGATTTGCCCAAGGCATTCCTCTACCTTTGCCGTATCCGTCACATCCACTTTTGCAAGGTGCGTCATGCCAATAATCGCATTCATGGGCGTTCGGATATCGTGCGACATTCTGGAAAGGAAATCTGTTTTGGCATTGTTTGCCTCTTTTGCGATTGCAAGGGCGTCCATGAGCGCGTTGCGTTTGCTTTCCTCTTCTTTTTTAACGTCGTCAAGGTCTTTTAAATAAAGCATCACACGGAAGCCTCCGGCATCGCGCATCACAAACTGCGCCTGCATGGAATACCAGCGGTAACTCCCGTCCTCCATCCTGCGGGGCGCTTCCAGATAAACCTCGTGCTGCCCGTTTTCAAACGCGCGCACAAGCGCCGCCGCACGAAACGCTTTCCTGTAATCCGCACGATAATCCGGATGAATTGTTTCCCACTCCATTTTTTCAAAATACTGGTCCAGGGTGAAGCTTGCGGGCACCTTTTTGAGTATGTCCCCATCGTTTTGCCAGATATACATCTTTCCCGTGGCAAGGTCTCCCTCAAAAATCACGTCGTAAAGGCTGCTGACAGCTACCGAAAAACGCCTGTTTGCTGTTTTTTGTTCTTCCTGCGCGATTTTCAGTGCATGGATATCGCGGTAAATGAGGATCGCCTTACCATCTTCGTTAATCGTATTTTGTACCGGAACCGCAATCATTTCCATCCAACGGTAACCTTCGCCGGTAAGAAACCGGAACTCGCGCCGTACTTTCCCGATTCCCTCCTTTAGCTGGACGCGGATTGCGTCGAGCGAAAACACCTGCCGAAACGCTCCCCTGTCCTCCGGGTGCACCTTTCCCTCGCAATAATCTTCAAAATCGCTTTCATAAACGCCCTGCTCGCTGAAATCGTCCCACGAATCCTGCAGCCTTCGCAATATATAAGTGCCCTTCGTGGCATTGACCGTCACAGACTCTTCAAACAGGGTTGCTACGCCGGCGGCAAATTCTTCACGTTCCTGCTCCATCAGCTTTCGCTCGTCGATCGTCGAAATAAGCAGCATCGCCATGATGTTTCCGTCCTCGCTGTCCTCCATTCTAACGACGTTTACCGCTGTCCAATGATATTCCCCGTCTTTTGCAATCCGGCGCGATTCCACATATACGGAACTTTCCCCTTTCGCAAACATCTCCAAAAGCGCATCCCTGCTTGTCTTCTCGAAAAGCTCCTGCCTGTCCGCAGGGTGGACTTTGGGCAGCACATCCGTTTCAAATTCCATCTCTTCCGGATTCTTTAAGTAGTCGTACGTACCCCGGCTCCTGATAAATTCAATCCTTTTCTGGCTGAGGTTCAGGTACATTACCTTGTCATAAATACGTTCAAGCGCCACTTCGAGCGTCTGGTTCGCGATCCGTTCCTTTAATTTTGTATCCTGAATCGCCTGGATATCCCGCGCCGCCGCCAGCAGCGTAGATGTGTCGCTGCCAAAATAGGAAAACACCAGGCTCTTCCAGCGGACGCTGCCGTCATGCTCGATCACCCTGTAGTAAATACTATATTCCCGTTCTCCGGCGTCAAGATGCGCTAAAATATTCTCTAAGCGAAACGCTTCAAGCGCCATGGCCTTGTCTTCTTCATATACGCTGTTGCCGACGAACAAATCGCTCTCGTCCTGAAAATACCCGTCCCTTGGCGCGCGCGAATAAGGGCCGCCCTCCGGCAGAAAGGCGCAATGATAATGCCCGCTTTGAAGATCAATCGTCGCCAGAAGCTGGTAATCCTTGTTGCATACAAAATTACATATTTCCTGCAAATAAGCGCGCCGGTCGTCGTTTTCTTTGCTCTGGCTGATGTCCCTGAGCGTTCCAATCACACGGACTATCCTGCCTTTTTCGCGGAGCGCGTCGCCCTGGAAAAAGAACCAGGCAAATTTATGGTCGTCTGACCTGCGCAACCTGATTTCCATACGGTGCGCGCCGCCGTGCATAATCCGGCGCACATTTTTCAAATCGTCCGGATAGATGATGTCCAGCTTATCGAGGTCCCTCAAATAATGCTCTATTACTCTCTTTTCAGTCCTCACGCTGCCATCCGGGTATTCGTTGCTTTCATATGAGTAAAACGTATCTGTTTCCGCAACATATTCAAAGAGCACGTCCGCCGAGGTTTCGATGGCAACGCGGTATTTAAGCTGCTCTTTTTCCAGTTCGAGCTGTGCGCGTTTTTGTTCGGTAATATTGATTACAACCGTAAGGTAAACCGGATACCTGCCTTTCCGGCCAATTCGTCTTCCTTCTACGTGAACCCATAAAATTTCGCCCGTTGCGTCTGGAATCCGGTATTCGACAAAAATTGATTTTTTCTTTTCCACCTGCTCGCGCACGGTGGCTTCCAGTTCTGCCCTGTCCTCCTCGTACACGTGGCATAAGTATCCGTCCTTAAAATCCTGTTCGCTCATGCCCAGCATTCTGTAAAATGTATTGTTTGCCTCTTCCAGCGTAAACTGGTCGTCAATTACAATTTTTGCGATTCCACCGGGCAGGCTGTTATACGTTGCTTCACGCTCAAGCTCCAGCTGCTTGCGCGCCGAAATATCCATAATCGTTCCAAAATATACAGGCCAGCCGTCCTGCTCTCCCACACATGACGCCTGCATCTGCAACCAAACGTCCCCGCCGTTTTTTTTGTACGGGAACTCAAAAAACACAGTTTCCCTTTTCTTTGCCGCATCGGAAAATCGGTGTAAATACCTTTTCGCCCATTTAGGAACCGCTTTTAAGATACCGCCAGCATAGCCGGCAGATTTTTTACCAAAATAATCTACGTATTTCCGGCTCATCTCCAGCGTATATATCTCATGATCCGTCACAAGATATTTTCCGGTAATTCCTCCCGCACTTTCACACGCAAAATCAAGCGCATTCTGAAGTTGTTCCTCGATACGCTTTTGCGCGTCTATATTCTTATGCAGCGTAAGTTCCAGAATATCGTCATCGTATGGGTTTTCTGTTTTAAGCACATGGGTGCACGTCCAATGGTAAACCCCGTCTGCTCCAAGCTGCTTATGCTCCATATAAATTTCGGTTTTGCCGGCATGGAAGGCTTCGATAATAGCTTTCCTGCGAAACCTTCTCCTGAACTCTTCCCTGAAATCAACATGAATGGTACGGATTGCATTTTCAACCAGCGCGTCAACGTCCTTAAGGTTTTCCCTGTTTGTTGCCGTGCCGTCCCTGTATTCTATGATATTATAAGTATTTTTTGTCAGGTTGATAGAAAGCACAACCGGATACATCTGTGCCGTTACGCCGACAAGCTGTTTACACGCAAGCTCCAGTTCCTGCTCTTTTTTCGTTTTCACCTGTGGAGTGACCGATATCACGTATGCGGGAATATCCTCCTCCCACATCATTTCTGTCGCCGTGATACTGACAACTTCTCCAAAAGGATCGTCAAAGCTGAGGGTGGTATTGCTCTGCTTTCCATCCATTGTCTTCAGCGGGCAATTCTCACAAGAGCCTTCCCAAACATCATGGCAAACCTGCCCCAGCGCGATATCCGGCGTGACGGTTTTCACACGGTCATTGAAATATAAAATACCGTGGCTGTCCTGCCGGATGACATAGACGGCTGTATCCAATAAATGATTTAATATCGTTTTCAATGAATCCTGCTTGTCCATTCCTTAGCCTCCCCCATAGGCCTTGCTCAGACGTTTTGATATGATTCAGGATATGTCAATATGTCTTTAGAAAAATTGTTTTCGTGATCATTCCCCAATTCACATACACCAATCTTCGTTACTTCGTATTAATATAATCACAATTCAGGTAAAAATATCCTTAATTTTTGAATTCCACACATTTTAGCGGTTTTTTTGATTTTTCTTAACGCTTTCCAAACCAGTCTCCTGTTAAAATTACATCATAAGCACTGCGCTTTTGCCCTCCAAAGGCAAATTTTTTTAGGAGGGCAGCAGACAAACAACACCGTTTTTACGTTACGATAATTTTTTTCATTTTTCTTCCGTAATAGGGCCTTCTGCAGAAGGCTCTTTCTCTTTCAGAAATGTTACCTGTTTTTTCCTTACAGGATTTTTTTTATTTTAATGTTAGGAATTCTTTTTTCGCGGTTATGATATTAGCACTCATATCCCCGCTGAATCATCCGCTATGCGGAGTGGAGAATCTATATGCACGTGTTTATGTGAAGATTCGGCCAGCCGGGATTATGCGTTTGAAAAGGCGGCATAGCCGCCTTTTTTGTGTCAGGATTTTAAAAAAACCGCTTAGCGTTTCCCATCGACGCCATCTTATTCCATCCAAAAAAGCAGCTTCCTGTTTTAGGAAAACTGCTTTTTGGATGCTTTTATGGGGCTTAACCCACATCACAAGAGGCCAATCCCGTTCAGACGACCAGCTGGTCGTCCTCCGTTCCGGTATATTTCGCCATAAATATGATGAGCACAATAGAGATGAGCAATACCACCGTGGATATCGCATAAATTTCCGGCGAAATGCCAAAGCGGATCGAGCTGTAAATAAACACCGGCAATGTCGATTCCGTACTTGTCAGGAAATACGTAATGATGATCTCGTCAAACGACATTGTAAACGCAAGCAGCGCTCCCCCTATGATCGCGCGCTTGATCATAGGCAGCGTTACATAAAAGAACGCCTTCATGGGCGTTGCCCCAAGATCGGTGGCCGCCTTTTCCAGGTTTGGCGAAAGCCTTTGCAGACGCGCGTACACCTGCATCAGCACCTGCGCCGTCGTAAAGGTCATGTGGCCGAAAAGAACAGTCCACAGGCTTAGCTTCATCCCCACGCTTGAAAACATCAGTAAAATCGAAATACCGACAATGATTCCCGGCAGGATAATCGGCAGGTTTGCCACGGTGCGAAACGCATTCTGCCCGCGGAACCTTACCCTGTTCAGGAATACCGCGCCCGCAGTACCCACCACTACGGCAAAAGCGACAGCCACGCAGGATACGAACAACGAGTTTTGCAACGCGCTCAGTATCTTTTCATTCTGGAATACCTGGGTATACCAATCCAGCGTCATTTTGCTGAAATCGACGCTCGCCGTAGAGCTGCTGAAGGAAAACAGCACCACCACCACGAGCGGCAGGTACAGGAACGCAAAAATCACAATGCTATAGATGGCGAGTCCAACCGGTTTTTTCTTTTTTTGTGCCGGAGCGGCAATGGCAAGTTCGTTTTTCATTCCAGATTCCCCTCCGATTTCGTCAGTTTTGTAGACAACGCCAGAATCACGATCGCCACCGTAAACAGGATAAACCCAAGCGCGCTGCCAAGCGGCCAGTTATACGCATTGCCAAACTGGTCCGCGATGAGGCTTCCCATCATGGTCATAGACGTACCTCCCAGCTGCTTTGGAATAATATAATCGCCAAGCGCGATGACAAACGCCATGGTGAAACCGTTGAGCACCCCGGGCAGCGACAGCGGGAAAATGACGTTTGTAAACGTCCGCCTGCTGTTTGCTCCAAGGTCAGACGCAGCGGAAAGCAGGTTTTTGGGAATTTTTTCCAGAGAATTGAAGATTGGAATAAACACAAACGGCAGCGTCAGGTGCACAAGCGTAATCACCACGGCGAACGGGCTGTAAATCAGCCACGAAACAGGCTCCTGAACAATTCCGAGCCCCATCAAAACCGAGTTGATAAGCCCCACCTTGCCAAGGATCGTGCGCCATGCAATAATCCGCACAAGATAGCTTACCCAGAGCGGCACAAGCACCATAAGGTACGCCTGGTTTCGGAAACGCTTCATTTTACGCGATACAAAATAGGCAAGCGGGTATCCGAGTCCAAGGGCGATTCCCGCCACAAGCAGGGAGTACAGCAATGTTTTGATAAAAATCGGAATGTAGATCGGATTGGTAAAAAATTCAATATAATTGTCAGCGGAGAATGCGGACTGGTCGATCTGCCCGCCCACCTTGAGATAGAAGCTGTACCGCAGCGCTATAAAAAGCGGCAACAGCACAAAAAGAATCATCCATGCGGAAATCGGCACGCCCATTAAAAACCGCTTGAACCGGCCCGGATTGCCATTGTTTTCGAGAACCATCCTCTCAGGCTGTTTCGAGCTTTTCATGGCCTTCTCCTTTCTCTTCGCCGCTTGGGAAAATCACCGCGTCCTGCGGATAAAAGTAAAGCCTTATGCCTTCGCCTTCGGTTCTTGGCTTATAGTTGATGGTGCTCTCCGTATACCGTATCGTGTTTTCGCCGATTTTGACCGCGAGGTCAAAATCATTTCCGCGGAACACAATCCGTGAGATAACGCCGGAAAGAACGTTGGCATTGGCGCTGCGCTCCTCCCCGATAAAAAGGCGCTCCGGCCTGAACCCTACGCATACGCGGTCTCCCACGCAAAAACCTTGCCCTGCCGGCACGTATACCGAGGCCGCGCCTGTTGCAACCCGCGCCTGGCCTCCCGCCAGTTCTTCGACCGTTCCGTCCAGGAAATTCATTTCCCCAATAAAATTTGCGACAAATTTGGTAGCCGGATGATTGTATATTTCCGTCGGCGTATCGATTTGATGAATCAGTCCGTTCTTCATAACGCAAATGCGGTCCGACATTGTAATTGCCTCTGTCTGGTCGTGCGTGACATAAACGAACGTGATATCAACATTTTTCTGGATATCCTTGAGCACCGTCTGCATCGCAAGTCTCAGCTTAAAGTCCAGCGCGCCGAGCGGTTCATCCAAAAGCAGGGCGCGCGGACGGTTTACAAGCGACCGGGCAAGCGCTATACGCTGGCGCTGCCCTCCGGAAAGCTGTTGGGGCAACCGCTCCGCAAAATCCTGCATCTCCACAAGCTCCAATATCTCGCGTATCATCGGATCTGCATCCGTTTGACGGATATTTCGCATCTTCAGTGGAAAATACACATTTTTGTAAATATTCATGTGCGGGAACAGCGCATAGTCCTGAAATACCGTATTCACATTACGCAGGTGGGACGGCACATTCGTAACATCCGCACCCGCAAGATATATTTTGCCCCTTGTGGGGTTCTCCAGCCCCGATATCATCCGAAGAGTTGTGGTTTTTCCACAGCCGGAAGGCCCAAGCAGCGAAAAAAATTCGCCATGCCTGATTCCAAACGAGCTGTCCTTCACCGCCGTAAAGTTTCCATAGGTTTTGTTGATATGGTCGAGCCTGATTTCATATTCGCCGTCCATTACAGCCTGGTTTGATTTTTGTTTTATCATTTTGCCTCTCCTGCCCCCTGTCCAAATTTTGGAGGGAGCCGCAAAAGGCTTTGCGCTCCCCCCTTATGCTATTGGTTTATTGGATTTCCGCCTTGATCTCGTTCCAAAGCTCCGTACGTTTTTCAAAGTCCTCCGGCGTCTTCAGGATAAATACCGGAACCTTTATGTTGTCAATATTATCGTACGAGCACATGGATACCACATCCGGATCGAGCGCGTCTTTGGCCGACGGCGTCACCGCCCCATAGCTGACCGCGCCCGCAAGCGCCTGCTGGTTTTCATCGGACAGCATCCAGTCCATCCATTTTTCTGCAAGGTCCGGGTGCGCCGCGTCCTTAAGCATTGCCCAGCCGTCGATCCATACGTAAATTCCTTCCTTGGGCATCATTCTTCCCACGTCCATCTGCGCTTCGTCGCGCAGCTTCAGGATCAGTCCGGAGTCATAGCTTGAAATAGAAGCGTTTGTTTCTCCTGTGGACAGGAGCTGGAATTCATTGTCGATACCGTTTGTAAAGGTTCTGCAATTTTTTGCAATCTCCGTCAGCTTTTCCTTTACCTGAGCAAATTGTTCGTCCGTCAGGTTGAACGGATCCTCAAACCCAAGCGCCATCGATACGACTACAATATTGTTGTTGCCTTCATCCGTAATCGAAACCTGGCCTTTATACTGCGGATCCCAAAGTACGCTCCAGCTTTGGGGGAGCTCCGGCATTTCCGCTTTGTTGTATACGATGTTGTTCGAGCCCCAGCACATCGGTATGTGGTACATTTTTCCATCGATCATTTTGTAATCAGCGTCCTTGAAAAATTGGCTCAGCTTATCATAATTTGCGATCTTGTTCTGGTCGATCTCCTGAATAAGCCCCTGGTCGTAATACCGTTGCAGGCTGCCGCAGTCAATCGAGATCAGGTCGTATTCCGCTCCGCCCGCCATTGCTTTGGTGAACATTTCTTCCACTGTGCCGGCATAGGTGGCGTTTACCTTGCAGCCGTATTTCTCTTCAAACGGCTTTAGCCAGCCATCTTCGGCATATCCCTGGAAGCAAAGAATATTAAGCTCGTCCTCCCCGCCCGCAGCGGTTGTTTTATCGCCCGGCGCATCTGCGCCGGTGGCTGTCCCCGCAGGAGCCCCGCACGAAACCAGCAGCAGTCCTGCAATCACCAGAGTTACAATAAACATCATACTTTTTTTCATCTTTTTCATCCCCTTACATTTTTGGTATATCATTGCCCTTTTATTTTTCTGCCCGGAATTTCACCGGGCAGCCGTAATCCTGTTTTTCGTCATTCTCCAGTGTACAGCGGCGCGTTATCCCTTTTTCCAGCGAACCAGGGTGATTGTATTGCGGCCCTCGCCCGTCTCTGATTCCACCGCATATTCCCCAAAATCCGCGGGGATCACCGCCGCCTGGAAGAGATTGATCGTGGTGCAGCGCTCCGGATTTTTCCTGGAATAAATTTTTGCATTTTTCCCTACCGTAAGCGTAACGATATGGCAGAATTTCCCCTGCGTGTCATATTCGCCTTTTTTGCTGTAGTGGATGCGCTCGATTTCAAACGGCATCTCCGGCACGGAGGAATAGCGTTCAATAAAATAGTCCTTTGTCCATTTCATCACCGACGGCCTGGCGCGCAGCTTCTCATCCACGTAATCCTCCCTGCGGAATTTGGATACGTTAAACGAATGGTCCATGTGCATTTTGAGCGGTTTGCCTGTCATGGTTTTGGTATTGTCGTCCCACGAATTACGCGCAAAATCGTAAGAAAAGAAGGAGTATTCCGTGCCCGCAATCGACGGGCATGTATCCAGCTCGAGTACCATCTGGTTTCCGCCGTGGCCGTGGTCGGTTCCCGGCGGTATCAGGTACAGGTCTCCCTCGCGCGATTCCCAGTTGCACACATAGTCCTTCCAGTCCCCGATCTCCTTCAGGTTGTTTGATTCGCGGCACTTCTTCTCCCACTGTTCAAGGTCCGCATCGTTATAAAATCCCATCCATGTGTTTGCGCCCTCATATGCTTCCGCAATATAGTAGGTCTCATACCGGCCAAGCGGTTCGTTAAAATGTGTTTTCACATAATCCGTACCCGGATGGGTGTGAATCGGCATGGAAATGCGTTCTGCCGGCGTTTTCTCCGGAAAATACCCGTCGTCCAGCCACGCGTCCAGCGGGAACAGGTGCGGATATTTTTCATGTACATAGCTTCCCACAAGGCGCTGCGGATACTGCATCAGGTTGACAAACGGAAGGTTGATCATCTGCTCCGCTCCAATATCGATCAAAATGCTGAGCTCCGGCCCCGCTACCTCGTTCCATGCGTTGCATTCCAAGCCTTCGATTTCCCAAAAATCCTTGTAACGGTATGCGCCCCACGGGCCCGGCTGGTAGATTTCAACTTCCTTGACAGGATAGTCGAGCATTGTTTTGATGATTTCGTCGTACGCGTTGCGTGGTATGACCTTCAAATCTTCAGTCTTAACCGCTTCCACATAATAATCCATTTTGTCGATCAGGAAATGCTTCTGGAAATGCAGCAAATAGTAATCGCAGTAATAGTATTCCTTCCAGTCATACTCTTTCCTCGGCGCATCGCAGGCAAAGGGCACAAGCTTTCCGTCCCACATCTGCCACAAAAGCGGCTGGCGCGTTTTATCCAGATAATAAGTGATGTCGTAATCCGAAAAAAGCTCCGGAACCGCCGCGCCGTAGCCATATACCACAACGCCGCTTTTCAGCCGTTTCCTTAGCGCCTCGAGCTTTTGTGCGTCCATCAGGTCCGATATCCTTCCGTCAAGGTTACAATATCCAAAACCCGGATCGTCCGTAATAAACTCCTGCTTGTAGTCCATGATCTCGTCCATAGGCAGGAAAACATCGTTAATATTTACAAACTCCGCGCCCGCCCCCGCCTTTTTGATTCCTTCCACCACGGCGTCAAAATCCACGCCGTACCAGCCGTCAAGCGCAACCGCGCCGCTTGCCGTGCCAATGGCCTGCGCCATCTGCGCGAAAACTCCCTCCGGCCCGAATACGATTGCATTTTTCGTATCCTCCGACACTTTGATATGATTTTCTACATTCTGCCTTCCTTCGTATAATGGCATTTCACAAATCCTCCCTTGCCCTTTGATTGCGTTACGCTATCCCGCTCGATGCGCATAGACAGCGAATGCTATGTATGACAAGCCCATTGCAGCCAAATGGATACAATGCGCCCGTTCATATTTTTTATTTTTGTAATTTGCAGTTTCGAAAAAGCCTTGTCGTTTTAGTTTATAAACCGTTTTAGTTTTGTTGAGAATCCAATGAAGTTTTGCGCGATTTGTTCTGGATGCGCCCGTCCTGTGCTATTCTTTGTTTTTCATGATTTTATGTAAAATTTATCTTTGATTATCTGTATGGTAGCAAAAAAATCCGTATGCGTCAATACTTTTTTTTCAAAAATACTAATACGGTTTAGTTTTTTCTTTTCTTTGATGCGATTTTAGTTGTATCCTGCACGGCATATGATATAATGGATATAATAAATTCAGACTGCATAGGAGCCCTGGTATGAAAGCAAAGATGACCGTCAAGGAGATTGCAAAAATGGCAGGCGTATCGCCTACCGCAGTATCCTTTGTCCTCAATAACAAGGAAGGCGTCAGCGAAAAGACGCGTCAGCGGGTGGAGAACATCATAAAGGCCACCAATTACACTCCTGATAAAAACGCGAGGAGGCTTTATTTTAAGAAGAGCTTTAATATCTGCCTTGCAATCACCAAAAAATCGTCGCCGTTTGCCGACCTTTTTTACCTTGACGTACTAAAAGGCGTGCTGCAGCGCGGTATGGAGCATGGGTATAATGTTATGATTTCTGAATTTCCGGAGCAATTTCCGGAGGGCCGGAACTTTTCCTCCAGTATCGCGGGCGGCGATACGGACGGCGTGATCTTCTTCCAGGATACGCCTGAGCAGCTATTGCGCTATTTCGACGAGCAGGAAATCCCCTATGTGCTTGTGGATACGCATTCCCAGGCCGGCAGGCATATCACTGTCGATACGGACTGCGAGCTGAGCACCTTTGTCGCAACGGAAAAGCTGATTGAAAACGGCCACCGGAAAATAGCGCTGCTCTGCTCCAGCTTTTTGCCGGAATTTTACCTGCAGGTCTCTTCCGGCTTTATGCGCGCCGTGGCGGGCCACGGTCTGTCCGTCTCGCCATCCTACCTGATACGCGACGCCTATAACGAAAAATCCGCTTACGAGCTTATGAAAAAATTTTTGGAGGAAAACAGGGACGACCTTCCCACGGCATTTTTCTGCGCGGGCGACATCTATGCAATCGCCGCCATGAACGCCGCCATGGAAATGGGTTACCGTGTTCCGGACGATTTTTCCTTCATTGCGATGGACGATATCATCATTTCCCAGTACGTCCGGCCACAGCTTACAACCGTAACCTATGATAAATGCGCGATGGGCGCGCAGGCAATCGACCTGCTCGTAGACCTGATCAATCACAAGCCCGCGCATAGCGTGGTCATCAAGTCCGACCGCATTATCGAGCGCGAGTCCATTAGGCGGCTCGTATAAATTCGCATACCAAAACCAGATAAAAAAACGGGCCTGCAATGGGAAATTTTCCCGCAGGCCCGTTTTTCTCCCGGGCGGGTAAACCAGCCGCTTACCTCTTCGTGGCAATCCAGACAGCCTACATGCCTTAATAGGTGTAAAATCCCGCGCCGGATTTTTTACCAAGCAGGCCGCCGCGCACCATTTTTTTGAGCAGCGGATGCGGCCTGTATTTGTCTTCCCCCGTTTCCTCCTGCAATACCTGCATGATGGCCAGCACCACGTCAAGGCCAATCATGTCTCCCAGCGCAAGTGGTCCAAGCGGGTGGTTTGCCCCAAGCTTCATCGCCGTATCAATATCCTGCGCCTGTGCAACGCCTTCCGCATAAACGCCTATCGCTTCATTAATCATGGGAATCAGTATGCGGTTCACCACAAATCCGGCGCTTTCCTTTACATATACGGGCGTTTTCCCGATCTCTTCGGCAATCTGTATGATGCAGCTGACCACCTCCATATCCGTATGCGCGCCGCCCACAACCTCGACCAGCTTCATCCTGTGCGCCGGATTAAAAAAGTGCATTCCCGCAAACCGTTCCCTGTGCTTTAATACGCTGCCAATTTGCGTAACGGAAATAGACGACGTATTTGTCGCAAGGATCGCGTCCTTGTCGACGATTTGTTCCAACTGTTTGAAAATCTCCTGCTTGGCGAGGACGTCCTCGTAAACCGCTTCCACCACAAGTCCGCTTTGGGCGCATTCGCAAAGCCTGTCCGTAATCTCGATCCTGTTCAATATCGCGTCCCTTTGCTCCTGCGTTATTTTTTCTTTGTTCGCCAAATACTGCAAAGACGAGGAAATCATATTTTTTCCTTTTCGCACCTGCTCAAGACCTGTGTCCGCCAATACGACACGGTATCCTGCCGTCGCAAATACCTGCGCAATCGATGCTCCCATCGTTCCCGCGCCAATCACCGATATTTTTTCCATTGCTTATTCTCCCCAAAAATGCTTTGTCTTTTGCTTTTTCACAAAATTTTCCATGCCGGTTTTCTGATCCTTTGTCAAAAACAACCGGGCAAAATATAGTGTTTCCAGTTCGTCCCCTTTTGTTTTTTTCATCGCTTTTTTTGCATTCCTGACGCCATATGGCGCATTCGCGCACACCTCCTGCGCAAGCTGCACCGTATTTTTCCAAAATGTTTCCGTTTCCCAGACCGCGTTGAGCAATCCAAGCTCGCGTGCTTTACATGCTTCAACCTGCTTGCCTGTAAAAATAAGCTCCGCTGCGTTTGCGTAGCCAATCAGCTCCTTAAGCCTTCCCGCGCCTCCAAAGCCGGGCATAATGCCAAGCGTCGTCTCCGGCAACCCCAGCATAGCTGTCGTACAGGCCACGCGCAGGTCACAGGCAAGCGCAAGCTCCAGCCCTCCGCCGAGCGCATACCCGTTTATGGCCGCTATCACCGGCTGTTCCAGCTCTTCCAGCATCCGGAACGTTTCACATCCAAACCGCGCGAAATCCTCTGCCTCCCGGAAGGTCATTTGCTGCATCTCAGAAATATCGGCGCCTGCGGCAAACGCCTTTCCCTCACTGCTGCCGGTAACAATAGCGCACCTCATGTCTTTCTTTTCCCGCAGCATAGAAACCGCCTCCCGAAGCTCCACGAGCATCCGTCGGTTGAGTGCGTTGCGCTGCCCCGGGCGGTTGAGCTTTATCACCACAATATCCTCTTTTTGCTCTATCCGAATCGTTTCCATCTTCTTCACCTGCAAAAACCGTCCCGTTCAAAAATCGTCGCTTCTCCCATGCCTCCGCCGATGCAAAGAGTTGCGAGTCCGTACCTGCCGTCCCTCTTTTGCAGCTCGTGAAGGAGCGTCACGGCGATGCGTGCCCCGGACGCGCCGATCGGGTGTCCAAGAGCGATTGCGCCCCCGTTTACATTGACGCGCTCCTCTTTTGCCCCGATCCCCTGCATAACGGCGATCGCCTGTGACGCAAACGCCTCGTTCGCTTCCACAAGGTCCATCTCCTCAATCGTCAGCCCTGCATCTCCAAGCGCCTTTTTCACCGACGGAATCGGCCCTGTTCCCATAACTGCCGGATCCACGCCGCACGATGCGGCGCCCAGCCATTTTGCCTGCGCTCTGAATCCATGCTTTTTCAAAAAGCGCCCGGACGCCACCAGCATGGCTGCCGCGCCGTCGTTAATGCCAGAAGAATTTCCCGCCGTTACGGTTCCCCCGTCAAGGAAGGCAGGCCGCAGCCCCATAAGCGCCTGCATCGACGTGTCGCGAATGTGCTCGTCCTCGGCAAAGTGCAATACGCCGCCTTTTTTCTGCGGCACCTCTACGATAGCAATTTCATCCCGAAACCGTCCCTCTTTCCTTGCGCGCAGTGCTTTTCCCTGTGATTGCAAAGCAAAAGCATCCTGCATTTCCCGCGTGACTCCATACTGCGCCGCAACATTTTCCGCCGTAATTCCCATGTGGTAATCGTAAAACGCATCCCACAATCCCTCGTGTATCATGGAATCCGCCGCCTGTACGTTTCCCATTTTCTGTCCCCACCGCAGCTCCAGCGTGTGGGGCGCCCGCGACATGTTTTCCATCCCGCCCGCCGCTACACATTCCACCTGCCCGGACCGGATCAATGCCGCCGCGAGGTTCACCGCGTTAAGCCCCGATCCGCATACCTTATTGATCGTCATTGCGGGAGTCTCCTTTGGGATTCCCGCAATGAGAGCCGCCTGGCGCGCCGGGTTCTGCCCAAGCCCTGCTTGCAGGACATTGCCCATCAATACATAATCCACGAGCCTCGCGTCCACGCCCGCCCGTTTACACGCCTCACCCAATACAACTGAGCCAAGCGTCACCGCGCCGACGTCTTTCAGCGTCCCTCCAAATGTTCCTACAGCAGTACGTACGCAGCCTAAAATATAAACATCCTGCATTTGTTTGTTTCCTTTCTTTCCACGTCAATATCAATAAAAACCCGCTCATCGGTATGCGGTAAGCGGGTTTTGAGGTATATGCCCGTCCCTTTACAGACGGATGCACCAATACCCTGGAGGCTTTTTCATTTCCAAAATATTGATATCGCCTTGCATCTCATTCCATCTGGCTTTCGGCCTTCCGGTTATGTTTTCCCGTCATTTTACTGAACAGCTTCTTGAATCCTTTTACAATCGGCTGCATCACGCCGTTTGGAAGTACGAATACGATCAGCAATACGAGGATGCCAAACACCAGCTGCCTGTAGAGCTCCGCCGTACGAAGCAGCTCCGGCAAAAACGTTACCACAACAGAACCGACAATCGGCCCGATCACCGTTCCGCAGCCTCCGATCATCACTGCTAAAATCGCATTCATTCCAATTCCCGCTGCAAAGGTGGTCGGATTCACAAAATTCATATAGTGTGCGTAAAGCACCCCACCCACGCAGCCCAGCACAGCGCTCAGCTCAAACGCCAGAAGCTTTGTGCCCGTCGCATTGATGCCCACAGCTTTTGCGAGGTCTTCATTTTCACGCAGCGTAACAATCGCGCGGCCCGTTTTTGATTTAAACAACCGGTACACAAAAAGCAAAGTCAGCACCGCCGCTATCAGAACAATGTAGAAATACCCTTCCCTTGAGGAAAGCGGCAGTCCAAAAAAATCACCTTTGAGCGGAGGGATAGAAAATCCCTGTATTCCCCCGGTTACCTCGTGCCAGCCTTTCATGATCGTAAATACCAGCATTGTAAATGCCAGTGTAACGATTGAAAAATAATGCCCCTTCGTCCGCAGGGACGGAATCCCGATCACCGCTCCCACAACGAGTCCGATTGCAACAGCCATCAAAAGGCCCACGGGCATAGACAGCCCCAGCTTGGACATCAGCAGTCCGGATACATACGCGCCGATTCCATAGAAAGCCACCTGGCACATGGATACATACCCCGCATACCCCTGGATGATATTAAGGCCGGACGTCATAACAATCCAGATCAGCGTTACGATGATCAGATGAAGATAATAGGATGTTGTGACAATCTGCGGCAAAAAGATCATGACCAGCAATACGGCGGCTGCAACAGCGCCCATGATCATCGATCTTTTTTTCGATTTTTTCAACATAGAAACTTCTCCTTCCTTATGATACATTGCGGCGCAGCGTTCAAAGGCCGCACGATTTCCTTGCTCAATAAAGCCGTATGGGATTATAAATACCCATGCCGCCGCTTTTGCAGAAAAGCAGCTATGCCAAAGCGCCGGTTATTCGCTGATTCGAAAGCCGTCGCCCCATTCTTTTGCACGGCGCGCATATTCTGCAGCCGCCTCCGGCGCGGCCTGCCATCCCCTGCCGCCAAAAGATTGTCAAATCACAGAAAACAATACGCCGGTATGGAATATCGTATGGCGGTACGTTGAATTTAAAATGGTGGGGGCCATCCGGAAACGGCGTCCAGATAGAATCCTCGAACGTCCTCGTTCCATATATATCGTCCTCCCGCAGCGTATACTTGCCTACGGTACGGTGGCCGTCGCACAGCAATGGCGTTTTTTTCCGCTTCCCGAATTATGTTCACGGCTTCACCGCCCCCGTATTGGTCTAAAGCAATTTTTATCCAGCCTGCTTTTTGCGGGGGCCCGTAAGCCCCCGCAGGCAAGCGCCATTTTACTTATTTTCCCGGAAACTCGATCCCTTCCTGCTCGCAATACTCTTTGAGGTAATTATGCAGGAAATCCGGTCCGATATCCTTGCCGATGGTGTCTTCATAAGCCCAGTTCTGTTCATCCATGCTCCACTTGGAAACCGTGTACGGATGATACGCCTGTCCAAGGTCGTCAAACAGCAATCCGCCGTCAAGTGGCGTATATTCGATGATCACCCGCGGATCAAGATCCTCCACCTTCAGTTCCTTCATTGCGTTGTTTACAGACTCCCACTCCGTTGTGCCCGCTTTTTGCAGCGCTGCCATCAGAATCCAGAAATTGTCGTAACCGTTCGTCGCCGTCTGGCTTGGGTTTTCGCCAAACATTTCCTCATATTTTTTGATAAACGCATCAGACTGCTCGCCGTTTTCACCGCCTTCTTCCGCAACCTGCGGGCGGATCGCGTAGCTGCCGTCCATCTGGTCGTTCGTGCAGGTCTCAAGCCACTGCGGGCCTGTGCCGCTGGAATAGGTAATCATTGGGATTGTGGAACCGAGCTCGCGCAGCTGGCGCAACGCCATTGCGGATTCCTCGATATTGCCCGCCATATAAAGGCCGTCCGCTCCAGAATTTGCAATGTTCGTCATCTGGCTCAAAAGGTCAAGGTCCCCGGCGTTCATCGTTTCCTGCGCCACAACCTCTACGCCGATCTTTTCGAACGCGTCGATTACATTATTTGCATGTACGCTGTAGCCTGTGTCGTTAAAGAACGCCAGAACAGCCACCTTACTCACTCCCAGATTGTCTTTGATATACTGGCAGTCGGATATCGGATCATAACAGTTCGCTGTCGCGCTGCGGAAGGTATTCCCGGGCGAATACAGCAGTATCTGCGGGGAACGTGCATTGCCGACCAGCATCGTGATCTCTTTGCCGGGTATCTGCTGTGCTGCGGAAATCGTTGAAGTGCTGGAGCTCCAGCCAAGTACGTAATTTACGTTATCCACATCCATCAGCTTCTGGATCGTCGAAACGCCTTCCGTCGCGTCGCTCTTGTTGTCGTACGTTATCACTTCAATGTCATATGTTTCGTCGCCGATCTTGATGCCGCCCTCAGCGTTCACCTCAGATGCTCCCAGCTTTACGGCGTTTGCCGCAGGCAGGCCATATGGCGCGCCCGTACCCGTGAGCGAATCGTCCACTCCGATTTTGAGCACTTTATTCCCGCTTGCACCTGCTTTTGTGCCGCCCTCCGAAGCTGCAGCGCCGCTTCCGTCGCCTGCCGCCGCTCCTCCTGACGTTGCCGCGCCGCCGTCAGCCGCAGGCGCACCGCAACCGAAAGCCGCAACCGCAAAGAGCGCAATCACTATCACCAGGCATAGTACTTTTAAATTCTTGCTTTTCATTTTTTCATTCCTCCTTTTAACCTCTTTTATTCTTTTCTTTTCAGAAACCTGTCTTTTCCGGCGGAACCGTCTTTGCCGTTCCGTAAGATTTCCCAATTTATTTGGTTGCCCTGCTTCTTTTGCCAAACAGGCCGTTCGGCTTGAAGATAAGCACCAGGATGATGATGATAAAACCAAACGCATCTTTGTACGCAGCCGATACAAAGCTTGCCCCGAGGCTTTCCACGATACCCATAATAAGGCCGCCGATAATCACGCCCGGTATGCTTCCAAGGCCACCAAGTATCATAACCGCAAAGCCTTTCATAACGATGTCCCCGCCGTAGGAGGGAAACATCTGCAGCAGGCTTGTCACAAAAATACCGCACAGCCCTGCAAGCGCGCTTCCGATTGCAAATACCGCGCCGCTGGTCTTATTGACGTTGACGCCCACCATTGTCGCCGCCTCGCGGTTTTGCGCCATTGCACGGATAGAGCGTCCAAGCTTGGTTTGCTTCATCATAAATGCAAGTACGCCCATAAGCGCCAAATTGATAATAATTACGTATAAGCGGAACGATGTAATCGCAATCGGCCCGATATGCAGCGTCGTATTTCCTACCGCCTGGATCGAAACCGGATCAGCGCCCCAAATCATCTGGCAAAGGTTTTCAAAGATAAACAGCAGCCCCAATGCCATGATAAAAATATTGATGGGCGGCCCTTTTATGATTACCCTGTAACAGTACCGTTCCAGAAACATGCCAAGCAGCGCGCATCCCACGATTGCAATCAGCGCCGCGGCAATCCACGGTACGCCCAGCATTCTCGCAAACGTATAACCGATGTACCCTCCAACCATCACAACCGAGCCGTGTGCAAAGTGCGAAATCCCAAGGACTCCGTAGATCTGTGATAATCCCATGCCGATCAGGGCGTAAATACTTCCAGTGACGATACCGTTTACGATCTGCTGAAGAAGTATAGCATTATCCATAATTTCCCTCCTTAATAATGTTTTTTCTCTCCCCACAGGGAAATGGCGTCAAATTCCCAGGTAGGTTTCCTGAATCTGTTTATCTCTGGATAATTCCTCCGCCGTGCCCTCGATCACAATATTTCCCGTCTCAAGCACATAAACATAATCAGCCAGATCAAGCGCCATCTGTGTGTTTTGCTCTACGAGCAATACCGTCTTTCCGCGGCTGTTTATATTTTTAATGATTTCTCCAACCTCTTCCACGAGGATGGGCGCCAGTCCCCACGACGGCTCGTCGAGCATCAAAAGCTCCGGCCTTGCCATCAGAGCGCGCGCGATTGCAAGCATTTCCTGCTCTCCTCCCGAAAGCGTTCCCGCCTGCTGCGCCGTCCTGTCTTTCAGGCGTGGAAACCATCCAAACACTTCCTCGATCGAATCCGCGATCTCTTTTTTGTCCGTGCGTGTATATGCGCCCATAATCAGGTTTTCATATACCGTCATCTCAGGGAAAAGCTGCCGTCCCTCCGGGCACAGCGATACGCCGCTCTTTGTGACGTCGTGCGATTTCATTTTGTTGATCTGGGTTCCGTTCCATTCGATGCTTCCGCTTTTCGCGCGCATCATGCCCATAATCGTTTTCATGGTCGTTGTTTTCCCCGCGCCGTTTGTACCGATCAAAACCGTTATTTTGCCGGTATCCGCATGGAAGTTCAAACCATGCAGCACCTCAATACTGCCATAGCAGGTCACGAGATTTTCCACTTTAAGCATGATTTCCACTCCTTCCCAGATACGCCTCGATCACGGCTTCATTTTTCTGTATTTCCTCCGGCCTTCCTTCCGCGATTTTCTGCCCAAGGTTGAGCACGACTACATGGTGGCATACCTCCATAATCATCTTCATATGATGCTCCACCAAAAGAACCGGCACGCCTCCGTCGCATACCTTGCGTATCAGCTGCACAAGGTCTGCGCGTTCGTCCTCTATCATACCCGCGCACGGTTCGTCCAGCATCAACAGCTTTGGTTCCGTAGCCATTGCAATCGCAATCATCAGTCTGCGCTGATCCGCGCTTGTAAGCGAACCCGCCCTGGTGTCCATCTTTTCTTCCAGCCCGACAAATCCAAGCAGCTCCCGGCTGTGCTCCAGCACGCGTTTTTCTTCTTTGAGCGTGCCGCAGATGCCAAACAGCCCAGTGACAAAATTTGATTTCATCCGGCAATGATGCGCTGTCACGACGTTTTCAACGGCAGACAAATCCGGGAAAACGCTGCTGATCTGGAATGTCCGCGCGACTCCCATCCTCGCGATTTTATGCGAGGGCAGCCCGCTGATTTCCTTGTCTTCAAACAGGATACTTCCGCTGGTCGGCTTGTGCACGCCTGTAATCAGGTTAAAGCAGGTCGTTTTTCCTGAACCGTTCGGCCCGATGAGTCCCAGTATCTGGTTTGACTCCAGGTTAAAAGAGACATCCTTCACCGCAGCCAATCCGCCGAAATATTTTGTTACATTCTCAAAACGGAGAATCATCAATACATTCCTCCAAATCTATTAGTTTCCGTTCCCTTCATGGCGGGAATTTCCAGCGTATGTTACAGCTTCAGCCCCCTGTTCCACGTTTTTGTCCTCAGCTTGTATTCTTCAACCACTTCAGGCGAAAGCTGCTTGTTGGTCGTTATCATGCCCTGCTCGTGAAGCGCGTCCTGCACCAGCTTCACGTCAATATCCTTCACGGTAGTCCCCAGCTTTTTCGCAAGCGCCGCTGCGGTTCCCGCCGCCTGTCCGGTGCAGATGCTCGGCGTGCAATACCGCAGGGCAGCCCACGTAACGAGATCCATAGACGCCGATCCGCCGGCGGCAAGGAGATTATCAAAATCCTTTGACACCATGGAGCGGTATGGGATATCATACGGCGTTATATTGTAAATGAACCGGTGGCTGGCGTTTGGAAAAAACGGATCCTGCGGCATATTACAGCAGGCGATCGCATCGTCAAATGTCTTAGCGCTCTTCATATCCTCGTCCGTAATCGTGTACTCGCCTACGATCCTGTGTCCATCACGCAGCAGCAGCCGGATAGGCGTTTGTTCGATCTTGGAGTGCTCAAAGCCCGGGACATTATTCCGGAAAGCTTCCCAGATAGACCACGCCTGTTTCCTCATATCAACCTCCGCATCGCTCAGGTCTTTTTCCATCCACGGATGGCTGCCTTTTTCAATGGGTTGGTACGCGCCGATAAACCAGCATCTTCCGTTCGCGTATTCGATCATCAGGGTGCTGTTCCGCGGCGTATACAGCCTTCCCGCTTCTTTTTCCTGCAGGAACAGTTTTCTTCCCTTAACCCAGTAGTCCCACTCGTCGACATTCTGTTCCGCGAACTCTCTGAACTTTTTATAATCGACGCCGCACATCCAAAAGCCGTAGCCAAATCCCATGTGCATTCCCTTGAATGGCCCAAACCGGTCGTCGGGATATCCTTCTTCGCCCGTCACCGCGGCTCCGGACTGCCATGCGATATGCGCGATACCCGTGCAATCGATCACCGTTTCCGCAAGGATCGCCTGACGGCCCTCGTGCGTTTCAATGAAAATTCCCTTTAAGGAATTTCCTTCCGCAATCCCCTTTGCGGCGCTCGCGTGGTAAACGAGCGTTACGCCCGCTTCCTCCATCATTTCCTCGAGCATTAGTTTGTAATACTCCTCGTCGAAATAAATACAGCCCGTTCCAACGCTCCAGTTGTCGCGCAGGCATCCCACGCTTGAATTGAACGTCGCTTTATTTTGTTTCAGGCGGTCTATGATTTCCTGTACAATCCCGCCCTGGATGCGGTCGTCCACAAACGTATAATTATCGTTGTGTGTCAGCGTCTGGTTCCCGCCCAGGCATCCATACTTTTCTACCAAAACCGTTTTTGCCCCATTCCTGGCAGATGCCAGCGCAGCGCCGATTCCCGCCGGGCCGCCGCCGATCACAACTACATCGGTATCATATAAAACCGGTACTTCCCTGGAAGCTTCAAACACAGTTTTCATATCCTTACTCCTTTCATCATCGAAACAAATCCGTTACATCCCAAATCCGTTGCCCCATTCGCGCTCTCTTCTGGCGTATTCGTCGATTACGGAAGCGGGCAGGTCTTTGTTTGTCGTCACAAGCCCCTGGCTGTTTAGCTCCTTCTGCAATTCTTTTACATTAAGCTCGCTTGGCATAATGCCTTGTTTTGCAGACATTGCAGCCGCAGTGCCCGCGGCCTGGCCCGTACATACGCTGGGCGTGCAATACCGCAGCGCAGCCCAGGTAATGAGGTCCATAGAGCTTGCGCCGCCCGCTGCCATCAGGTTTCCAAAATCCTTGGAAACAAGGCTGCGGTATGGAATATCATATGGAGTCACATCAAATTTGAAGTGATGCCCTCCATCCGGGAAGAACGGATCCGGCGGCATATTGCAGCACGTGATCGCATCCTCAAAGGTCGTCCCTCCGCGCATATCATCCTCTGTAATCGTGTACCTTCCGACGATCCTGTGCCCGTCCCTGTGTAAAAGCTTTGCCGCAGTCTGCTCGATGGTCGCGTTTTCAAAACCCGGAACATGCTTTTTGAGTAAATTCAGGATGGAAAACGCCTGTTTCCTGATATCCACTGTCGCAAGCGATATTTGCTCCGCCTCCCACGGATGATTGCCCTTGGCAATCGGATATCCGGGGCTTAGCATCCATACCCTGCCGTCCTCATATTCCTGGAAGATACAGCTGTCGCGGAACGAATACAGCTCGCCATCTTTTTTCGCCTGCGTGAAAAGCTTCCTGCCCTTCACCCAGTCATCCCATTCCTCCGGGTTTTCTTCCGCAAATTTCCTGAATCTCATATAGTCTACCCCGCGGATAAAATATCCATAGCCGAATGCCATGTGCATTCCTTTATAGGGGCCGTATTTATTATCCTTATAGCCTTCTTCTCCGGTAACCGACGCGCCCGCCTTCCATGCAAGGTCTGCAATGCCCGTGCAATCGATCACCGTTTTGGCAAGGATTGCATGCCGCCCCTGCCAGCTTTCTATGACAACGCCTTTTATTTCATCCCCTTCATGGATGGCTTCCACCGCAAACGCGTGATACAACAGCTGCACCCCCGCTTCACCCATCATTTTTTCCAGCATCATCTTGTAATACTCCGGATCAAAATAAAAGCAGCCTTCATCCGCGCTCCAATGCGCCTTGTGCGATCCGACACTCGATTTGTATACCGCGCCGCCCGCATGCAGCTTGTCGATAATCTCCTGTATCAACCCGCCCTGAATCCTGTCGTCGATAAATGTAAACGAATCGTTGAATGTGAGCGTCTGGCATCCGCCAAGGCAGCCAAAACGTTCAATCAGTACCGTTTTTGCGCCGGTCCGTCCTGCGCCAAGCGCCGCGCCAATACCCGCAGCCCCGCCGCCGATGACGACGACGTCAGTCTCGCATAAGACCGGTATTTCCCTGCTTGCTTCCGTGATTGTTTTCATTTTTTCAATTCCTTTCCCGCATCATTTTCAGAACCATTTTCCGCAGAATGTGTAGCAAGAAGAATACTGTAGTTGTAAGCGAACCTTTTTTGCTACAATTTTGCGTTTTCCAGTTATGCAATAGTATGATTGTGCTTAGATATGATTGGTGGGAAGCGCTTTATGCAAAGCTCTTAAAAATTACGCTGATCGCCACCGCTCCCGCGTCCGGGTAATTGATGCTGCGTTCCCCAAGATAGGAGGCGCGCCCTTTGTTTGCTGTAATTTTTTTGGTATTTTCTGCGCCCTGCTCCGCGCTTTGCGCTGCGTCGGCAACCGCCTCGCGGAACGGTTTGCCTTCCCGAAGGGAGGTTTCCATCGTCTCCTGCGCAGGAATCAGCGCGTCAAGCAGCGTTTTATCTCCAAGCTTTGCGCCGCCGCGTTTCTGAATCCCTTCGATCGCCGCATGGAGCATCAGCGGCACATCCGTTTCGCGGATTGTTTCTTTCCCTTTCACGCTCAACGCCGCCGCACGAAATGCAGATCCCCAGATTGGCCCCGACGCACCGCCGCAGTATTCGGTTATAATCATCGCGCAGCCCTTTACAAATCGGCTGACGTCCCCTGTTTCAATCTCATCGAGCTGCTTTTTCACTTCCTTAAAACCCTTGGAAAGCGACATCCCAAAATCCCCGTCTCCCGCAGCCGAATCCAGCTCGCAAAAATAAACCTCGTTTTTGATTACAATATCGCATAGCTTTGCGATCACATTTTTTACATCCATAACAGTAATGTTCATGTTGCATTCCACCCCTTACAATTTCAAGGCCAATGTGTTTGCCGGGCTGTCCAGCAGTTTCTTCAATTCATCGTCCAGCTTGAGCAGCGACGCCGACGCGCCCGCCATATCCAGCGACGTCATATAATTTCCAACAAACGTTTCGTGGACTGTGATTCCCCTGCTTTCAAGCTCTTTATAAATATCCTTGTTCAGAATATACAGCTCCATCAGCGGCGTTCCTCCAAGCCCGTTTATAAGCAGCGCGCATTCGTCTGCGCTTTTCAGCGCCAGCTCGCTTACCAGCATATCGCACATCCGTTTGGCTGTTTTAGCCGATGGTTCCGCAGCGCAGCGCTCAATGCCCGGCTCGCCGTGTATCCCCACGCCGAACTCCATTTCCCCGTCTTCGATTGCAAAAGTTGGCGTTCCTTTTGCAGGAACCGTACAGGAGCTGAGCGCGAAACCAATCGTCTTAACGTTCGCGATCGTTTTTTCTGCGATACGCTTTACTTCATCCAGTTTTTTTCCTGCCTCTGCCGCCGCCCCTGCAATCTTGTGGACAAATATTGTTCCCGCAACGCCACGTCTGCCAATGGTATAAAGACTGTCCTGCACAGCAATGTCGTCGTTTACGTAAACACATTGCACATCGATTCCGTCCTCGCTTGCCATTTCAGCGGCAGCGTCAAAATTCATGCAATCGCCTGAATAATTTTTGATGATGAGCAGCGTTCCCGCATCGCTTTCCGTTTCCAGAATCGCATTGTAAACCTGTATGGTAGACGGTGACGCGAATACGTCTCCGCACACCGCCGCAGAAAGCATGCCCTCCCCTACAAATCCGGCATGTGCGGGCTCATGCCCGCTTCCCCCGCCGGAGATCAGGCATACCTTGTTTTTGTCCAGCTTCTTTCTTTTCACAATCCGGTATCTTTCGTTCAGTTCAAGGTCCGCATCCGCAAGGATGATGCCTTCACACATTTCATCCACAACGGATACGACCTCGTTCATTATTTTTTTCATTTCCAGGTCCTCCCAATCACATCCGCCGCCCGGATTGCCGCAGCGACGTCACCGGGGCATACTTTAAAAGGCATATTATCCATCGTCTCTAGCTCAGAGCAGGAATGCTCCGCCACCCTCATAAGGCGCTCATCCGTGAGTTCTTCCACACCGAGATCTGCCAGGCATACCGGCAGCGAAAGCGACCTGCAAAAATCAAGCACCTCCACCAGCGTCTCTTCATCCGCATTTTCCAAAACAAGCTGTACCAACGTGCCGAACGCCACCTTTTCCCCATGGTAATAATGGTGTGTTTCCTCGAGGACCGTCAGCCCGTCGTGAATCGCGTGGGCTGCAGCAAGGCCGCTGCTTTCAAATCCAAGCCCGCTTAAAAGGATATTTGTTTCAATGATATTCTCAAGCGCCGTCGTCACCACATTTGCGTCGCTTGCCGCTTTCGCCTTATGCGCATCTTCAAGCAGCGTCGCATAGCACGTTTCCGCAATCGCTGCCGCTGCTTTGGTGCTGTGGCCCCCCGACATATTCGGCTTATTTGCCTTGATACATGCCCGCGCTTCAAATACCGTCGCCAGCGCGTCGCCCATTCCTGAAATCAGGAACCTGGTAGGCGCCTTTGCCACAATCCCGGAATCCACCAACACAAGATCAGGATTTTTTGGCAGGTGCATATAGCGGTCAAATTCGCCCTCATCGGTATAAATAATTGCAAGCGCGCTGGTTGGAGCGTCTGTAGAAGCGATGGTGGGTACGATGATTACCGGCTTTTTGGTCAGCGTTGCCGTTGCTTTTGCTGTATCGAGCGCTTTCCCGCCTCCAAGGCCGATCACAACATCCGCCCCATTTTCTTCCACGATTTCCACAACCCTGCCAATCTCCCTGTCGCAGGATTCCCCGCCAAACGCGGCATGCACATAATCGGTATTTGCAAGGCCTTCGTCCAATATATCCTTTACCCTCGCATAATCGTCAGAATGCGCGACTAAAACCGCTTTTTTTCCAAATCCGGCTATATACTCCCCCAATTTTTTCAATTCTCCTTCCCCTAACACAAACCTGGATGGGGAAATAAAGCTTCTTGCCATAATCTGTCACTCCTTTTATTCATTATTTTATTCATGATTTCTATCACAATTTTATGCAAGGTTACAAAACATCACAGATGTAAGACAATCCCTGGAATTTTTACCTGGTTTATTATCTATATCTATTGGATATCGTTCTTTTTGATCCAGCCAGCCGCCTCATTGAAATTTTGGATTGCAGCTTAGGCTTATAGGTTTGTTTGTTGGTGTATTGTCATTATAATCCGCATGTCCGTAAAAGGCATTATACGCAAATGACCTCATTTTGTATTTCCTGACCGTAAAATTTTGACTTTTCTTCCGGTTACCGTAGTTTTTTGACCGTACTATCTTGTCATTTCATGTATTTGCGAAAAATAGCAGGGGTTACGCCTTCGTGTTTTTTAAAAATCTTAATAAAGTAACCGGAATCGCTGAACCCAAGGTCATTTGAAATATCCGTTACGGACAGATCCGTATTCTCGAGCAATTCCTTTGCGACCGTCATTTTGAAATCCGCAACATAGTCTGAGAATGTCTTTCCCATTTCCTTTTTAAAGAGGCGGCTTAAATAGCTTGGACTGGTGTGTGACAGCTGTGCCATTTGTGCAAGCATAATGTTTTCATGTTTGTTATTGTGGATATATTCAACCACAGGCCTTAAAATCTGATGCCGGGGAGTCCCCTCCGTTCTCTTTTCAGATGTTTTAAGCTGTTTTGTCATGATCGCTTTTGACACCTGTTCTTTGATATCCATCATGGTGTTGAGTGAATCGTCTGCAAAATCTCCCGGTGCGCCTTCCTTTGCAAGTATTTTTTCATAGGTTTCGCTCATCATATTTTTGCTGATCGCTTCCCCTACAATATAATTGCATAAGTGGAAGAGCATGCCGATGATCGCGCTGATGCGCCTTACAGGGAGTCTTGGAATCTCGCCGTACTTTTCACGCAAATTTCCATCCTGGCTGATAAAGCTGTTTTCGTATGTCGACATCAATATCTTTTCCAGGCTAATCGACGCGTCCGTTTCGTCTGCCATTACCTGCCCCGCCATTACGGCACCGATATATTTTTCGTCCACAACAATCGGAATCGCCGTGTCCAGAATATCGCAGTGGCAAAGGTACATAAACGGTTTGTTGAGCCGTGCGGCTTCGATGCCGCCGCGCGAATCGCATTTCTGGCAATATTTTGCCGTGTCCGGGTTTTTCCTTACAATCGCGCAAAAATCCGTGCACCCGCTGTGTCTTGTCACGGGAACGCCTTTGTAGTCCACGATCAAAATTGCCATCCCCGTTACTAAAGCCAGCTCATCCTGGATTTTTTGCCATTGCTCCAGGTCGAGTATACTTCGTATATTCAATAATTTACTGTTCACTCATTTTTACCTCCAAACGTTTTGCACAACAAAACAACCCGTGATGCGCTGCCTGTATTTGCCCGGAAAGAACATATGAAAGCAAAATATTGTTTGAAGACTGATTGGGATGATTCGGGTAGACCGGTACTGATAGAAGATCAATTTTATGTGCTTTTGTTCATTATAAACTATGCACAATTTTATGTGCTCGTATAGAAATGACAAAAAAAAGTAGTTCTAAATCGTATTTTCATGTCTTTTTTCGGAATGACAGTAATTTTTTTACCGTTTATCAATATAAAATGATGCAACACAAAACCAAACAACCACCCCATTACAAATGGGCAAAATTGCTTTTCACCGGAAATTATTTTATTGCACTTTTATAAAATTACAAAAATGAAGTGCCGACGCTCCCCGCATACCGCGCAACGCATCAGCACTTTTCATTATACGCTTTCAATTTGCATTATCCAATTAGAAATTTAACGAATTTTCTGATATGGGTTTGGTTTTCACAATTTTTACGCCTTCCGCATCGTTTCATGTAACGGGACCTCACGCCAATAAATAAGCCACATTGGCAAGACCATCTGGCAATCTTTACTACTGTTCACGTTTCGCAACATCGGCATTCTGAAACGGGCAGATTGATTCATAACGCACATAGAGTTCTATGATGTCATGTAATACCGGCGTTTCAATCACACGATATTTTTTGAGCAGAGAGAACATTTTCGTTTTCATATCTTCCGGCAGCGTCGTTGCTTTGCCGCCGGCTTTGTTTGACAGCCGTTTATTGACGCTTATTCCAACACAGCTATCGCTTTGTCATTTGAATTTTAGCTCAAATATTCAAAAAAGAACCCTTTCTATTAGATAAACGGTAACAGAAAGAGTTCTTTTTGACAGCTTTTACTTGCCGCTTATATTATCGATGTGCCTTGGAGCAAGCGCAATTTTCCCAAGAATCGCATACTGTGAAGCATGCCCTGCGGCTGGAATATTCCCCGGGATACAATTAATCGTTGAATAAGCGATCGTTGCGAATTTAATCGCTTCCTTATATTCCGGCGGAATACCAATCTCAGCAGATGTCGTTACTCTGATATGCTGCGGGATACGCGCCTGGATTTCCTTCATAATAGCAGGATTTTTAACCCCACCGCCGCTCGCATAAAGTTCTTTTGTCGAATCGATAATCTCAACCGGTATATTATCCAGCATGCTCTTTGCTACCGCCGCCCCCGTAAACGCACAGGCCGTAGCGATAAAATTTTCTTTGGGAAGTCCCGAAAACTTTTCAAGCACACTGTCAATATATTCGGCGCTATAATCTGCAATCCATCCGGAGCGTGGAACAGGCCGTTCGAAGAAAGGATGATTCATAAAGTGATCGAGTAGCTTTTCGTCGACTTTTCCGCTCTTTGCTATCTTTCCATCTTTATCATATTCCAGTCCATACAGTTTACGCATCATGTAATTAGAAATCACATTACCCGGTCCAACATCAAAACCATACATTTTTCGCCTATCGGCGCATCCTACGTGAAGGTTTGCGATACCACCAATATTAAGCGTCATGGATGGATGATCGTCCTTACGGAACAGGATAAAATCCAAATAAGGCATCAGCGGCGCCGCGCTGCCTCCAAACGTATGGTCTGCCGCACGAAAATGTGTGACTGTATCGATGTTGGTCAGGTTCGCAATAACCGAGCTGTCTCCCATTTGCATTCCCGCCGGATAGGCGCCGCTTAGCCATCTGCCCGGCCAATTTGCTTTTTGTTTTTCGCTCATCGCGCTGATTGCTGCATGGTCGGGTTGTTCCTGATAAACCGTCTGTGTGTCCAAGCCAAGCACCGTAATATCCATAGGATCAATTTTATTTTCCCTCATAAATTGTACTGCTTTTTCGGCAAAAACGGCGCCGCATTCATAATTAAGGCGGTTAAGCCCAACCATATCTACTTTGTTTTCAAAAGCTGCCTGGACAATCTTTGCCACCTCTTCCGGCCAACTGTACGAGCCTCCGCAGAGATACTTTGGTTTTTTCGGAAATCCATCCGCATCCATCTCCGTCTCGCATAACACAACGTCGATTCCATCAAACGACGAACCGCTGTTCATACCCATAATTAATGCCATTCTTCTTTTCCTCCTAAAGTTAATAATTTAGTAGAGTCGCTATCTCAATCCCACACGAATACAACTTTTTGTGTCGCCTGTTGATCAAACAAACGGAATGCTTCGTCCGCATCGTCTATTTTGTAGGTATGGCTTGATATTTTGTGAAGGGGAATTTTCTTTTCCATAATAAAATTTGAAATTTCTTTCCAGTCCCCCCGGTTGAAATACCAACATCCCAATACGCGGATCAACTTCCTTAATATTTGCAGACTGATATCAACGGTACATTTGCTGTTTTCACCGATAAATCCAACGCTTCCCTGCTTTTTCACGCTATTGAGCGCCGTATTTTCTGCTGCTTCATTTCCCGAGCAATCAATGGCGATATCCACGCCATCGCCGCCGGTGAGCTTTCTGATTTCTGCTTCGGCATCCTGCGTTTTGGAATTGATCGTATAGTCTGCTCCAAGCTCCTTGGCGAGTTCCAAGCGCTTATCGTCGATATCGATGGCAATTACCGTTGCCCCAAACGCTTTGGCCATAAGCACACCGCCCGATCCCATCGGTCCAAGGCCAAAGATTGCAACAGTCTTTTGACCGTTTACGCCAAGTCTTTTGCATGCCGTATACAGCGTACCGCCCACATCTGTGGAAAGCGCGCCTGTAATATAGTCCATTTCGTCAGGCATAGGAAGGCAGTTATACTCCGGGACTGCAATATAGTCTGCATGCGCGCCGTCCACCGCAAATCCGATACATCCAAATTTGTTGCACATATTGATGTCGCCATGCAAACAGTATTCGCACTCCCCGCACCCAAGTCCAAGGTAGATTGCAACACGGTCTCCGGGTTTTACATGCTTGACATTCTTTCCTACCTCTTCCACGATACCACAGGGCTCGTGCCCGGGCGTGATGATCTGCTCCGGATCTTCGTCTTCAAACATTTTTCCGCCATGATACCTCGCCAGATCGCTCCTGCAAAGGGCCGATGCCTTCATTTTGATTAGCACCTGGTCATCATCGGGTATCGGCTTAGGCACCTCGCGAACTTCAACCTTTCCTGTATCGATGATTTTTGCACATTTCATATTACATTTCCTTTCTTACGCTTTTGCTTTTTCTTTATTACCGATAGATGAGTTGAGTGCGACAGCAATAATGATCAGCGCCCCGCTGACAATCATCTGCTGTGCAACACTAAGGCCTCCTAAAATCAGGCCGTTATTGATAATTCCGAGCAGGAATGAGCCTACCACTGCACCAATTACAGAGCCGGTCCCGCCGCTCATGCTCGTGCCTCCGAGTACGGTTGCCGCAATAACGTCAAGTTCTACGCCGTCGCCAAATGTATATCGCGCCGTTTGCATTCTTCCCGAATACAGAATTGCAGCAAATGCCGCAGCCATCCCCGAGAACATCATCACCAGTATTACGACCTTTTTTACGTTGATCCCGGAATAGATTGCCGATTTCTCATTCCCACCGACAGCCAGTGCCTTACGGCCAAACGGCAGGTAATGCAGGGCGAAATATCCGATGAAGAGAACGACGATTGTCCAAATAAGAAGCACCGGTACCGCGCCGCCGATATCCATAAAACCGAATAGGTTGTTGAACGTTTCATTCATAATCGGCACGGCTTTGGTATCCGTAAGCAGCATCGCAACACCCTTACATGCGTTTAGCATCCCCAGCGTAACAAGGAAAGCCGGCATTTTAAACGCTGTAATCAGAACACCGTTCAACGCGCCGATTCCGGCTCCCAGCCCAAGCGTCAGGATGACCGCCAGAAAGATATTATCCGTTGCCTGCAGGACAAGCGCGCAGACAAGCGAACATACAGCAACAATGGAGCCGATTGAAAGGTCGATATGTCCCGCCCCGATAACAAACGTCATTGCCACTGCCATAATGGAAATCATGGCTGTTTGCCGTGTAATATTGAGCATATTACTTACTGAGAAAAAATTTTCTCCCAGCCAGACCGCAAACAATACCAGTACGATCGCAAGTATGATGTATACCATATATTTGCTGAAATCAATTTGCTTTTTCCTAATAGGGTTTACGCCCTCATTAATTTTGGATTGCATGCTGCAATACCTCCTCCGATTCAATTTCACTGTGCAGGAATTCGCCGGTAACTTTTCCGTCCCTTAAAACGATGATTCTGTCGCAAACCGACAGCATTTCCGGTATTTCCGACGAAATAAAGATTACGCTTTTGTGCTGTTCCGCAAAATTACGGACCATATTGATGATCTCGCCCTTTGATCCCACATCCACTCCGGCGGTTGGTTCATCCATCATCAAAAGCTGCGGATCGGTCTTCAGCCATTTGGCAATGACCACCTTTTGTTGGTTTCCGCCGGAAAGATTACTGATTTTTGTATTGAGGCCGTCTGTTTTTACATTAAGCTCCTCAATTCCTTCCTGGGAAAGCTGATTTACGCGGCGCGAGTTGACCACACCGTTTTTGGTCAGGCCGGGCAGGTTGGGCAATGCCATATTATCTTTTACGGAGTGCATAAGGATCAGCCCCTGAAGCCGCCTGTCTTCCGGCACCAGCACTACGCCGTGCTCGATTGCCTGCCGCACGTTCCGAAAGGATACCTTCTCGCCCTTCAGCCTGATTTCACCGCCATCGGGCTTGTGCAGGCCAAAAAGCGTCTCGACAATTTCCGTTCTTCCCGATCCCATCAACCCTGCGAGACCGAGGATTTCTCCCCTTCTCAGCTCAAATGTTATATCCTGCAGCGTGTCGCCGAGCGATATATGTTCCACTTCAAGCAGTACTTCGTCGCCGACCGGCGTCTTGCGTTCTTCCCATTCCATTGCTTTTTCAACGTTTTTCCCGATCATATAATCAATCAGCATTTTCATATCGAGATTTTTCGTCTTTTCCGTTATTACCATTTTTCCGTCGCGCAGTACCGAAATTTCATCCGCGACTTTAAAGATTTCATTCATCCTGTGTGAAATATAGACGATGGAAACACCCTTTTCCTTCAGCTTTTCAATGATCTGAAATAGTATTTCCGTTTCCTTTTCCGTAAGGGATGCCGTCGGTTCATCCATAACCAAAACGGACGAATCCACAGAAAGCGCCTTGGCAATTTCAACAAGTTGGCACAGCCCCACCCCAAGGTTTTTTATTTTTTCTTCCGGATTAATGTCGATTCCAAGGCCTTCCAGTAGTTCGCGCGCTTTTCTGTTCATTTCTTTGATATCCCGGACAACGCCCTTTTTAAGCTCACGATTCAGAAAAATATTTTCTGCGACCGTCAGATCCGGCACCAGGCTCAGTTCCTGGAAAATCAGGCTGATCCCTTTTTCTCTGGCCATATTGTAATTATCGATTACAGTTTCCTGGTCATTGATTTTTATCGTTCCGCCATCGTGCGAATAAACGCCGATTAATATTTTCATAAGCGTAGATTTTCCCGCGCCGTTTCCACCGACCAATGCGTGGACACTTCCTCGCCGCAGCCTGAAATCCACTTCGTTTAACACTGTGACTCCAAAAAATGCTTTTCTGATTTTTTCCAGAGTAATGATATATTCAGACATATTCCGCCTCCCGTAGGCTGATTGGTCCGGAGCTGCGTGGCGCGGCCCCGGACCGCCATTTCCATTATGCTGCTTATTTTGCGTTTAGAATGTTCACGATTTCCTTGGGCGCTTCCGTATGATACATGTTCTGGTAGGCATCCAGCAAATTTTCCACCATGACAAATTGTCCCGGAACGGCACAATAAGTGGACGGAAGCTCTTTGCCAAGCAGGGCATAGGCTGCCATATAGGCTTCTGTCTGGCCCGCTTCATAAGAACGCGGTGCAGCCGATCCAACAATCATATCGCCTTCGGCGATTCTTCTTGCAGTACTGTCATTCAAATCTGGCGTCGCACAGACAAGATCTGTGCGCCCCGCCGTTTTTGCCGCCGATATTACGCCTTCCAGAGGAATATCCCAGCTTGCATATACTCCATCTACATCTGGGTGGTTTGCAAAAATTGCATCGCCTTGGGCTGTCGTATCGTTTTGATCCGTAAACCCAACTTCGTCTACGATTTCGATATTAGGATAGTATTTTGCCATTGTATCCTTAAATCCTTCGTCTCTCTGGTTTGTTGCATAGAAATTCGCATCATAGTAGCACATAGCAACCGTACCCTCTTCACCAAGTCCCTGGGCCAGCATATGCGCACAGCCCGCGCCAATTCCGTAATAATCGTTTGCCACCGTTCCCACATAATCAGTCCCTTCAGTGAGGCCGTTTGCGTACATTTCCATAAATACAAGCTTTGATCCGGCCTCCGACACCTTCTTGCATGTGGAAGACAATGCGTCCGCGTCGATCGGCATTACGAATACCACGTCCGGCTTAAGCGCCAGTACACTCTCGATATCTGCAATCTGCTGCTCAACAACCATATTCGCCGTCGTTGTTGCCACAGTCTTGATTCCCCATTCTTCAAGTTGTGCCTGAGCCGAAGCAAGCTTTGTCATATTAGATTGGTCTTCCTGCAAATGATAACAGAACGCAGCGGTAAAATTTCCGTCCTTCAGCTTCTGTATTTCTTCATCCGTAAGGGAAAAGTCGCTGGGCGAGCACACTTTTTCTCCGTTTGGTCCTTCGGTACTGTAAACAGTCGTAGACTCAAGGTCAAATTCAACCGTAGCCGCAGATGCCTTTGCCAGTTCGGATCCTTCCGCCCCGGCAGAAGCCGTTGCTTCCATGCTTCCTTCTGCATCCGAAGAAATTGTTTCCGCCGGTGTTCCACAGCCTGCAAAAAGCACTGCCATCATGAGGACTGCAATTACGATTGCAAAAAGTTTTGTTTTTTTCATTTTTTCTCTCCTTTTTTATTATTGAAAACCGGAATATCTTTTTATATTTCTTTCAGTTCTACCCATTTGCATTCTGCTGCAGATTTTTTAATTGCATCGATTGCCTGGCAAACTTTATAACCGCCGTAAAAATCCACATTAACCCGTGAAGGATCTCCCTCTGCGACCGCTTCAAAGAAATGTTTGAAATCAATGCACTTTTGTTCCACATAGCCAATTCCCAAATCCGCCATCGGCCACATTTCACCATAAGGTTGGGCCGGGCCCATTTTGATTGTCCTGAAACCGGCAACCTCCTCCGAGTCGCTTCCGCTGTAAAACTCAAGCTGGTTTGGACGCTCGCGTGAGAATTTAGCCGCGCCCTTACTTCCATAGACCTCAATATCAAGCGTATCTTCCTGACCGATACAAAATCTGCTGGCCCACAGCGTCGCCGTAACGCCCGATTCAAATTCGATCAGCGCCTTTACATCGTCATCCACATCGACCGCCTGCTTTGCGGTTGGCTCCCCATTCCCTCCGGAATGCGTCAGAAGGGCATTTTTTACAACTGCGCGCTCCTTTACGATGGTCTTCATTTCTGCAGATACCCGCTTCAGGTCGCCAAGCAAATAGCGGGAAATGTCGATCGCATGCGATCCGATATCCCCAAGCGCGCCGCTACCCGCGCGCCCCGCGTCGAACCGCCATTGCATTGGCGTTTCAGGGCTAAGTCCCCATGATTGGATATATCTCATCTGAAAACTGTATATCTCCCCCAGGTCCCCCCTGTCAATCAACAGCTTCAGCAGACGTACCGCCGACATTGCCCGGTTGTTATGTCCCACCGCATGTACAACGCCTGCGGCTTTTGCCGCTTCATACATTTCCAACGCATCTTCGGCGCTTACGGATAGAGGCTTTTCGCAAAAAACGTGTTTTCCACGCTTCACAGCTTCCAGTACAATTTCCTTGTGCATATCATTTGGGGTGCAAATATCAATTACATTTGTCTCGGGATCGTCAAGAAGCTCGTGCCAGTCTGTCGCACATCTGGCATAGCCATATCTTTTCTTTCCCTCTTCAGCCAGAGCCGGATCTACGTCCACAAGGCAAATCCGTTCCACTTCAGCGGCCGGAGGATAAAAGTACTTTGGATAGCTTGAAATTGCCAGAGTGTGCAATTTGGCCATAAATCCGCCGCCAATGATACTAAAACCAATTTTTTTCATCTCGTCATTCTTTCCTTTCTTTTACCGTTATTTATTTTTTGGAATCACAATGAAAACCCGTAATTACGCAAATATACGAATAAGCACTTTTTTTGTGAATAATTGCAAATAGGAATAAAAGATGGTATCCTTAATGAAGATGGACTGGTGCTATTGTTTCGATACGGCTCCTAACCATTCAGAGTGCGGACATGTTGCAGATGTCCGCACTTTTTTTATTCCACTTTTTTATAGAATCGTATGTTTTCTCGGTTGTGCACATGATCCCCTTTCGATAAGCTGCATTCCCAGCGTAATCCTTTTTTCCCCAAAGGCGTCCGCCTGTTCTTCCCGCATTACCTCAAACAGCTTTTCCGCAGCGAGTTTCCCAATACGGTTCGTGTCCTGGGCAATCACCGTAAGCGGCGGATTCAAAATGTTTGCCAGAGCAAAATCGTCCCACCCAATCACACTGATATCATCAGGAATCCTCAGGCCCAATTCGTTGATTGCCAGCAGGGCTCCAATACACAGCAAGTTGTTCAAAGGAAAAATTGCGGTTAATTCTTTATTTTTTTCAAGCAAATCCTTTGTGCAGAGCCGCCCTTCCTCGATTGCTATTACATTACCAAATCGTACGTACTCCGGTTTAAATTCGATCCCATGGTTCTCCAACGCTTTCCGGTAACCGTCGACACGCTGTTCCATCGGGCTTGTCTGCAGCCCCGTAATAATACCTATTTTGGTATGTCCTTTTTCAAGCAGGTAATTAGTTCCCTTATTTGCTCCTCCGAAATGATCGGTTTTAACACAAAGCTCGTCAATACTGAAAATCTCCCTGTCAATGTAAACAACAGGGACGCTTCCCGTATACAGGGATATGATTTTATCATCCAATATCACATTGCTTCTTTGTGCGGTTGCAATGATAAGCCCATCGATTCGTTTGCTGTACAGCGTTTTGAGCGCATTGATTTCTCCCTCGATGCTTTCGCCCGTATTGCTGATAATAACATTGTAATGATTCTCTGTGCATACCGCATCGATGCTCTTTGCTATTTCTCCGAAAAATGAGTTTGCAACATTGCCTACAATAAGTCCGATGGTATTGGTATTTTTACTTTTCATGCTCTGCGCAATCGCGTTAGGAACATAATTTAGTTCTTTGATCGTTTTTTTAACTTTCTTACGGGTTTTTTCAGATACGCTTCCATAGCCGCCGATCACACGACCGACTGTCGCCTGTGAAACACCAGCTTTTTTGGCAACGTCTATGATTGTAATGTCTTTTTTTCCGCCCACACCATTCATCGTCTTCACATTTATATTCCAATTCTGATTGCTGTATTTATTTTTTTAACTGATAACGAATAACTGAAATTGTTCTATTTGTAGCTTTATTATAACTCTTCGGTTCGAAATGTCAAGCATTTTTTGATAATGTTATCACTTTTTATACCTCTTAATTTTCCTTTTATTATAATGATTTTTAGCTTATTCGCTTTGTTTTAAAAATTATTTTTCGCATATAAATTGATAACGTTATATTTTATGTTCCATTTTTTTACTCACTGCCTCTCCATACGGATAGCTCGCCCTTCGCGTTTCGCTCGTGCTTGCATGAACCCCCGTGGGTTCGAATTCCAGACATAATAAAAAGCCATTCCACGCATTTCATGCGTAAAATGACTTTTTGGTGTAGCGGCCGTTGTCAAATCCAAACTATTGATTTCATCGAGTGTTATCGTCTTTGTGCCATCCTTGTAATTGAACGTTAGTATGATTTTATCATCATAAACGAATATCGCATTTACAAAGATATCTATAATATCTCGCTGGTATTTTATATCGTCAATATCGCCGTCCTTAAAGCGGCTGATCCAAAACACAATATGCTCTTTGGTCATATACGGTTTTGCAAGGGTTTCCTGCGTGATGCTTATGCTCAAGTTTTCCTTTTGCTCTTCCAGTTCATCAAGCCGTTGTTTGGTGGAAGGTGTAAGCAAACCCTGTTGAATGGCATTGAGCATATTCTCAATCCCTTTTTCAAATTCCTTTAACTGCCGTTCAAGCTGCGGCAACAATACACTTTCACTCTCGTGTATCTCTATGATGGCGTCCGCAAGTTTGTCAATCATATCATCCTGCAAAACGGTACTCTTTGTGTATTCCACAACAAGCCGCTCTATCAGGTCTTTTTTGATTGCCTTTTTCGTGCATCCCTTACGCCGCTTTGCGTTTCCACACTTGTAATAATGGTAAATCCTGCCCGTTGCGCTTGTACCGCTTTCCCCCGCCATGATCATGCCGCACTTCCCGCAAAACAACTTTGTTGTGAGAAGGTACTCAGCAATGGCTTTGCTCCGCGCAGGAACGCGTTTGTTCTTCTCGATACATTCCTGCACGATATTGAATAGCTCTACATCAACGATTGCCGGAATAACATCAGAAACCAAAGTATCACGATACTTGTATTCGCCAATATATTTACGGTTTTTCAATATCCGCATGATGCTGTTTATGCCCATTTGTTTGTTATGGCGTGTGCGGATGCCTTTTGCATTGAGGTCAGTTACTATGCGCTGCAAACTTTCACCATCCGCATACCGCTTGAAACATTCCACCACTACAGGCGCAGTCAACGGATCAGGATGATAGTATTGCTCTTGATCTGTCGTATAACCGAACGGTACAAGGCCGCCGTTATGTTTCCCTTTTAATGCGTTTTCCGTCATACCGCGCACTACCTTTTCTGACAATTCAACTGAGAAATACTCCGCATATCCCTCCAGCATTGCTTCTAAAATAATCCCCTCCGGCCTATCAGAAATGCCCTCTTTTGCCGACATGACTTTAACACCGTTCTTTTTTAGGATATATTTGTTCATTGCCGAATCTTCACGGCTGCGCGCAAAGCGGTCTAATTTCCAAACGAGGACAACCTCAAACAGCTTTTTGCTGCTGTCCTTTATCATGCGCCGAAATTCCGGCCGATTATCCGTCTTTGCGGAATACGCACGATCAATATATGTGCCGACAATCGTCAGTCCTATCTGCTCAGCATATACCTGACATTCGCGTAGCTGTCCCTCAATGGATTCTTCACGCTGGTTGTCGCTGGAATAACGGGCATAGATAACTGTGTTCATTCCGAATCCACCTTCGTGTTTTTAGCTTCCAGCTTGACGACGCTGGGATCATCTGTTAAAATCTGCATCTGGTTGATTGCTACAGCATTGAGTTTGGATAACCGTTCCGATTGCGCCATACCATCATTGATAAAAACTGCGTTCAGGCTTTCCAGATTGGAGAGGCACACCAACTGTGAAACATCGGCATAGTCGCGAATATTTCCTTTTAAGTCAGGATTTTTATCGCGCCATTCTTTAGCTGTCATACCGAATAGCGCCATATTCAGAATATCCGCTTCACTGGCATAAATAACATTCTTTTGATTCGCAGTGAGCTGTGGAGGAATTAAATTCTCTTTGATCGCATCCGTGTGTACACGGTAATTGATTTTCGCCAGATTACGCTTAATATCCCACCCAAGTCGCCGTTGCTCTTCTTCCTTTAACCGCTCAAATTCTTTGATCAGGTATATTTTGAACTGCGGACTAATCCACATACCAAATTCAAATGCGATATCTTTATAGGCATAAGTACCGCCATAGCGTCCGGCAGTTGCGCGTAAACCTATGGCATTGGTTTTCTTCACCCATTCCTTTACGCTGATTTTGTAGTTATTCAGTCCTGCTTGACTCCTAATTATGGCAAATTCGCCATAATTAAAATCGGGATTGTGTATCTGTTCCCAAATGCCCAAAAATTCGGCGGTATTGCGATTGCGCAACCAGTCGGAAATAAAGAAATCGCCGTCTTTGGCCTTTATCATGTCTGTAAGGGAAATGTAGTCCTTATCTTGGACTTTTAGAATTGTAATTTCTGTGTTATCTACAATCACTTTTGTCATTCTTCATTTCCTCCTGCTATACCCATCATCATTTCTTTTAGCTTTGCGTTCATGGGAGAACGAGGATCAAAACACGCTTCTATAAACTCTTTCCAGTCTTCCTCTTTAGAAAGCCGCTCTTTCAAAGCCTGTGGTTCATAGTTATATAGTTTTCCCTGCGGCTGGTCTGTACGGCAAAAAATATAATCCATAGAGACATCAAAATAATCCGCATACCAAAGTAACACTTTGTATGGCGCATCTGAATGGTTATTTTCATAACGGTTGATTGCGGATTGTACAACGCCTATTGTTTCAGCGATTCGCTTTTGTGTAAAGCCGCTTCCTTCTCTTAAAGTTCTTATCCTACTACCAACTGTTTCCATTTATAATGCTCCTTATATGAGATATTTACATGTTATCTCAATATGAAAACGTTGTCAATCTATTTTTAAGATATTATTAAATCCTATTTTGAAATTAACCAATCAGGAGAAACAAATTCGCTTGCTTGTTGCTCTGTCTCAAATTCAACTTGGGCGATCCTCTTTCCATCATTTTCTTGCAATATGGCAACGCTCGCTTTTTGGGTAGCTCCCATTTTATCAGCATATATCCATTCTTCCAAAACCTCATAATATGAGGGGCAAACAATTTTCGCTGCTTTTAATCGGCTATGAAAATATTGCTCATAGATGCGCTGCTTTTTATCTGGGTCGTTTTTCTGCTCTAAAAAATGAAGATGTGTTTGAAGGCTGGTTTCGAGTTCTGGCATATAGTAAGAAATACCCGTTTTCAAAGATTCGTATATGGTTAATTTTGTCAGTATTTCCGCACCAATTATATATTGTTCTGTTTTCATGAGCAGCTTATGATTTTCTACCCTTGCGTATTTTTCTAAATCTATATGGAACTGTAATATGATACTCATAACCAACTCACCTCGAAATAATTTTAAGGGAATAACCCTTAAGAGTCAATAAGGGATATTCCCTTATTGCATAATTAGCGTGAGGTGAAAATGATGTATGAAAGAATACGGAATTTACGTGAAGATAAAGACCTGACACAAGCACAGATGGCAGAATATTTGAATATCCATCAAACTACCTATTCAGACTACGAAATAGGAAAGTTAAACATCCCTGTTGCCATGTTAGATAAAATTGCAAATCTATTTGGAACAAGTATAGATTATTTAGTAAATCGTACGGATGATCCAAAGCCCTATTCAAAAGGAAAGTAACTATTCTGCGTCCTTTTGTTTTGTTCTGTAATTTCTTAGCGTTGCAGGGATATTTTCATTTACAATTTTTTTCGATGCGTAAAGTGCGCGAACAATCCCCAGTAGGTAAGCGTCCTCTATATCGGGTGGCGTTAGAGTTTCGTGTCCGATAAAAATACTTGGCTGTGGTAATACGTTTGCATAGGTTTTTGCGTAAATCCCATCTTTGGACGACTCTGGTGTATCTTGTTCCTCCGGCGTGGTAATACCATCTGCCTCTGTGTCAATATAAAAGAAATCAACGATACGCTCCAATAAAAAATTTGACTGTACCAGTGTACTTAACGTATTCAAATACCGCCTACTTTCCGAATCATCATCATAATCTTTCGCATAACTTTTAATCTTTTCTAAAGCGCCATCTGAAAGCCGTGTGGCTTCTTTCACGTCTTGCAATTCACGCTCTGGCGTAAAGCTCTTTCCTAGCAAGTAATCGTAAGAACATTGCAATCTGTCTGCAATAATCTCCAACACCTCTATAGAGTAACTCACCTTACCAGACATATACTTTTTTAGGCTGGATAAGCCAATTCCTGTAATTTCCGCAAATTCTTCTTGCGTGAAATCACGATCTTTTATTGTCTGCTTTAAAATAGCTCCTATTTTACCCAAATCCATAGTCTTTGCTCCGTTTTATATAAATATTCGCTCTTTATAGAGCCTTTTATTTCAACGATAATACAAATAGAAGGAAGTGTCAATCCTCAAAATTTCATATGGACGCTGCCTGTGAGATGGGACTCGCACAGGGAACAACAAACAGCGAGAGCCGCCGCCCGTTCATGCAAGGCGAACGCGCAGTGACTTGTACGACTGCCGAAACCGTCACATTCCGGATGTATGACCGATGAGCCGCTCCATTGCGTAACAAGACGCGCGGCAGAGAGGACGTGATAGAAGTGGATGCGTAGCACAACATCCACATACACACCAGAGAATCACTCTGCTGTGTATGGCAAGCTCCCCATGTGTTATAACACATGGACGCTTGCAAGGGGGATTCCCCCTTTGAACCCCCTTTTGCTCATACCGGAACGGAGGTGATAATACGGCAAACAGAAAAAGAAATCATATGGTTGGCATCATGGTAACAGATAGGGAACTATCCGTTATCCAACGCAAGGTCGACCTGTCAGGATTAAGTCAGCGCGAATTTATTTTACGGTGCATTTTGGGAAAGGACATCCATGTCAAGCATGGTGGGCGCGAAGTAGTCATTGAGCTAAAGCGGATTGGTAATAATCTAAATCAACTAACTTACAACGTTAACGCCGGATTGATTGAGGATTGCAAACCGGAACTGCAAAGTATCTATAGCGAGATGCAGGAGGTGAGAAAAACATGGCAATAATCAAAGCGGTCAATTCCAGAGCAAGCATTGCCCATGCTATAAACTACATCATCAAGGATGAAAAAACAGAATTGCGTTTGATTGGCGGGTACAACTGCAATCCGCAAACCGCCCTTGATGAAATGAAAGACACAAAACAAGCATGGGGCAAAATAGGCGGCAGGCAGTATAAACACTTCATCCAAAGTTTTCCGTATGATGAGAATATCACGCTTGATGAAGCGAACAGGATAGCTGATGAGCTGATGCGCCGCTGCTCGTTGTTCCATGGATATGAGGTCTGTTATGCAACCCACAAAGACCGCCGGCACATCCACACGCACCTGATCGCAAACTCAGTCAGCTTTGAAACTGGTAAAAAATTCCGCTACTCCAAACGACAGTTACAGGAAATGAAAGACCTTTCCGATCTAATTCTACAGGAGCATGGAAAGACCATTTGTGAGAAGAACAAAGAAATCACTTCTTTCAGAATGGGCGCATACCGTTCCATTGAAAAGGCGGCGCAGGGCAATTATCAAAGTTGGATGCTGGACACAATGGTCGCTGTAGACAAAGCTATGAAAATTGCCGTTAGTCAGAAAGAATTTATCGCCGTAATGAGTGGTATGGGTTACACGGTGGATTGGTTAGACAATCGAAAGTACATCACGTTTACCAACATCGACGGAAAGAAAGTTCGTAATAAAACTCTCTCTCGAACATTCAAAAAAGCATTATCTAAGGAGGATTTAATCAATGAATTTGGAAAAAATATTGGCAATCACAGAATTAACGCTGGAGGAATTTCTGAAGATAGTGGACGAATGGGTCACCAAAGGAATCATTCTCAAAGAAAACAGCGCACTCAAAGAAGCGCTGGTGAACTTCGCAGAAGACTTAGCGACGTTTCAAACATTGGTGAACAGTACGATGTCGGAAAACAAGCGGCAAAGCTTAGAAGTGATCGAGAAGCATTGCGAAATGCTGAACGAAAAAATATCCGAACTACTCACGAGCAACCAGCAGTTAGAAAGCAGCATCGCGTCAAAGATACAAGGGTTCACAGAGAAAACGATCTCTCTCGTTGATAATCAAAAACAACGCTTTGAAAAAATGGCACAGGACATGGCGGCGGCAACCCGCAAGTATGCCGATAAAGTGAAAGCTGACCTAGACGAAGCACGTGCTGAACATACCCGTTATATGAGCAGCCTGCGCGGTCAGAATATCGCCAAAGGTGTCTATTTAGCCATTACACCCGCGCTTGTGCTTTTTGACTTGTTATCTCGCTTTTTGGGATGGTCCTAAGGAGGAGTAACGCCTATTGAAGAAAAAGCCGCACATTGAAAACAAAATATCGGACGGACAGTCCGACATTCCCAAACACGCTCTGCAAAGCCTTGCACGCCGTTTATATCCGGCTATACGCGAATACTTTGAAAGCGAAGAAGGCCAGAGAGAATTTGAAGAATGGAAAAACAGAAAAAACAGGATAAGAAATAATCGCTAGACAAATGCCCGCCCCCGCTTGCTATACCAGCAGTCGGGTGGTGGGCTTTTTTGTATTTTTGCTATTGTCATTCAAGATGATTATAATTCTATAGCTATACATTCGTCGTAATAACAATTTTTGATCGTTCTTATAACCGTGTAGGATTTTCATCCCCTTGAAGACCGCTCTGTTATGCGATTTTCGTCATCTTGTGGCAAAGGCCAGAAAACGGCTCAACCATGCGGTTTGTGAGCAATTTTCTAATTTTACCTGTTTTGCCGTCGAAATAGTACATATACCTCACTTTTAAAAATGTTGAAAGAGCCGTTTATAATACAAAACGGCTCTTTCTCTAACAAGCTATTTAACCTATCTTGATATATGTTGTGTTCTCACACTTAGGGCAAGGTGGCAGGGTGTCCGTGTTATCATCCAGTTTCACTAATTGTCCACACGATACACACTGATATGTTCCTATTCCGGGCTTTTCACCTGTTTTATACATTTTATTTATCTCCTTTGTGTTTTGTTTTGTCAGTAAGAGTGAACGTAGTTGCCCCATGATTTCTTGTTGGCGGAACTCGTTCCCCCTTAGATAGGGTGATTTCCGCTCTATTTTTTCCAGTACCATAAACATACTGACCAGATTTTGGAGCAACGCTACCTGTTCTAATTTTAGTCATTTTTTGTCCTTTCAATTTTTATTATTTATATCAAGGTACAAAATTTCGACAAATTTCATTCTCCCTTCCGTAGCTGGTATTGCAAACACAAAATTGACATGATATACTAAACGTGGTTGAAGTGCAATCATATACAATTATATGTTTGTGCTACTGTCGAAAGAATTTGAATGGCCCACATTCAAATTCTTTTTTCATACCACAATACAGCAGATTAACTTACTTCTTAATATTATTTCTTATCCTTACAATAAGCATTCCATCTCGAGTTTCTGGAACATACCTATATGGAATTTCAGGACTAAGTTTAAAAGTCATATTAATATAACGCAATACATCTTTATTATTAATTCGCAACCATCCTTGTTTTATTTTATGTTCCCCTATCTCAAATGATTCCACTCCTTGTTCACCAAAGTGAGCTTTAAATGCTATCTCCTCATCCTCTTTATTGATTCCAATAATTATTCTCTCCGCTCCTGAAAATGTTTCAAGCGCAGCTTTATCCAACGCAATGCCCGTTTTTGATATAGTTATATGTGGTACACTATTTTCTTTTATCCACTCGAATGGCATATCCGCTCTCACTCCCTCACATCAATGGTACACTCGCAATCCCGTAATTGTCAATCAATATTTTGTCAATAATCTTCAAACTATTCATCTCGATCCATCGATACAGCTTGTTTTCCAAGACGTTCACTTCATCTGCATGTTTTTTTCAATTTTCTTATATGTAACTTCTCCGTCACTTTTATGTATTATACCACCCTTATCTTACTTTTGCAATTCATTTTACGCTATCCCAACAACATTTTATAGTTTTCTCTGCAACTCTTGATTTAAAAAGTCTCTTCAGACGATTTGCAAAGCCCTCTGACCACTTTACTATATCAATCAAGAAAAACCTTTTCCCAATTATTATATTTAAATTAAAGGCCATTGCAACCGTCTTATAATTGATAAAAAACCTTTTGCATTTTCAACATGGAGAACTTCCAATTAATATATCTATTGTTCCTCCCGTTCCACATAAGAGTTCTAAATAACCTTAGCTCTTCTATAAAACATATTTGTCTTTAATCCCAAAAATCACTTCATAACTTTGGTTGTGGGGGATCTCTTTTACACGTAACCTCATACACTCAGCGTTAAAGAGTTCCCTTCCATCTTTAACAATTAAATAATGAAGTACTTTTCCTCCAAGGATATATTAAAAGAGAAATGAAAAAACTACCAAAGGACTTAATAAAGTTGGTTATAGGCATGAACATCAAAATTAGATAACATAAACAACAAATCCGAACACTTCGCCTAAGACGAAATAGTTCGGATTTGATTCGTTTGGTGTGCCAGAAGGGATTCGAACCCCCGACCTTTTGATTCGTAGTCAAACACTCTATCCAGCTGAGCTACTGGCACATTCTTAGATTTTTGAAGCCTTATTATTGTATAATAAAGCCGTATAAAAGTCAATGACTGCGCATAAAATTCTTTCCTTGTCTTCATAATTTGTTTAGAAAAAGTTTCGTGCATTTCTCTTTTAGATACGCTATAATGACAAAATATTACAACAAAAGGTCGTGACTTATGCTCTTTACATTCGATTTGCAGATGCTTTTTGGTACGGCTGCAGGATTATCCTGCGGTTTTTTGAACAGTTTACTTCCCGCCTTTACGCTTACCGACAGCAAAGGCCTTATCTGGCTGCTTTGCGGTTTTGTTCTCCTGCTTGATAAGCGTACCCGCCGTTCTGGATGGATGCTTCTTTTTTCAGTTGCACTCACCTATATTATTGGCGATCAGGTCATTAAGGATCTGGTCGCCCGTCCGCGCCCCTTTGCAGAATTCGGCGTGTCAAATCTCCTCATTCCCACTCCCGATGGATATTCCTTTCCCTCCGGTCACGCATCCTCTTCCTTTGCGGCACTCACCGTTATCTACGCAACCAATAAAAAAATGCGCATACCGGCTGCGGTTTACGCGCTTTTAATCGCTTTTTCACGCGTATACCTTTTTGTCCACTTTCCTTCGGACGTACTCGCCGGAGCTATTTTGGGAACGCTTTGCGCGTATCTCATAATGATGGTTTTCAACCGTTTCCAAATACCGCGCCCGCTTTACGAATCGTAACCGCATAAAAAATCGACACGCCCCCATAATCGGTATCATTTCTTCTTTTCATTGCCGCAGCTCTGCGCCTGTAATATCAACGCCCGTGTTTTTCTGTGGTTTATTAATCTTTTTTAAAAAAAGTGGTTGACTTTTTTGTGCAACGTATTATAATAATAATCAAGAATGATAATCATTCTTAGTTAGGTGCTTAAACGATGATATATTCGAAACAAAGGGAATTGATTTTAAAGACAGTTTTGGAAAACAGGATTCATCCAACAGCTGACCGTGTCTTTTCTCTTTTAAAGCCGGAGCATCCCGGGCTGAGTCTGGCAACCGTGTACCGCAACCTCAATCAGCTTGCGCAAAACGGATTGCTGCTGAAGATTCCCATTCCGGGTGGAGCGGACCATTTCGACGGCACGCTCGAAGAGCACTATCACATGATCTGTGAGAAATGCGGTGAAATGGTAGATATTCCTTTCGAATATGTTCCGGGGTTTGACAAACAGGTGGAAGAAAGCAGCGGATGCCGGATTCGCTCCCATACGATTGTTTTTTATGGCCTGTGTCCCAAATGCGTTTCCACCGCGCAGGCGTCTTCTTGAGTGTCCTGTGTGGTTAAAACCAACATATTTCTTCACGAAAACAAGCGTTTCTGCAATGATTGGGGGTCAGGAACGCTTGTTTTTATGGCGCAAAAAATCCCTTCGTAAAAACGAAGGGATTTATTTTCCGCTACTTTTTTATTTTTGCAGCACTGCCTGCACCACGTACCGGTCGGTATCCTGGCCTTTCACACAGGTGGAAAGCGTAATGATACGATCCTGCGGCGAAAGCTCTATGTCTGTTTCCACCCCGGAACGTTCCTTCATCTTTTCGAGGTAAGACGCATAATCGTCCTCACTTGCAAACCCAATGGTATAGGTTTCATCCACCTCGTTTACCACATAGGCTGAAAAAATCCTGTACTTCGAAACCGTTCCATCCGGCAGGTACAAATAGATGATGTCATTTTCCCTGAAAAACGCCTCATCCTGATACTTATGCAGGTCTGCAAACATAGCGCCGCTGTTCATGCGGTGCCCGTAAATAATGGTATTTTGATCTGAAAAATCAGGACTGTTCTGCTCGTCCAGAAAAATCGCGCCTGCGCGGTCCGATTCCTTATTCGCATTGTGCGAAATATAATAATCGTTATCCTCCCCAATGACCAGCGGATAATCGATACGTGTGTTCGGCATATAAATCCAGCCGATGATATCTTCATTGACCGCCCTGAGCGCGTCAAAATCAATCGTCCGGTCAAGCGGGCCCCCGGGCGCGTCCTGCTGCGCGTCGGCAGAAGGCATGGCAATTTCCTTCAGGCCATGATATGCCTGGTCTGTCGCAAACCAATCGCTGCCAATGCCAATGATATTTACAAGCGAAAATACAAGAACAACAGCCGCAATAACAATCACAACCCATGCAAGCCTGCCCTTTTTCTTTCCGCTTCCTTCTTTTTTATATTCCTCCGGCGCACCGCCGAGTTTTTTGCTCATTCAGGTTCCTTTCGCTCACAAACCAATCCATATATATTATAAACCGGAATGCACCGATACAAACGCATCCGGGCTTGGCGTAAACTGCGTTGAACTATCGTATGAGAGCCCTATCTCGTAGGTGTCGTCCCCCAGCAAATGCAGGTACACATAAACCGCGCTGTTTCCCGGGCGGCTCCATGCGTAGTAAAATTCCGCGACCTCGTTTTCATTTACCGCATCCGTAATTTCTTCTTCGTCAAACTCGCCCATCACAACGAAGTTGTCGCCCACGCCCAGCGGGTTAATCAGCCATGAGTGGATCGTCACCTTGCCATATCTTTCTCTTGCAAGCGTGTAAAGATAATCGTACTCTTTCACAATTTGCTGTGCATTGACCATTTTACGGCTGCCTGTATACCAATAGTCGATGTAATTGTTTTTGCCGTTCAGGTTAAAGCCAAGCTCCACATTGCTGTCTTTACCCATAAACGGCGTACTTTTTACATATCTGCCCGTATCTTCCCGATAGGTGTACAAGCCGTTTTGTTCGATGTCTGCAAGCGTAGGGACATTATTTCCCGCAAGGAGCCCTTCCGGATCCGCAAGCTGGGCAAATTCTTCCTCAAGCGGCGACGTTTCGTCCTCCGCCTCGATTTGCGGTTCAGGCTGCGATGGGAGCGCAGGCAGGCTGCCATGCTGCGGCAACCGCCCATCGGTTCCAGCCTCTTGCAATCTCTCCCGCGCGAGTTGTGCAATATCCCGCGCAAGGCCGCACGAACAACACATTACAAGCATTGCGGCTATTAAGATGGTTGCAATCAGCTTTTTCATATCTGCCGTCCTCTATTTATCAAACAGGTTCATAAAATCAAACGTCGCAAAGTAATCTTCCGGGGTTTCTGCACGGCGGATGAGCTGTGTGCTGCCGTCCTCTTTTAAAAGAACCTCCGCGCTGCGCAGCTTTCCGTTGTAATTGTACCCCATCGAAAATCCATGCGCCCCCGTATCGTGGATCACCAGCAAATCCCCCATATCGATTTTCGGCAGCATCCTGTCGATCGCAAACTTATCGTTGTTTTCGCACAGCCCGCCCGTCACATCGTACTTATGGTCTGCGGGCGCGTCTTCCTTGCCCATGACTGTGATATGGTGGTAAGAACCATACATCGCCGGACGCATCAGGTTCGCCGCGCACGCATCTACGCCAATATATTCCTTGTACGTATGCTTTTCGTGCATTGCCCGCGTCACAAGGCAGCCGTACGGCCCGAGCATAAAACGTCCCAGCTCTGTGAAAATCGCGACGCCGCCCATACCCACCGGCACAAGCACTTCGTGAAAAGCCTTTTCCACCCCCGCGCCAATGCGCAGGATGTCCGGCAGCTCGCCGCCCTGCTCGTATGGAATCCCCACGCCGCCCGACAGGTTGATAAACCTGATATCCGCGCCTGTTTCATCCCGCAGACGCACCGCAACTTCAAATAATATCCTGGCGAGAGCCGGATAATATTCTTCAGTCTGCGTGTTGCTTGCAAGAAATGCGTGGATTCCAAAATATTTTGCGCCAAGCGTTTGCAGCTTGAGGTAAGCCTCGCGCATTTGCTCATAGGTCATCCCATATTTGGCTTCGCCCGGGTTATCCATAATGCTGGTCGATATCTGGAAAGTTCCGCCCGGATTATACCTGCAGCAAATCGTCTCCGGAATCCCCGCGACCTTCTCCAAAAAATCCACGTGCGTCAGGTCGTCGAGGTTAATGATCGATCCAAGCTGCTTTGCCAGCTTAAAATCCTCAGCCGGCGTGTCGTTTGACGAAAACATGATCTCATGGCCTTTAAAACCGCACGCATCCGAAAGCATCAGCTCCGTATAGGAAGAGCAGTCCACCCCGCAGCCTTCCTCCCGCAGTATTTTCATAATCACTGGATTGGGCGTCGCCTTCACGGCAAAATATTCCTTAAAGCCCTTGTTCCACGAGAATGCCTGGTTCATACGCCGGGCGTTTTCACGGATTCCCCTTTCGTCATAGAGGTGGAAGGGCGTAGGATATTTCCGCGCGATCTCCTCGAGTTGTTCCTTCGTTACGAACGGTTTCTTTTCCATGTCGTGTTCCCCTTTTGCAAAATTTTAAAACTTTTATACCTGCTCCTTCGGATCCGGCTCGATATATACCGCAACCAGCTCCGGCGGATTATTGATTCGTATTTTGGGATAGCCGCTCGAGCCAAGCCCGCGGCTGATAATCATCGTGGTCGCCCCGTCCGTAAACTCGCCTTCCACATATTTGGGCATAAACCCCTGTCCGCTCATGGCAAACGCCCCGATCTTCGGGAACCTGATCTGCCCTGCGTGCGTATGCCCGGAAAGCACAAGGTCAATGTTTTTGTGCAGGTACAGCGGATAATATTCCGGCCTGTGCGCCAGGAAAATATTGAACCCCTGCTCCCGCCGCGTAAAAACATCCACAGATTTCAGCACGTCCACATTGTCAAATGTGATATCGTCCATTCCGGAGAGGTTCACCTCGCTCCTGCCCACCTCGACAGTCCTGATATCCCCGCTGCGCAGCACTGTGATGCCCTGGTCTTCCATAATATCTTCAACCCTGCCGTCAAAGTTGCGTTCGTGATTCCCCGTTACAAAGTACGCGGGCGCAATTCCTGCCACCTCCCGCGCAAACTGCCTCGTATACTGCGCGTCAATCTCCTTCTGGTGCCCGTGGGCAACCATATCGCCCGTGATTGCAATGATATCCGGCATGAGTCCTGAAACCTTGTCAAACAGCTGTCCGTTTTTTTCCCCGAACTCCTTTTCGTGCAGGTCTGAAAGGTGTGCTACCACAACCCCGCTTTTTACTTTATCGCTCAAAATCCCATAGGATGTGATTTGTACCGTATTATTATTGAACATTATTTTTTTGTTACCCTCGTTTTATACTTCATATAGACTTTTATTATAGTATAAAAAGGCCGCGGGTTCAATCGTGTAAAGGCTTTGCGGCGATGAATATTTTGTAAAGTTTTTGCTCTTTCACCACAGGAAAGTAGATTCCCGGAACCAGAGGAACAGGCATCCAAATTCCAACAGTACCGAAATGGCCACGATGGAGACTGTAATCCATTTTTTGTTCCATGATGCAATAAGGTCGGTAAAGCCCAGCATAAAGACAACATTTCCCACCAAATACCGTGGGATAGACTGTAAGCGAACCGAAACAGGGATCAGCAGCAGAGCAAACGCCATTGCCGCCTCCGCAAACCGTTTTTTCCACAGAAGGTAACTGCTGAGGATCAGTCCCCAAACAGCACACGCCGCAAAAAAGGCCTGCCGTCCTTCCCCGGATGTAAATCCGCTTATGATCGTAGCGAACGGATTGCCAATCCCGCCGCCCCATGCCGCCTGCGCGTGAATAAATGCGAGCGGATCGCCTGTACGCGTCCACAAAAAGCTCATAAAAATTACAAGCCCCATGACCGTAAAAACAGCCCCGAGCAATAATCTCCAGTCTGTAAACGCAAACCTGAAAAAACCTGCTATACTCTTTTTCCCATGTAACTTACAGTAATCCGCAATCACCTGAACCAGAAGGCCAAGCAGCAGCACGATTCCCGTGTTCCTTGTAAGCGTCAGGAAAAAGCCAAATACGCCCATCAGCAGGTAATTTCGTTGATACAGGAAATACAGGGAGCCGGTGAACAGCAGAAGGTAGAGCGATTCCGTATAATAACTCGCAAAATAAAACGAATAGCATCCCATAGACAGCAGCACACATGCCACGATTGCCTGTCCTGCTTTGCCGCCGCGCGTTTCGAGCACATATTTAAAAATCAAAAACAACGCTGCAGCCTGGAAAATGATATTCAATATAAAGCCAAGCAGCCAGATATCAGCCCCCGTTACAGCGTGTGCTCCGCGCACGATAACACTGAATAAGGGGAAAAAAGCCCAGTTCACCAGCCCGCCGGAATAATCGGCCCCATAAGTATAGCCCCCTGCTGTAATTCCGCGGTACCACTGGGCATCCCAAATGTTGAGCGCAGGCAAAAAACCGCGCACATCCCCCGTTTGCGCTGCGTATCCCTGATAAAAAACATAAATGATGAGCCTTGAGACAAGTACAAGAACAAACGAAAAAAGGCAAATATTCAAATTCGAATACTTGCCCTTTTCAAACAAATCCGCGCCCCGGTACCGTTTCCCAAGCTTCATACATACCCCTTGCCACAAATCGCGTTTATTCCTGCTCCTCCAGCTCCCGGTAAGACTGCAGGTAATCCATACAATATTCGTCCCTGCCCCAAAGCATCTCCGTTGCCTTCAGGTGCATTTTCATATTCGGATTCGTGATATCCATAATCGCCGCGTCAAGGCCCTGCGACATCCCGCACGCCAGAAACGCGCTGTTGATTATGCCGCGCTTTGGCAGCCCAAATGAAATATTGGATAACCCTGCCAAAAGATGTACGTCCGGAAATTCCCTGTGAAGCGTGCCTGTAGCCTCGAGCGCCTCTTTTGGAGAGTCCCACCCTGTCGCTGCGGCTTCTACAACGATATCCACATAGATATCCCCGTCCGAAACACCGTTTTCCCTCAGGATTTTGATCAGCCTCCCGGCGTTTTCCACCCTGCGCTCCGCCGTCTTGGGAATCCCATCCCCGTCAAGCGGCATCGCAACGATTCCAGTTTTATATGTTTGGATGAGCGGAAGCACGCCTGCAAGGCGGTCCTCCTCGAGCGTTACGGAATTGATAATCGCATCCTTCAGTTCCACCTGTCCAAATAAAAACGCAAGCGCATCCGGATTTGTGGAATCCGCCATAATCCCGCATTCCGGCGCCGCCGCGAGCGCAAGCTCCACAACCCATTTTAACATCTCCGGTTCATCATCGCACATTCCGGTGTTGATATCGAGGTACTGTGCTCCAGCCCTTGCCTGCCGCGCGGCAAGCCCTGTGACAAACGCTTCGTCTTTTTTCTGAAATCCTTCCAGCGTGGAAGGGATCGAGCTGTTCAGTTTTTCTCCAATAACAATCATTTCCTTAACTCCTTTATGATTTCGCACACGATGTCTGCCCGTTTGAGCGGCGTAATCAAATAATATCCATCCGCCACGCCACGCACAAGCTTCGCCGCGTCAAGCGCGGTTTGCACCGCAAGCCCTGCAGCCTGTTCCCTGTCCGCGTCGCGAAACCGTTCGCACACGCTTTGCGGGATCTCAATCCCCGCAAGCTCGTTGTTGATAAAACACGCGTTGCGGTAGCTCACAACGGGCATAATGCCCGCCCAGATATCCACTGAGAGTTCTCTTTTCGCGCGCGCAAGATTATCCGCGGCCCGCTGGTCGTACACCGGCTGCGTCAGCAAACAGGTCATCCCTGCTTTCTCCTTTTTCTTTGCCTTGGCAAGCTCCGCGTCAAAATTCTGCGCGTTTACATTGAGCGCCCCCATAATGGTAAAAGGCTTGTCCACAAATACAGTCTGGTTCAAATCCCTGATAAAATCCGCGTATAAAACAGAATTGAACTGGAATACGCTTTTGATTTCGTCCCTGCGGTTACTGGGAATGGGATCGCCCGTCACCACAAGCAGGTTCCTGACCTTCTGCATGGATAGCCCCAGCAAAAGCGCCTTGGAAGCATTGAGGTTCCTGTCGCGGCACGTAAGATGTGGAAGCGCTTCGATACCATACTGCATTTTCAGCATCGCCGCAAGCATGCTGCTGTCCGCGCGCGCACGGCCAATGGGGCAATCCGCAATCGTGATATAATCCGCACCCGCGGCATGGAGGTCCTTCGCCGCCTGCACAAAAAAGGAATGATCGGCGTCAAGTGGAGAATCGAGCTCTACTGCGATTGGTTTTTGCGTATAGCTCTTCCTTTCCGCATGAACGGTTTCCCCCTTTTTCTTCGGCTTATATGGATACGCTTGCCCTTCCATGCTTTTAAGCGCCTGCTTTACCGCGCGGATATGCTCGGGCGTGGTGCCGCAGCAGCCGCCGAGAATCTGCACGCCCTCCCGCCTGATCTTTTTCAGTTGCTCGGCAAAATAATCCGGCGTGCTTTTGAATACCGTGCGCCCGCCAACCACAGTCGGATATCCTGCGTTTGGCATGATCGAAATCGTCTTTCCGTAAAAATCCGTACTGCGCACTACGTTTACCATATGCAGGGGGCCGCATATACAGTTAAAGCCGTATGCGTCGATCTCCCCCACTTCATGCAAATCGGCGATGACCCCCTGTGCGGAAACACCCGACTGCGTATATAAATCCGGGGCAACCGAACACTCTGTAATCACATAAGAATCCGGAGCCACACTTTTTACATACCTTGCCGCGTCCGCCAGAACCGGCGCCTGGTCGAAGGTCTCGAACAAAAAACATTTGACGCCGTTCTCCACAAAACGGTCTATGATCGCGCGGCGTTCGCTGTCGCACCGCTGCTGGTCTGCATGCAGGATAGGCCCCATGCTTGCAAAAATATGCGTATGCGGCCCTGCGGCTTTCTTTGCACAGTCGCAGCCCGCGTCAATCACTTGCAGTACTGTTTCCATATCCGCAGCCATAGAAAAAGTATTAGCCGCAAACGTATTGGTTTTGATCGCATCTGCGCCTGCGTCCACATACTCTCTGTGCGCGTCGATCACGCGCTGTGGATTTCTGATGTTTTCTAGTTCGCAGCGCGCTACGCTGCCTTCGTATTTTGCCGCAAGATAGGTTCCCATCGCCCCGTCAAACAGCAAAATGCCGGATTTTCCAAATAAGTTCATCCTTCCTCCCATATCGCTGAAAATCTGTTTCCTACACATTATATCATAGAAAAATTCCCCAATCACAGAAAATCCATTCCTATTTTTCATAAAATGCGTTAAAATATGAGATGTGCGAACATTGCAAGTGTTTATTTCATTATGAATATCACATCGTCACATCCGCTGGCGCGACATCATTTTTTTCGAAAGGTTTTTGAAAATGTCTGAAACAAATACGAAGTATCTGGAACTATTGTCGCTGAAATACCCAACCGTCCAGGAGGCGTGTACGGAAATCATCAACCTGCAGGCCATCCTGAACCTTCCAAAGGGAACGGAGCATTTTGTAAGCGACATCCACGGCGAGGCCGACGCGTTTTGCCACATCCTCAACAACGCCTCCGGCGTGATTCGCGAAAAGGTTGACATGCTTTTTGAAAAAACGCTTTCCTCAAAGGAACGCACCGAGCTGTGCACGCTGATTTATTACCCCGAGCGCAAGCTGGAAAATATCAAAAAGAACGCCGACGACCTTGCGGAATGGTACCGCATCACGCTATACCGGATGATCGATATCTGCAGGCTGTGCGCCTCCAAATATACCCGTTCCAAGGTGCGTAAGGCGCTTCCAAAGGATTTTGAATATATCATCGACGAGCTGCTCCACACCAGCCACGGCGATAAAGACAAGCAGGGCTATTACGAACACATCATTTCAACCATTATTGAAATCGGCAGGTCAGACGCGTTTATCACCGCGCTTGCCGGAGTGATCAAGCGGTTGGTTGTAGACCGGCTGCACGTAGTCGGCGACGTATTCGACCGCGGGCCGCATGCAGATGTAATCCTCGATAAGCTTATGGCCCACCACGCTGTCGATATCCAGTGGGGAAACCACGACATTTTGTGGATGGGCGCTGCCGCGGGAAGCGCGGCGTGCATTGCGTGTGTGCTCAACATCAGCACAAAATATTCCAACATCGATTTTGTGGAAACCGCCTACGGCATCAACCTGAGGCCGCTCGCGCTGTTCGCTCAGGAAACCTACACCGACGATACCGACCTTCTGGACCATATGCACAAGGCAATCGCCATCATCCAGTTCAAGCTGGAAGGCCAAACCATTATGAGGCATCCGGAATACGACATGGACGACCGCCTGATCCTCGACAAAATCGATTTTGACAAAATGACCGTTCTCATCGACGGTAAAACCTACGGGCTGAACGACCACGACTTCCCCACGATCGATCCCAAGCATCCCTATAACCTGACGCAGGAAGAGGCCGAGGTGGTTTCACAGCTTATCTATTCCTTTATGCAAAGCGAAAAGCTGCAACGCCATGTCAAATTCCTCTTTTCGCAGGGCAGCATTTACCTCACCTTCAACGGCAATCTTTTATTCCACGGCTGTATCCCTATGACAAAGGAAGGGGAATTTTACCCCTTCGACTTTGGCGGCGTGTGCCGCAAGGGCAAAGAACTGATGGATTATGCCGACGCGCTCGCGCGGCAGGGGTATTACGCCAAGGAAGGAACGCAGGCAAGGCAAACCGGGCGCGACTTTCTCTGGTACCTGTGGTGCGGCAAACGCTCGCCCCTCTTTGGGCGCAGCAAAATCGCCACCTTTGAGCGTATGTTTATCGACGATAAGGATTCGTGGACAGAGGTAAAGGATCCCTACTACCACTGGGTAGAGCAGCAGGATACCTGCGAAAAAATATTGCATGAATTTGAACTCGACGGAAAATATTCCCATATCGTAAACGGGCATGTACCCGTGCGCTCCAAGGATGGCGAGCTTCCGGTGCGCGGGGGCGGCAAGCTCATCGTGATCGACGGCGGCTTCTGCCGGGCATACCATAAGCAGACGGGCATCGCGGGCTATACCATGTTTTATAATTCCTATGGCATACGCCTTGTGTCCCACGAGCCGTTCCCCGGCCTTTCGGATGCGGTTTTGAACAACAAGGACATCCTTTCCACCTACGTTGTGTTCGATACCGCGCAGGAGCGCATCACCGTGGGAGAGACGGACGTCGGACGCGCGCTGCAAAACGATATCGACGACCTCACCGCGCTGCTGGACGCTTACCGCGACGGTACGGTGAAAGAAAAATGAAGGATTCCTTAACTTAGGCCGTATTCGGTTGACATCAGCGCCCCGTCCCTGTATCATAACAAAAAAACAAGGCGGGCTTATGAAAAACAAAAAAGCATTAAAAATATTACGCGTCATATTATTTGCCCTCGGGCTGTTATTTGTGGTTTATTCAGGTATACTGCTCAGCATGAACAACTTTAATCTGGGCAACGTGCTGCCCGGGCTTCTTGGAATCCCGCTGCTGCTTTATGGAATTTTTGCGCCGCACCTCAACAAATGGTTTTCCCACGGCCCTGGCAGGGTGGTCAAGTGGATTTTTATCATCGGCTATCTTTTCCTGATCTGTGTTTTTACAGTATTTGGTATACGGATGGGTGTCGCCGCAAATACCGTTCCGCCGGAAAATGCGGACGCTGTTATCGTGCTTGGCGCGGCGCTCAAAGGCACGCAGCCGTCAGATACGCTCGCGCGCAGGCTGGATACGGCAATCGGCTACGCGCAGCAAAACCCGGGCAGCGTGATTGTGGTAAGCGGCGGCCAGGGCCCGCAGGAGGATATCCCGGAGGCCCACGCAATGCGCGATTACCTCATAAGCCACGGAATCGGCGAAAACCGCATCCTCGTGGAAGACCAGTCGCGCAGCACGCACCAGAACTTTGTCAATTCCAAAAAGATACTCGACGAACGTTTTGGCGAAGGCAGCTATACCACCGTATTCGTAACCAACGATTACCACATACTGCGCGGGCTGATCAACGCGCAGGCCGCGGGCATGACGGACGTGCACGGCCTCGCCTACCGCTCGCTGATCTACACCGCGCCACCCTCTTATATGCGCGAATCGCTTGCGCTGCTTGCAACCTACGCGTTCGGCGCGGATGTAACATAATACGAATCCTGCAAAAGCGGACGGAATCCCGTCCGCTTTTTGTTTGGCAGTTGTCCGGCAATGCTGTTGCCATAGCATGACAGCCCTGCAACCTCCTTTCAGGTTTTATCCATATTCCCCCGCCCCGCAGCGCCCGCCGTTCCTTTTGGGAAATACATTTCCTTTGATTGACAACCGGTATCTTTTCTATTACCATTAGTGTAGGTTAATAGCGGGAAAAAGCGGAGGTCGCGTCCTGTGGTTAGCCTTGGCTATGTGCCAACAAGGGAGTGTCAGGATCACGATATGCACACATTGAATCAATTAAAGCCCGGGGAATCGGGCATTATCAAAAACGTAGGGGGCTTTGGCGCGCTTCGCCGCAGGCTTCTTGAAATGGGGCTCACCCCCGGCACGCGCATCATGGTACAGAAGATGGCGCCGTCCGGGGATCCAATCGAAATCCATATCCGCGGTTACCAGCTCACGCTGCGTCGGGACGACGCCCGGCAAATCGAGCTTATGGAGGAAGGCGCATGAATACATTGATTGCGCTTGCCGGTAACCAGAACTGTGGAAAAACCACCCTGTTTAACCAACTGACCGGATCAAACCAGCACGTGGGGAACTTCCCCGGCGTAACCGTAGAGCATAAGGAAGGCCGGATCAAAGGCGAAAAGGACATGTCCGTCGTCGATCTTCCGGGTATTTATTCCCTTTCACCCTACACGCCGGAGGAAATCGTCTCACGTGATTTTATCATACGTCAAAATCCGGATGCGATTTTAAATATCGTAGACGCGACAAACCTGCAGCGTAATTTATACCTTACCCTGCAACTGATCGAGCTGAATAAGCCAATGGTTATCGCGCTTAATATGATGGACGAGGTGCGTGCAAACGGCATCACAATCGATATCAAAAAACTGAGCGAAGACATCGGCGTTCCCGTGGTACCGATTTCGGCAGCCAAAAACCAGGGCGTGGAAGAACTCGTGGAGGAGCTAAAGCGCGTCATCAAAAACCGCGAGCTTCCAAAGCGCACCGATTTCTGCGGCGGCGAAGTCCATAAGGCCCTGCACGCCGCGCGCCACCTGATCGAAGACCATGCGGCTGCCGCGGGCTATCCGTCGCGTTTTGCCGCGTCCAAGCTCATCGAGGGCGACGAACCCTTAGAGCAGGCGCTGGAGCTGGACGAATCCGATAAAGACATTTTGCAGCATATCATAGACCAGATGGAGGAGGGCGTTGGCACAGACCGCGAAGCCGCCCTCGTGGATATGCGCTACAAATACATTGAGCAGCTGTACGACGAATGCGTTTCCCAAAAAAGCAGCACGCGCGAAATGCAGCGTTCCGTCAAAATCGATAAGGTGCTTACACATAAAATATGGGCGATACCCATCTTCATCGGCATTATGGCGCTCATTTTTTACCTGACCTTCGATTCCATCGGCGGGCTTTTAAGCGGCCTCATGGAGGACGGCATCGCAGCGGTCACAGACCTTGCCGACGCGGGGCTTACCGCCGCAAACGTCTCCCCGTGGATGCACTCCTTTATCATTGACGGCGTGTTTACAGGCGTTGGCAGCGTGCTGTCCTTCCTGCCCGTCATTGTAATCCTCTTCTTTTTCCTGTCCATATTGGAAGACTCCGGCTATATGGCGCGCGTCGCGTTTGTCATGGATAGCTCCCTGCGTAAAATCGGCCTTTCAGGCCGCTCCTTCGTGCCGATGCTGATTGGCTTTGGCTGCAGCGTACCGGCAATTATGTCTGCGCGCACCCTGGCAAGCGACAGGGACAGGAAGCTTACGATTCTCATTACGCCGTTTATGTCGTGCGGGGCAAAGGTGCCGATTTACGCGCTGTTTACCGCCGCGTTTTTTGTAAAAAACCAGGCCCTTGTAATGACCTCCCTTTATGTGCTGGGCATTATTGTGGCAATCGTCACCGGCCTGATTCTCAAAAAGACGATTTTCAAAGGCAATCCCGTGCCGTTTGTGCTCGAGCTGCCCGCCTACCGCCTGCCCTCGCCAAAGAGCGTGCTGCTGCACATGTGGGATAAGGCAAAAGACTTTCTGGTACGCGCGTTCACCATCATTTTCATCGCGAGCATCATCATCTGGTTCCTGCAGTCCTTTGACTTCCAGTTCAATTTCGTAACCGATAATTCCACCAGCATCCTCGCGGGCATCGGCAAGGCCGTCGCGCCCATATTCGCGCCCCTTGGCTTTGGCAACTGGCAGTCCGCCACAGCGCTCATTACCGGTTTATCCGCCAAGGAAACGGTTATAAGTACATTGTCGGTACTTACCGGCGGCGAACAAATGCTGACCTCGCTTTTCACGCCGCTCTCCGCTTATGCGTTCCTGTCCTTCGTACTGCTGTATATGCCGTGCGTTGCGGCTCTTGCGACCACAAAGCGCGAGCTTGGCGGAAAGAATGCGGCCCTTACCATGCTCTATCAAACGTGCGTTGCCTGGGTGGTCGCGTTCCTTATTTTCCAGGTCGGTTCGCTGTTTCTCGGTTAAGTCCCTTCACCGGAGGCTTACAATTATGGTTGAGATTATTTTGGCGGTCGTCATCGTTGCCGCTGTCGCGGCGGCAGTCACCTATATCGTCAAAAAAAAGAAAAAGGGCGAGTGCGTCGGATGCAGCGAGTGTAACCGCGCAGCCGGATGCAGCGGTTGCCCCCACAATAAAACCAGGTCTCCGAAATAATAACTTTTGGAGGTTTCTTTTTTATGGTACAAACTTTAAATTATGACAAATGGGCCGATACGGCGTATACGCTGCACATGCTCGCGCAAATGATGGGCAAGGTAAAGCTTGTGCGGATGCCCGCGCAGCCGGAATGGGGCCACGTAGTGCTCGATTTCACGGCGCAGGGGCTAACCACAGGGCTGATTCCCAATGGAGAGCGCAGCTTTACGATTTCGCTTAACCTTGACACCTCCACCGTTTTCACACAGACGGTTTCCGGCGATACGGCTGGTTTTTCGCTCCGCAACAATACGTCGGTCAGCGAGTATTACAACGATTTCAAAAAGATGCTCGGCATCCTCGTGTGCGATACGGTGATCAACGAAGTCCCGCAGGAAATGAGTACCAAAACCCCATTTTACGACGATACGGATAAGCGCGACTACGACGCGTGCGCGGCAAAGGACTTTTTCAGCATGTACGTATACGCGCGCAACCGCCTGCTTGAATTTGTCTCGCCCTTCCGTGGCAAAAAGGTGATTCCTTCGTTTTTCTGGGGAACCTTTGACGTGTCCGCCATCCTGTTTTCCGGCAAGCCCAGCCCATTTTCCGGCGGCGGCGTGATCGAGCAAAACGGATTTGACGAGCAGTTTATGGAATTTGGCTTCTGGGCGGGCGACGAAACCCTCCCCGCGCCCTCGTTTTTCATCATGCCCTACCCGTTCATCAAGGACGATCTTGGGCAGGAAAGGCTGAAGCCGGATAAGGCAATATGGAGCACCCAGAAAATGGAATACTTCCTGACGCTGGACGACGCGCTTTCCACTCCCGATCCGGATCAGGCAATCAGGGATTTCTTCCAGAACGCGTTTGACGTGGTCACAAAGCACGAGCAGTGGGATTGTATCGATTGGTTCACAAAACCCCTCTTAATCCCTGAATACAGGCACAACGTAAAATAAGCAATCAAGGTTAGCCGTATGAGAAAACAAAAAATCCTGAAAATCGTCATACTTGTGGTTGTGGCCGCACTCCTGTGCGCGGTTTTCATTTACCTCAGCACAGGCAATTACGGGGCCTCCGGCGCTGCGAAAGACGCTCTGACGTCCGGCGGCTGCGTGACGGTGACGCAGACAGATCAAACCATTGCATTGATTCCTGATCAAAATGAGGGCAATAACGCTTTGATATTCTATCCCGGCGGCAAAGTGGACGCAGAGGCTTACGCCCTGCTCGCCCGCGACATCGCCGCACAGGGCGTTTCCTGCTTTATCGTGAAAATGCCTTTCGACCTTGCGGTTTTTGGCAGCGGCAGCGCAAAAGGCGTGATCGACCAGAACCCCGGAATTGAAAACTGGTATATCGGCGGGCACTCGCTCGGCGGGGTTATGGCTGCAAATTACGCCGCAAAAGACGGGCGGATCAAGGGAATCGTGTTTTTGGCCTCCTATCCAAATTCCGACCTCTCCGCAAGCGGATTGAAGGCAATCAGCCTCACCGCCTCAGAAGACCAGGTGCTGAATTGGGATAAATACAACGAAGCGCTCGTGAATTTCCCTGCAGATACGCTCTACCAGGAAATCGACGGCGGCAACCATTCCGGCTTTGGCAGCTACGGTCACCAGAAGGGCGACGGCGAAGCGCTCATTTCAAACAAAGTGCAGCAGCAAATAGCCGCTGATGCAATCGTGGATTGGATCGCGTCGCAAAGCAATGCCTGACAAAATAAAAGCGCGGGTTCCGCGCTTTTATTTACCCTCTTGCCGGGCATATGGAATCCACATAGAAAGACAGGCACAGGAATCTGTTTCTATGTTTTGTGCAGGAACAGCAGTAAATATGCATTAAAATCGGAAATAAAATTAAGTGTTTCATATTTCGAGAAACTTTAAGTCGGAATTGTTGATAAAAGTTTCTATTTGTTGTAGATGTCTTTCTTTTGCCAGATTATCCTTTATCATGTTTTTTACAGTACATTCCCAAATGATCAGCACACGAAAGCCATTGTTTTTTAAAATATGCACGACCATTTTATCACGCTCAATATTATTGGAAAATTTTTTCAACCAAAAATCCACATTGGATTTAGGAACATACGCAAATCTGCATCCTTCATGCCTATGCCAATAACAACCATGTACAAAAACAGCGACACGTTTTTTCGTAAAATAAATATCGGGATGGCCTTCTACAAGCTTTGAATTTACTCTGAATCGGTATCCACGTTTATGCAATTCCGAACGAATGAACAATTCTGGCTTTGTGTCTCTTGCACGAATCCTTGACATGTTGTGACTTCGTTCTTTTTTTGATTTTATATCCATATCAAATAATCAGTTGTGCCAGGTCATGGCTCTTTGCCGGAACATTACTACTTCAATAAACTCAGCAATACTCATTAACCATTTTTGCTGAGTTTCAGAATATGTATTATGTATCGCCCTTGGCACTACCAGTTGCAGATGGTGAGATTCCATCTCATTTGTCTGGTTTGTACTGATAGCAGCTTCAAAAGTAAGCAGGTGCTTGTCTCTGATACGGTCTGCTTCCGAGAGTACCTGCCGCCACCTGTCTTTACATGTGCTTTTTACTCCAAGCATTGTTAACAGCTCTGTATTGAATTTTGGATCGCGATAAGCATCAATACCAGGAAAAATGAAGTCGGGTTTGGCTTTGTTCTCTGTTACTTTTGTTCTGGCATATTGGATATTACGGCAAATAAAGAGTTGCTCGACATGGTTTTCCAAAGCCTGTCCAGCGCGACTCTTTCTCCGGTTTTGTGTTGACAGGGAAAACTGAAAAAAACCATCTACATCATTTTCAAAACCCTGAGAAAGCCGCTCAGAAATAAGATGCTTTTCAAAAGTGCGAAATAATATTTCCTCGCGTTCCATCCACTTCATCAACACAATGTCTGGATTATCACCCGGATGAATATCTGCCAAGGTAGATCTTGCATATGCCGAAAACTCTTTTGTGGATGGGAATTTATTTCCAAATTTTGCTATCAGCGACTCAAGAAAAGAATCTTCGCTTTCCTCAACTTTGATACCAAGTTGTTCAAGAATAAAACGCGAAGCAAATGCCAGTAGATCCTGTTCACTGTCGAGGTTGCCGCGAACAGAAAAATGCATCGATTCTCCAAGTCCAAATAACCAACGAAGCTGATTGCAAATTGTAGAGCCACCTTCTGCAACAATAACGAGGACTGTATCATCAGGTCTCAATCCTATGAACAATTCATCTCCCTCAGCAGCACAAACAGAAACCGCGGTTGTTGGAAAATACATTCGATATTCTGTACGGGTTGGGTGCGCTTCGCGTGCATCATACCAGGTTAAAAAACCTGTGTCAGTTATGGGTTCGTCATCATCATCACTATCATTCAGATAGATAAATTTTGCTGCAAAAGTACGCTTCTCTGTGCCGAAAATGTTTTTAAGAGGAGAAACACCATTATATTCGTGTTGATTGCTCGTGGCCGTATCCGCTTCAACTGCGCTGAGGACTTTTCCAGCAACACCTTTAAAATACTGTGATAAATAGCCTTGTTTCAATACTACACCGCCTTTGCATTCGTATGTTCCCGCACTTCTTTCACTGCCTGCTCTATGTGCGGCTCCATAACCTGCGCTACAGCTTTGATAACAGGCACTACAACAGAATTGCCAAACTGTTTGTAAGCCTGTGTATCAGACACAACAATTTTGAAGGAATCATCAAATCCCATTAATCTCGCACACTCACGGGGTGTCAACCGGCGCGGGTTTCTTTTCCTAGTTTTAGTATTTCTGGAAATGAGAATTTCAGAGCCATCCTTGTAGTAACGTGCAGATAATGTACGAGCCACATCATCCCCAGTCACAAGACCAAAGCCAAATCCATTTCCTTTGGCTTTGTGTTTTGCGGCGTAGTCCTGAAGATATTGCCATAGATGATCGGTAAGAATATATTTTGAATGAACCTTGGCTTTAGACCCGGTAGTAAATGGGTGCTCTGCAGATTCTGTGCCATCCTCCGGATGGAGTATTTCCTTTAGTGTATGATGAACATCCGGAATAACCAGATTATCCCAGGAAAAATCGGTTTTTTCTCTGAAACCAACAATAATAATGCGTTCCCGGTGCTGGGGAACCCAAGACTGTCCATCAATTACTTTCCAAAAAATCTGATATCCTAATTCCTGCTCAAGCGTATTGCATATTACTTCAAAAGTATGCCCTTTATTGTGCGAAACCAAGTTTTTAACATTTTCAAGCATAAAAGCCTTAGGTTGTTTCGCCGCAATTATTCTTGCTACATCAAAAAACAACGTACCCTGAGTTGTACATTCAAATCCATGAGGACGGCCCAGCGCATTTTTCTTTGACACTCCGGCAATAGAAAAAGGCTGACAGGGAAACCCCGCCAACAACACGTCGTGATCAGGAACTTTATCAGCAGGGAAAGTTACTATGTCTCCAATAAAATGATCTTCTTCACCAAAATTAGCCTGATAAGTTTTTTTTGAGTAGTCATTCCATTCGCTGGTAAAGACACATTGGCCACCAATAGATTCAAAACCCAAGCGTATACCGCCAATTCCTGCAAATAAGTCAATGAAGGTAAAATCTGCCATATATTGTTCACCTCCATACAGATTTTCTTATATACATTATAGCATATAGTATAGCACAATCAGGTTTCTTCCTCAAAAAAATTTGAAAATCAGAACTTACTGTTTATATAGATTCTCGAAAACTTTTATACCAGGCTTTTCGTCAGCCCGGTTATGGTTATCAGTAATCGCCCTTCCGCGCTTTTTTAGTTTGATTCATTTTTGGTTTCGGCTTCATTATAGGTTTCGAATGCCTTTAAGATTGTTCGTATGGAGTTTTTATCCAAATGGTCGATCAATTTATACAGTAAGGTACGGTCTTCGCCCTCTAATTTTTCATCCAGTAATTTCATCAAAGCGCCTGCCGATTTATCCTTACTATAATCCTCGTGAAAGAAATCGTCAAGCGTGATGCCAAAATATTCACAAAAATCATAAACAACCGATACGGTTGGATTAGTCTTATTGCTAGACAAATTCGCAACGCACTTTTCTCCATGTCCGATTAACTGGCTTAATGATTTTTTATTTTTAATATTGTTTTCAACAAGAAGCTGTCGTACTCTCGTACTTACAAATTCCCTGATGAACTTTTCACTTTCTTTGCTCATACTGTAAGTATAGATTATCCCAAAACCTTATCGAGCATTAATCATCCCTTTTTATGCTCAATATAAGAGACTATTATTGCTAAACATTATAAAAGAGAGTATACTGAATGTATCAACCCACAACCGCGCGCGCTTCGGTGCAGGCTGTCTATCCAAAACCCCAACATCATCCAGTCTACACCCTTCCGCGCCGCCCGTGGGTTAAATTACCGGGAAAGCAACAAATTTTAATGCGCATTTGTTGCAATACCGGCACAAATTGCAGGAGCGGGCGCCCTGTCCCCGCGCTGCCAAAAAGGAGTGCCTGTTATGGAACAGATGGAAGAGGGCGGCTGTATCTTTTACGACAACCGCAAAAAACGCAATCTGGCTGCCGACCATAAATTGTGCGACGCGCTCCGTTTGCAGGTTGCATATTTATTCAGGCGCCACCATGTGATCGATTTTTTGGTGCTGGACAGCTCGGACTCCGATATTGTTTTCAGCAGCATCGTGGACGAATACAGGAAAAGCATACGCCGCAGCACAAAAATATCCTGCACCATATATTTCAAGAACTTTTGCGGAAATCTGCACAATTACCATACCAATTTCAACTGCATGGCCCGCTACGACGATATTTTGAAAGCGGTGGATTGCGTCGTCCGGCAATCCACCCGCCTATTGCTGCTGGACGACGGCACCCTGCAAAAGCCTTATATTTACGAGCTTGCAGACAGCATGAAAATACCCATCTATATTGTCGATCCCACCCGCCAGACCTTCCGGGTAAAGCATCAGGCAGGTTACAGCGATTCTTTGAAGCAGGCGTTTCTCAACGTGCGGGCGTTACGCGCCATCGTCCCCCACAACCTCAAAAAGCGGCTTGCCGCTTTGAAAGGCGGCCTTACGGGAGTCAACGACCAAATACACCATTGGGAAATGGTGGAAATCCTGCAAGGGCGCGAGCCGGGCAGGGGCGTTTTATTTAAACGGCTTTTCCAGGCGACGGCGGTGAAGCTGAAACAGGAAATACGCGTTGTCAGCGCTCTTCTGGAATATGGGGACAAACGCCTGAACGCGCTGTATTGGAAGGCGAAGGAAGCGGACGAGGAAGCGCGCGAAATCTTTTATGTAGAAAGCTCGGAGGTGTTTACATACCCTTATTATGGCAACCCCGGGCTTTCCCCCGAAACAACCGGCATCATATTGGAAGCAGACAAAACCGTGCTCCGCTTCCGCAGGGCCTTCAACAAAAAGTCCGCCGCGCGGGGCGGCTTTACCATCAAAGGAACGCTTTTTATCATCCGCTGACAACGCCCATACGCAAAAAAGGATATTGCATATGCAATATCCTTTTTCTTTTCATACAGCTCTGCACATCGTCCATGCCTTGCGTGGCTTTGGAGGTTCTTACAGCTTATCCTGCTTCACCGCCTCTATCAGCCCGCCCGATGAAATGATATTCTGGATAAACTCCGGGAACGGCTGCGCCTGATAGCTTTTTCTGCTCGTCAGGTCGTGGATTGCTCCGGTGGAAAAATCAACCTCCACCTCGTCGCCGTTTTTGATCTCGTCCGCAGCCTGCTCGCATTCCAAAATCGGCAGCCCGATATTGATGGAGTTGCGGTAGAAGATGCGCGCAAAGCTCTTCGCGATCACGCAGCTGATGCCCGCTTCCTTGATCGCAATCGGCGCGTGCTCGCGCGAGGAGCCGCAGCCAAAATTCTTTTCGCCGACCATAATGTCGCCCTGCTTCACCTTCTTGATAAATTCTGTATCGATATCCTCCATGCAGTGGGAGGCAAGCTCCTTCGGATCGGAGGTGTTGAGGTAGCGTGCGGGTATGATTACGTCCGTATCGATATTATCCCCATATTTAAAAACTGTGCCTTTTGCTTTCATACTATCAAACTCCCTTTCTCAGATATCCGTTGGCGAAGCAATCCTGCCCGCAATCGCGCTTGCCGCGGCGACCTCCGGGCTAGCAAGGTATACTTCCGATTTCACATGCCCCATTCTTCCCACAAAATTCCTGTTTGTGGTCGCAACCGCACGCTCGCCCTCAGCGAGGATGCCGCAGTGCCCTCCCAGGCACGGCCCGCAGGTAGGCGTGGAAACCGCGCATCCCGCCTCTACAAATATCTTCAGCAGGCCCTCTTCCATTGCCTGCAAATAAATCTTCTGGGTTGCCGGGAAGATAATCGTGCGTACGTTCTTTGCTACCTTCCTTCCAACCATGATTTCCGCGGCGGCGCGCAGGTCGCTGATCCTGCCGTTTGTGCACGAGCCAATCACAACCTGATCGATTTTAATGTCGCCCACCTCGTCGATTGTCTTTGTGTTTTCCGGCAGGTGCGGGAACGAAACCGTAGATTTGATTTGCGACAAATCCAGGTCGATCACGCGGGCATAATCCGCGTCCGCGTCCGGCGTATAAACCTTGAACTCCCTGTCGGAATGCTCCCTGATGTATTCGATGGTCTGGTCGTCCACCTCAAAAATACCGTTTTTGCCGCCCGCCTCTATCGCCATGTTCGCAATGCACAGGCGGTCGTCCATCGTGAGGGAGGCAAGCCCTTCTCCGCCAAATTCCATGGACTGGTAAAGCGCCCCGTCCACGCCGATCATGCCAATGATATGCAAAATCACGTCCTTGCCGCTGACATATTTTTTCAGCTCGCCACGGAGGTTAAAGCGGATTGTCGGCGGAACCTTCAGCCACACCTTGCCCGTTGCCATTGCAGCCGCCATATCTGTAGAGCCAACGCCCGTGGAAAACGCGCCCAGCGCGCCGTAGGTGCAGGTGTGCGAGTCCGCGCCGATCACTGCGTCGCCCGCCACCACAAGGCCCTTTTCCGGCAATAGCGCGTGCTCGATGCCCATTTCCCCAACGTCGAAGAAATTGACGATGCCGTGCCTGCCTGCAAATTCACGTACCAGCTTGCACTGCTCGGCAGCCTTAATGTCCTTGTTTGGCGTAAAGTGGTCCATAACGAGCGCGATCTTGTTTTTATCAAACACTTCCTTGCCCGTCTTGTTAAATTCACGAATGGCGACGGGGGCTGTGATGTCGTTCCCAAGAACCATGTCCAGGTTCACGGAAATGAGCTGCCCCGTGGTGGTGCTGGGAAGGCCCGCGTGAGCCGCCAGTATTTTTTGCGTCATTGTCATGCCCATAAATTTTATACTCTCCTTTATTCTTGTATCATACAGCGATATCACTCCAGGCAGGTTATGCAAAACCTGCGATAAATTGCCGTAACCATTATACCATAACAGCTAAGCCTGTTTTATACCTTGTCAAGCGTCAGCTTGTACTCGATCGAATCGGTGAGCGCAAGGAAACTCGCCTCGATGATATCGGTGGAAACGCCCACCGTATTCCATGTGTGCTTCCCATCCGTGGATTCGATCAAAACGCGCACCTTTGCCGCCGTCGTCGCCGAGCTTTCCAGCACGCGCACCTTGTAGTCCGCAAGGCGCATGTCCTCGAGCGACGGATAGAAGCCCTTAAGCGCATTTCTCAGCGCAAGGTCAAGCGCATGCACCGGGCCGTCGCCCTCCGCGCCTGTAATGCGGGATTCCTCTCCCACCTTTACCTTAATGATCGCCGAGGACGGATACTCCTGGTTGGTAAGCGGCTGCTCGCCGATAATCTTGAAGTATTCCAGTGCAAAATACTGCTTGTATTTTCCAAGCAGCCTTCTGATCACAAGCTCAAAGCTCTGCTCCGCCGCCTCAAACTGGTATCCCTCAAATTCAAGCTGTTTCAGCCTGTCCACAAGCTCGCCCACCACGGGATCCTTGACCGTCACGGCAGGGTCTACTCTCTGTATCTTTTTGATCAGCGTCGCCTTGCCGGAAACCTCGCTCATCAGGAACCTGCGGTTATTGCCCACCTTCTGCGGGTCTACGTGCTCAAAGCTCTCGCGAATCTTTTTCACGCCGTCAATGTGCATTCCGCCCTTGTGCGCGAATGCGCTCGAGCCCACATAGGGGCTGGAAGACGGCAACCAGATATTCGAAATATCCGCGATCCTGCGCGCCGTTTCCGTCAGGTTTTTGAGGTTCTCTTCTCCAAGAACCTCATATCCCCGTTTCAATTCCAGATTGGGAATAACCGTGGAAAGGTTGGCGTTTCCGCAGCGCTCGCCAAAGCCGATAAACGTGCCCTGCACCTGCCGCGCGCCCGCCTCTACTGCAAACATGGTCTGCGCTACCGCCATGCCCGTATCGTTGTGGCAATGGATGCCAACCTGCACGCCCGGAAATTCACAAACGGCTTTTTGCGTCACGTCCCCAATATCCGTGGGAAACGTCCCGCCGTTCGTATCGCACAGGCAAAGCACGTCCGCGCCGCCTCGCACTGCCGCGGCAAGCGCGAGGAACGCGTATTCGGGGTTTGCCTTAAACCCGTCAAAAAAGTGCTCCGCGTCAAATACCACGTATTTGTCGTGCCGCTTCATATATGCAACCGTGCTCTCGATCATGGAAAGGTTCTCTTCCAAAGTGGTGTTAATCACCTTTTCCACGTGGAGATCCCAGCACTTCCCAAAAATGGAAACCGCGGGGGTATCCGCTTCCAGAAGGCTTTTGACGTTGGAATCCTCCTCCGGTAAAATGTTCTTGCGGCGGGTGCTCCCAAACGCGCAAAGCTGTGTGTGCTGCTGCTTTTCCCCTTTGAGCCTGCGGAAAAATTCCAGGTCTTTGGGGTTGGAGGCGGGGTTCCCCGCCTCGATGTAGTCGATTCCCAGCCCGTCGAGCGCGCGGACAATATTCAGCTTGTCCTCCACCGAGAAGGCGATGCCCTCCCCCTGCATCCCGTCGCGCAGTGTAGAGTCGAACGTATATACTTTCTTGCTCATTCAAATACTCCTTTTTTAAACGCGGCAGGCACGTACAGGTATGTGATATCGTTCGCGACGCACATGATTGCAATCAGCACTTGCCGGCGGACACACGGGATGCTGCAATGAGGAGCTTGAGGAGCCGTATCGCGTTGAATTACAGTTGCTCCAACAGGCGGATGCAGAGCGCCGTACATCGTTTCTCTTTCCTGAGTTGTACGGCGCGTCTCCGAAGAGCGGCATCTTGTGCGTCCGCCTTTGCGTCCGCGAATAATATTACGTGCACCATCGTGCGTGTGTTTACGCGCCTAACAGCTTGTTGATCGCGTTGACATATGCCAGCATGGAAGCTTCGATAATGTCCGTCGAGAGGCCGCGGCCCGTAACCGTCCTTCCCTCAGACGAAACCTTGACCACTACCTCGCCCAGCGCGTCCTCGCCGTGGGACACCGCGTTAATCTTGTAGTTATTGAGCTGCAGGGGCATCTTTACGATGTTCTCTATCGCCTGGTATGCCGCGTCGATCGGCCCGTCGCCCAGCGCTACCTGTTCCTGCTCCGCGCCGCTCATGTCCTCCAGTGTGATGTTTGCAGTCGCCTGTATCGTGTTTCCGCTGTTCACAACAAACTGTTTCAGGCGGAAGTGCTCCACAACCTTTGCGGCCTTCTGCGCGACCAAAGCTTCCACGTCGTATTCCGTGACCTCTTTTTTCTTGTCGCACAAATCCTTGAATTCTACGAACGCCGCGTCCAGCTCTTCCTTGCTGAGGTTATAGCCCAGCTCTTTCAGGAAGTCGTCAAACGCATGCCTTCCGGAATGCTTGCCCAGCACCATTTTGTTTGTAGTGAGTCCAACCGATTCCGGCGTCATGATTTCGTATGTCTCGCGTTTTGCCAGTACGCCGTGCTGGTGGATGCCGCTTTCGTGCGCGAACGCGTTCGCCCCTACGATTGCCTTGTTCGGCGGGATCGATACGCCGATAATCTTGGACAACAGGCGCGAAGAGCGGTAAATCTGCCTGGTGTTGATGTTTGTGTCCGCGTCGAACAAATTCCTGCGGGTGTGCAGCGCCATTACGATCTCTTCCAGCGATGCGTTGCCCGCCCGCTCTCCAATTCCGTTGATCGTGCATTCCACCTGCGTAGCGCCCGCGCCAACGGAGGCTACGGAGTTTGCAACGCCCATTCCCAGGTCGTCGTGGCAGTGCACGGAAATATCGATATCGTCAATGCCCTCCACGTTCTTTTTCAGGTAGGCAATCAGGTCGTACATCTCCTGCGGCAATGCGTAACCCACCGTGTCCGGGATGTTGACCGTCGTTGCACCTGCTTCAATCGCAGTCCGCACGGCGCGCGCCAGGAATTCCTTGTCGCTCCTCGAAGCGTCCTCCGCCGAAAATTCAATGTCAGACACAAGCTTTTTCGCATAGGATACCGATTCCCTGATATGCGTCAGTACCTGCTCCTCAGTCATTTTCAGCTTATATTCCATATGCAGCGGGGAGGTCGCCAAAAAGATGTGTATCCTTGGCGAAACCGCGCTTTTGAGCGCCTCATAGGATGCGTCGATGTCCTTTTGCACTGCGCGGGATAAAGAAGCGATCGTGCTGTTCTTGATCGTTTTTGCGACTGTCTCCACGCTTTTAAAGTCTCCCGGCGAGGAAACCGCAAAGCCCGCTTCAATCACGTCTACCTTCAGCAGCTCCAGCTGCCTTGCAATCTCGATCTTTTCCGACAGGTTCATGCTGCATCCCGGAGATTGCTCCCCGTCGCGCAGTGTGGTATCAAATATTTTAATGGTTTTCATAATCATATACTCCTTTTTAACTTGCAATTTCTATTTTACAGCCTATGCTTGCTTGTTCGCTTAGCGTGCATAGAGCGGATGCAATTCAAGGCAAACCGAGCGACCGAGGCAGGCGTATTATAACATACGCCGACGATGGAAGCCGAAGGTTTAACGCAGAAGTGCGCCGCGCTATGTGCGCGCTACTTAAGCACCGCGCCGGTGTCTGCGCCCTGTACCATCCTTGCGTACCTCGCGAGCCAGCCGTGCGATACCTTCGCCGGCATGAGCCGCGAGCCCGTAAGTCGTTTTGCAAGTTCATCTGAATCCACCTTCAGATTAATTGAGTATGCGTTAATATCGATTTCTATAATATCGCCCTCCTGCACATAAGCAATGAGTCCGCCTGCGGCGGCCTCCGGGGAAACATGGCCGATTGCCGCGCCGCGCGACGCTCCGGAAAACCTTCCGTCCGTAATCAGCGCAACCTCCTTATCCAGCCCCATTCCTGCCAGGTTAGAGGTGGGGGCCAGCATTTCCCGCATTCCCGGGCCGCCCTTTGGCCCTTCGTAACGGATCACCACCACGTCGCCTTTTTTGATCGTTCCCGCAAGGATCGCTTCGTTCGCTTCTTCCTCACTGTCAAACACGCGCGCCCTGCATGTGCTTTTCATCATTTCAGGCGCAACCGCCGCGCGCTTTACCACGCAGCCCTTGGGCGCCAGGTTTCCATACAGGATCGCAATGCCGCCGGTTTTAGAGTACGGATTATCTACAGGGCGGATTACATCTCCTGTGCGCCTTGCGTTTTTGATGCGTCCCATAGTAGTCCCGTCCACTGTTTTGGTATCCAGTATGAGGCCCTTTTTATGGATTTCCGCCATCACCGCGGGTATTCCGCCGCATTCGTTGAGCTCTTCGATATAGTGGTGCCCCGCCGGCGCCAGATGGCAGATGTTCGGCGTTTTTTCACTGATTTCGTTTACCTCGTGCAAATCGATTTCAATGCCGCACTCATGTGCGATTGCCGGCAGGTGCAGCATACTGTTCGTGCTGCAACCAAGCGCCATATCCACTGTAATCGCATTATGGAACGCGTCCTTTGTCATGATGTCCCTAGGTTTTACGTCCTGCTCCACCAGCTTCATCACCTGCATCCCCGCATGCTTTGCAAGCACCGTACGCGCAGACATCACCGCCGGTATCGTTCCATTGCCCGGCAACGCCATTCCCAAAACCTCGCACAGGCAGTTCATGGAGTTTGCCGTATACATCCCCGAGCAGCTGCCACAGCTTGGGCAGGCCTTCTGCTCGAACGCCTCCAGTTCCTCATCGCTGAGGGTGCCGTTTGCGTTCGCGCCCACCGCCTCAAACATACTCGACAGGCTCGTTTTCTGTTCCCGGAACCTTCCCGCCAGCATCGGCCCGCCCGAGCAAACGATTGCCGGAACGTTAACCCGCGCTGCTGCCATCAGCATACCCGGAACGATCTTATCACAGTTGGGCACCAGCACCGCTCCGTCAAACGCATGGGCAATGAGCAGCGTTTCCACACTGTCCGCTATAAGCTCGCGCGACGGCAGGGAATAGTGCATCCCCATGTGGTTCATGGCAATCCCGTCGCACACGCCGATTGCGGGCACCTGGATGGGCGTTCCTCCCGCCATGCGGATGCCGTCAGCCGCGGCACGTGCCACCGTATCAAGATGCAAATGGCCCGGAATCACCTCGCTCTGCGCGTTCACGACCGCGATAATCGGCCGTTCCAGTTCTTCCTTTGTGAGGCCCAGCGCATACAGCAGGGAGCGGTGCGGCGCACGCTGTGCGCCTGTTTTAATGTTGTCACTGTTCATATTGTTCTCCATCGTTCATAAGCTTTTGCCCGGGGATAAGCCCGTTGCGGTTCGCCTTGCCCGGCACCCCCGCAATTTCCGGCTTATCGCCCGGCCGAAATCACACGGTTTCCTTATTTCTTGTTGTGCCAGCTCATTTTTCCCCGCAGCTCCTCGCCCGTCTTCTCGAGCTGGGATTCCTTGCCGATGTTGCGCATCGCGATAAAGTGCGGGCGCTTTACCTGGTTTTCAAGCATCCAGTCGCGCGCGAACGTTCCGTCCTGGATTTCCGAAAGTACCTTTTTCATTTCTTTGCGCGTATCCTCAGTAATAATCCGCTTGCCCGTCACATAATCGCCGTATTCCGCCGTATCAGAGATCGAGTAACGCATTCTGGAAAGCCCGCCCTCAAAAATCAGGTCTACGATCAGCTTCATTTCGTGGCAGCATTCAAAGTATGCCATTTCCGGCGCGTAGCCCGCCGCTACAAGCGTGTCGAAGCCCGCTTTAATCAGCTCAGATACGCCGCCGCACAATACGGCCTGCTCGCCGAAGAGGTCTGTCTCCGTCTCTTCGCGGAAGGTTGTTTCAAAAATACCCGCACGGCCTCCGCCGATGCCGCTCGCATAGGCAAGCGCGAGGTCTTTCGCCTTACCCGTCGCATCCTGGTGGATCGCAATCAGACAGGGCACGCCCTTGCCTTCAAGGAACTGGCTTCTTACCGTGTGGCCGGGCCCTTTTGGAGCAACCATCCAAACGTCAACATCCTTTGGCGGAACGATCTGTCCAAAGTGGATGTTAAATCCATGTGCAAATACGAGGGATTTCCCTTCTGTCATATAGGGAGCGATTCCTTCGTAGATTTTTCCCTGCTTTTCATCCGGCACGAGGATCATAACGATATCCGCAGCCTTCGCGGCGTCCTCCGCTGTCATTACCTTAAGACCGGCTTCCTCTGCGGATTTCCACGAACGGCTTCCTTCATACAGCCCGACGACAACGTCCACGCCGCTCTCCTTCAAATTCTGCGCATGCGCGTGTCCCTGGCTGCCATAGCCGATAATCGCAACGGTTTTACCCTTGAGGAGTGAAAGGTTACAGTCCCTGTCGTAGTACATTTTCATTTCCATTTGTTTTGCCTCCAAAATTATTATTTAGAATATATTCTGATATCAAAAGCGATATCTTAGTTGTCCTCATGCAGCGAGCAGGTTCCGCGCTGCAGCGCCGTTATTCCCGTACGCGACATTTCTATAATCCCATATTCGTCGAGCAGCTTCAGCAGCGCTTCGTTTTTTTCCGGCGTTCCGGAAAGCTCGATGATCATAGAGTCGATACAGATATCAACGATCTTCGTGCGGAAAATATCGCACAGCTCTATAATGCTGGCCCTCTTTTCCGCGCTCGAATTTACTTTTACGAGCACAAGCTCTTTATAAACCGAGTTTTTGGAACGCAGGCCTGCGATCTTTACAACGTCGATCAGCTTTGCAAGCTGCTTTTTGATCTGTTCAAGCTCCGCTTCGTCCCCTACAAGCTCTATCGTAATGCGCGACACCTTTGGATCGTGCGTCTCGCCGACGGAAAGGGAACGTATGTTGTATCCCCTGCGTGAAAACAGGCCCGTTACCTTGGAAAGTACGCCCGATGTATTTTTGACCAGTACGGACAGCACATATCTTCTAATCATAAATCATTCTCCTTCGCGGTTTGCTTCTCTACATTATTATATAGCCAACCTCTGCCCCGACTCAATTATTTTTCCAGATCCAGGATAATATTATCGAGCGGTTGTCCTCCCGGAACCATTGGCAGTACATTTTCATCCTCATGGATGTCACATTTCACGATCACCGGCCCTTTGTGCGCAAAAGCCTTTTTAAACGCGCCTTTCAGGTCCTTTTCGTCCGAAATATCCACACCGTACGCGCCAAACGCTTCAGCCAGCTTCACATAATCCGTAGGATTGTTGAGCGTCGTCTGCGAGTAACGCTTGTCAAAGAACAGCTTCTGCCACTGGCGAACCATCCCCAGCACATTATTATTGAGTATCAGTATCATGATCGGCAGCTGATGCTTCACGGCAGTCACAATTTCCTGCAAATTCATATGGAAGCTTCCATCTCCCGCAATGTTTACCACCTGCTTGCCTGTGCCAACCGCAGCGCCCATCGCCGCTCCCATGCCAAAGCCCATCGTGCCGAGTCCGCCGGATGTAATCAACTGGCGCGGATGCTCTATCTTCAGAAACTGTGCAGACCACATCTGGTGCTGCCCCACCTCGGTCGTAAACACCGTATCCTCCGGCGCGGCCTCCTGCATTGCCTGTATGATCTTTTTGGGAAACCTCGCGTTCCTTGTGGCCCTGTCCAGCGGATAGCTCCGTTTCCAGTGCCTCACCTGCTCCATCCAGGTGTCGTCCGTTTTCTGCTCGAGCTGCGGCAGTAAAGCATCCAACACATCCTTTGCGTTTCCCGTCACCTCATAATTGGCAGAGATATTTTTGTTGATCTCCGCTGGATCCACGTCAATGTGCAGCACCTTTGCCTGCGTCGCAAATTTTGTCCTGTCCGACGTTACGCGCTCTGAGAACCGCGCGCCGATCGCAATCAGCAAATCACAATTCGAAACGCACATCGCGGAGGTTTTCGTACCGTGCATCCCCACCATTCCGGTATACTTCATATCGCTTGCGGGAAAAGCGCCCATGCCCATCAGCGTCATCGTAACCGGTGCGTTCAATTTTTCCGCCAGCTCTTGAACCTCTTGTTCCGCCTCCGCCGCAATCACGCCACCTCCAACAAAGATAAAAGGCTTTTTGCTTTCATTGATCGCTTCGGCAGCGGCCTTGATGTCATCCTCGCTGAACGCATTTTTATGCTCGATCGCCTTGGGCTTTTCCGGCGTGTATTCGCCCTCGCCAACCGTTACGTCTTTTGTAACATCCACCAGCACCGGGCCCGGCCTGCCGCTTTGCGCGATATAGAAGGCTTCGCGGATCGCAGGAGCCAGATCTTCGATCTCTTTTACGATCACATTGTGCTTGGTAATCGGGATCGTAACGCCTGTAATATCGATTTCCTGAAAACTGTCTTTCCCGAGATTTTTCTTCTCCACATTTCCAGTGATCGCCACCATGGGCACGGAATCCATATATGCCGTCGCGATTCCCGTTACCAGGTTCGTCGCGCCGGGGCCGCTTGTCGCAAATACAACGCCCGGTTTTCCTGTCGCCCGCGCGTAGCCGTCGGCGGCATGCGCCGCGTGCTGCTCGTGGCAGGTCAGGATATGGTTGATTTCAGGATAGTCATACAAGGCGTTATAGAGCGCGATGACCGTGCCGCCCGGGAATCCGAACACGGTATCTACATTTTGCTCCTTCAAACACTCCATGATGATTTGTGCGCCTGTTAATTTCACTGTACTTTCCCTCCAAATTCTTCTTTCGCATTTCCAACAAAAAAGGCCTGCGCTTATTTGCGCAGGCCTTTGAATTATCTCTTAATTCCTCAGTCCTTACTCATGCCGCCTTGGCACAACCGCAATAAGCCTTATTCGCCTCGCTAATAATGACGACGCTAATAAGGTTAATAAGGACGAGGATGAAATTGTAAGAAACTTGCTGATTCATTTTCTTACTTCCTTTTCATTTCTGGTACTTATGATAATGCTATTCTTATTCTATGTCAACATTTTTTTCGAAATTCAAACAAAATAATTGCAAAATGTGTGGCTTTATATTAGAATAATCTTTGTAACTTGTTTACAGGCGTTCTTGTCCCATGGCAGCTTACAGCCGCTTTTCCCAAGTTATGCAGGGCGGGGGAAAACTGAATCAGTATTTTAATGCACCTGTAGCTCAGCAGGATAGAGCGTTCGCCTCCTAAGCGAAAGGCCCCGCGTTCGAATCGCGGCAGGTGCGCCACAGAAAACCGTATAACAATGCGGGATTAAAGACAATGCCGGCTTGTCAATTCACATTACAGGCTGGTATTTTTTATCATAAAATCATGTTTTTACGCTGGAAATCCCCTGGAAAATATGAATTTTTACTAATAAAACCGCCCGCCTACCCGGTGATTGCTCTATCCAAAAACCATATTGCCTTTTACCTATATGATTGGATTGCCTTTACAGGATGCAGTGGAGTATAATATGCGCCCCTTAACTTCTGTTCGGCACTATCTTTTTCCAAGTGTTTTCACTCCAGATCAAGGGAAGGCTTTCACCTCCTTTGTTTTTACATGGCTCATCAAAACCCACTGCATTTCTTCATCTTCTATCTGGCGATTCGTTCCAGCCTCTGTTTTTTCGGCCTTATTTCTTTCGATTGTTGGTCAAATAAATCACATATGGTCGTCTTTCTCATAAAAAGCTCAACCATATCACCCACCATATCAAAATATCCTTTGATCGCAGCTTCATATTTATATTCCTCTATATTCACCTGTGGACTGTAAATATGAATATCTCCCTCAATAGCGGTATATACCTCAAATACCGTAGTATTTTTCGTAGTTTTTGTCATATGGTAGCCGCCGTTGCAACCCTGGACAGAATGAACAAGCCCGGCATTCTTCATGATTCCCAGCAGCTTCGCCATATATAGCCTTGATATATTAAGCTTATCGGCTATTTCTCCGGCCTTGACCATCCCGCCGCCCGCCTCGTGAATATATTGTAAAATTTTCAGGGCATAGCCTGTCGTTGTTTGTATTTTCATAAGCTACTCCTTTCACTGATCCTGCCCACACATAAAACTGCACTTGCCATTTTTCCATACTGCTTACCCCAACCTAAACGGATTACCCTATTTTATTGCTTTTCCGTTTCCATTGAAACGGATTACATCGTGTCTCAATACGTACATATCGGCAAAAGACGTCTTTTGCATAACCTGTCGAATATGATTGCTGATTTCTGTAAACATGGATTCCCACATGACATCGTACTTATTCTCGTCTTTCGCCTGTGGAATAAAGCTGATATCCTCATTCATAACCCTACAGATTTCGTATAGGGAAATATCACCTAATCCACGCGTTAACCGATATCCACCGTTTCTTCCCAGTTCTGAACGCATCAAGCCCCGCGCGCCCAGTTTTCCCAATATTTTCATCATATAATTATATGAAACACCGAGTTCTTTTGACAATTCAGTCGCTTTTATGATCGGATTCCTAACTGTACTTTCTTTCGCGGCAAAATAGCTGAGTATCCTCAATACATAGATCGTTCCCTGCTTCAATCTTCTAAATCCCCCTACCAATAGACTCTGGCTAGTTCAATCTGCCGAACGCATAAAAATGCTGCTGCCAATACGGCGTCTCAAAACTGCTGTAGCCGATGGGTTTGCCCGCATGCAGCATATATCCGTTGCCTACATAAATGGCAACGTGCGTTACCGTGTTCGGCGTCTCATATGTCCCCTGGAAAAAAACCAGATCGCCCGGCCTTGCTTCTTCCCTTGAAATCTCTGTGCAATGGTTATACAGACTCTGTGCGTCTGTCCGCTCAATCTCGTAGACTCCGGAATGGTTCAGGCTCCAGCATACAAAACCGCTGCAGTCAAAAGACGTTTCCGGGGTTGAGCCCCCAAACACATAGGGAAAACCAATATATTTCTTCGCCTCACCTATCAAAGCAAGGTAATCTTTGTCGTTATAGAGTTCTCCCGGATATCCGTTCGCACCGCCGTCTGTTACATGGATATCCGACGGATCGTCCTTTGCGTAGGTTGGCGCGGAAATAGAAACGGCGGAACTATGGATATATACCATCTGTCCATTTTCATCCATGACGGCATCCCATACGCCATTGACATTTACCGCGTAAATGTCAAGCGCTTCTCCGATACCCGCCCGCCCGGTTGTCTCCGCTGTTTCTGACGGCATTTTTCTGTAATTCGTATCGCAGAGCACAACGGCACGACGGATTCCCGGTTCTTCCGTACTCGCTGGCTCGCCTGCTGCAGGCAGTATAAACGGCAGATCGGCCGCAAGCGCTGATGCAGGCAGCAGCCAAATCAGTATAACTGCAATCACGGCAAGTATTCTTTTCTGTCCTTTTGTCACTTTCATTTCAATTCCTTATGTTCTTCCTTTTTCTTGTTTATCATTACAACTGACAGCACGATCACAGCAGCAGCTATTCCAATGAGCAGATATATCCAAACTGATACAGAGGTATCGCCGGTCTTTGGCTGTCCGCTTCCGCCATCTGTCCCCTGATTCGGTGTCTTAACCGGCTGCATGGCGTTTCCGGCACGATCCGAGGCATACAGATACCATGTGCTGCCGTCCGCCGGTACGGAGAACGTGTAATCTCCTGTCTGTACATCGTATGTCGCCACCTTCAGCGCGCCTGTCCCGTCGCTTGCCTGCCCATACTTCACTGCCGCACTGTCGATGCCGGACAATTCATCCGCGAGTTTTGCAGTCACAACACGTAACCCATCCTTGATATCCGTCCCAATCGCTTCAACATGCGGCGGCGTGTTATCGAATACCTGTCCCTCGCTGCTGAGATAGGTCGTATTGCCTGCCCGGTCTGTGATCCGTGCATAGATCACACGCCTGGCATTTGGATCGACCGGTATCGCTACATCCGAAAACGGCGTGTAGGAAGTCCATTGCCAGTCCTTTGAGGTCTCCTTGAACTGGTCAAGTGTTTCGGATAACGTATCTGCCTTGGGATCGGTTTCCCTGATGTAATATTCGATCGCCGCGATCCCGCTTGTCTTACCGGGATCATCCTCCTTCGTTTCCTGTGCCTCTATGGTAAACGTCGTCTCCTGCCTGTGGTATTGCCCGAAGGTGATCGTGTCGAGGAAACTCTGCCAAACGTTCTTTCCTTCCCTGATACTGCCTGTTGGCGCGCCGCGGTCGATATACGCCATCGCTTGTTTTTCTTCGCTTATGTTTCCGGCTTTGTCCACCGCACGGAAATAATAGGTATAGGCGCCATCTGCCGCAGGAAAAACCGTAGCGGTTGCCACTCCATCCGCAAGATTCATTCGCTCGCCGTCCGTAAAGCCCGTGATCGGGTGTTCTGCATATAGTACAGCCTCCACGCCGCTAGCCGCGTCTTGCACATCCGGGACACAGAGCGTTATTTCCGCTTTGTTTGTCCACCCGGCAGGCTGGGCATATGGCTGCCCAATGCTTGGCGAAGCCGTATCCTTATAAATCGTGGTACTCGCCGGCTCGCTGTAATTGCCAAACGCGTCCCTTGCCCAAATATAATATGTAGTCGCGCCATTTGGCGGTGTGACCGGGATGCTGCACGAATCTTCATTCTCAGTATATGCGCTGTAACGCGCCGCTTTTGACACATCATTTTGTGTGCCATACCACAGCTCTTCCACCGTCCCCGGAGCTCCGGTTTTCTTTTCGTCGGCAATGCCTGTCGCATGGAGCGTAAAGTCCGTTTCACTCAGGTAACCGTTTTCCGTGGTGGCAGGCGTATGCGTAACATCCATCACGACGGGCAGCTTTGTGTCGATCGTAGTGACAACAATGGGGACCTCCGCCCGGTTGCCGACCTTGTCGGTCATGATCAGGTAATACGTCCCGTTGTGATTCACCGTGGTGCTTATGGCATGTGCCCCGTCCGTATCTAAAAACAGTGCGCTGCTGACAGGGATATTACCCTGGTCATTTGGCCCGGCATTTTTATCCTCGCTCAAAAACACCTCATCAATCCCACTGCCGCCGGTTTCCCCATCTTCCGCAGGAACAGGATAGCTATAAAAGTTCCCGTCGTCGTCTATCGCCGCATCCCAATCCATTTCCATGGCAATATCACGTACATCGGCGGAAATCAGCTTTTCCCTGCTCCACACGTCCGCCGCGGGCGACTGCGACACATTTTCCGCCCTAGGCGCTTCGGAATCAATTTTATCGATCACGAACCCTTTATTTTGTTTTATATTAGGCCCTGTAAAGGAATCCGTAAAATCCGTATTGACCGCCAGGTCACGGGCCGATATGCTAAATTCCGTATTCACAGGCAGTATATCTGATGTAACATGGAAAACGCTGTCTGTATCCTTTACAATTTCCAATCCATAGGTCGAAATATTCGCTGCAATACTCGAAGACGGCGTTGTATTATGGATGAATATCTTTGTTTCATCAAGTCCAAATCCGGGCGTTCCGTCTTCCAGCCCCGGATCTTCCAGCCGGAAGCTTACCGTCCGGCTCTTCGCCCAACCGTCTGCCGTCTCGTTTTCCGCCGTATAGGTAACGTCTGAGACTTCCGGCCCCTCGTTATCCTGCGTATAACCGTTTGTCGATACATACGCCACATTGCCCGCTTTATCCATTACCCGCACATAAATGATCCAATGCCCGGAATTTCCATTGAACCCATAAGCCGAATCATACTGTTTTACTGATGGAAACCATGATACGGTTTTTAATTGCTCTTCGCTGAGCGGCGTCTTGCTGAGATAATAATCGAAATATGCCGACTGTACACCGTCAAAATCCTTTGTCTTAAGCCCGCTTTCCCCGTCGCTCATGAGGACGGAAAAACATGGCATGGCGCTGTCGGGTGAAATCACACCATAGTCTATTTCTTCCGGCTTTAACAGACTGGAATACCTGTAGACGATCCCGTCCTCCAGCAAAGTCCCACCGGTATCCGTATCCCAAAAGTATGAATATTGTTTATACCGCGGATCAAACACTTCCACATACCGCAAACCTGTGTGATGCAGGTGGGAAAGAATCAGCGTTACGTCAGGCGGGGTAGTATCCGCAGTATCAAGCGGTATCATTGCGTTAGCATTCAGCACCGTCGGAAAAATTTCATCTACCGGTGGCGCAACTGTTAATTGTGCCGGAAAAAATGAAGAAAGATCTATCGTTTCGTTTTTGGTGAACGGCTCCGCTTCGCCTGAATGAATGCTTACCGGAACCGTAAAACGAAGCTTCTGTTCCGAAGCGTTCATATAGATTGCCGTAATAGATTCCTTTTCGGCAACCCCGGTTGCCGTTACAATCGTCTTGGGCGTGTCTTCAGTCGACAGTGTAACAGCGCTGCTTTTGTTTTCCCACCGTAAAAACAAAATCCCGGGCGCAGATGCCGGCGCTTTGATCTCTTGCCGCCTGCCAGCCTGCAAGTCCACCTGTAACGGCTCTGTCATGATTGTGATCGGCCCCTCCTGCTGCGGACTTGTTTGTCCGAAAGGTGCCGGCGCGCCATAAAAGTCCGACCAAATGACCGCATGAAAAGCTTCGGCGGGTACGCGGCATATTCCCGCGACCGCTCCCTCTGCACCATCGAGTCCCGCTACGGTTGCCGCAACCTGTACTGACGAGATTTTGGTGGCATTTTCAATCATTCCTGCAATCCCCCCCGCTGCGCCATCCGATATCACGCTGCCCGACAGATAGACATTTTCGATGACTGCGTCATCTGTAATCCGTCCCGCCAGAACGCCCGCCTGCGTAGCGCCATGCACGTTCGCATCCGTTACCGAAAGGTTCTCAACCCTGCCCGCAAGTACGGAAAAAAGTCCTGCCGTATCACCCGCTATTGTAAGCCCGGAAATGCAATGCCCGTTCCCGCGCAGCTCCCCTGTAAACGGTTCCTGCGCACTGCCAATGGGCCGGAATGCCGCGCCGTTGCCCGCAATATTCCCAGAAAGCTCATATATTCCATCCAGCGGGTATGCTGAATCGTACCCGATCCTGCTCAGGTCTTCCGCAGAGGCAATAGCAATCGGCTGCACCGCTGTATCCGGCTGGTTATCCTGAACCGCTTCCGGTTCGTTTCCTGCCGCCGTGGATTGTGCCTCCATCTCCATTGTATTAACCGGTTCCGATGAAACAGACGCCTGTCTGCCATTTCCTACAGTCGGTGCAACGGATACCGCAGGCTCCGGTTTGTCTGCCGCCAACTGCTCCGGTCCCGCGAACGATACCATCCCGATCGACAGGATAATGCCCAATATAATCAGGCATATTATCACTTTGGCCGCTTTGCAATTCCTGATCTTTCTCATATTATTCATCCCGCTCCCTGTTCAACCTGGCTTTCATCTTAGTTCCCTGGCGAAATCTCACAACGGCTCTATCAGGTACCACGATCCATTCCTTTGTCCGGGGATTCACGCCCTTCCTCGCAGCCCTGGTCCTCACCTCAAAGACGCCGAACCCCTGGATATGTACTTCCTCCCCATTTAAAAGGGCGTCCATAATCTCACGGAATGTCCTGTCTATGGTTCGCTCCGTATCAACCAGGGTATTACCGGTCGATGCCGACACCCGCGCGCTCAGGCCCTTCTTGTTTATCTTCATTTTCGATATCACACCCATCGATAAATACCTTTACAATTTCCGGATCGAAATGTATGCCGCTCATGTCCTGAAGCCTTTTTCGCACAAGAAGCGCCGGAACAGCTTTCTTATATGACCGGTCGCTCAAAAGCGCGTCATACACGTCTGCCACCGCACATATCCTTGCCAGTAGTGGAATCTGTTTTCCCTCGAGCCCCCGGGGATAGCCGCTGCCGTCCCACCACTCGTGGTGATAGCCGGCAATATCCATAGCGGCTGAGTAATACCGTTCGTCAGCCTCACCAATAAGATACTTTTCATCTTCGAGTATTTGTCTGCCGTACTCCGTATGCTTCTGCATGATGCGGTTCTCTTCATTTGTCAGTTTTCCTGCCTTATGCAGGATCACCTCCGGTACATATGCTTTTCCAATATCATGGTACAGGAATATCTCCCTTAACCGGTCAAATTTCAATTCGCGCTCCATCGAATATTTCCTGGTTTTCAGCAAAGCCCTTAAAATCGTTTCCATGTATTTCGCAACGTTTATGCAATGGCCCTGCTCCTCCTTACATAACCTTCGAAAAACAGAATGCACCCCATATGCTTCCGTCCTTATTTCCATATCTTTTCCCAACCCTGCCAGTTGATTTATTTACCTGTTTTCCTGCCGGCTATTTAAACCTCGTTCCTTTTTTCCGCTTTTCCTGTTCCTTATTATTGGTTCCTTTATGCCGTTCTACTCTGGTTTCCGCGCCTGCTTTTTTATGACCGGCTTTCTTTTTTCGGAATATTATAACGACCACAACGATGATCAGGATAACGATGCAGGCCAGTATCAGGAGCAAGACGACAAGCGGAACTCCGGCAGCCGTATTTGCCGCCCAAATATCCCCAGCAACGGTATTTGCCGCTTCCGGTGCAGGCTGCAGCGTGTCCGGATCAACGGCCTGTGAGACCGGCTGGCTTACCATTGGTGTTTCTGCTGAAGGAGTTGGTTCAGTATCCGGCGGCGGTGCCGCAGCCTGAGCCATCTCTGGCGTTACTGCCGGCAGGGTACCAAATACGGTGGTCGCAAGTACGGCCTCCGCCTGCTGCAGGTACGCCGTATCATCATTTTTATAGATCACTGTTTCTACAATGACATTGCCCCCGTTTTCCAGGGCGATGATCCTGGTGCTGTATGACGAATCCCTGGTGCTCGATCCTTCGAGTAGCTTAGCCGCTTTCCCGCCGATCTCCATATCTGCTATATCGGAAAATGTGTATTCTTCCGCCTGTGTCTCCCGGATTGCAGTCAGTTCCGCAGTGGCCGGAGCATCTGTTTCGGCCGGAAGCGGTGTCACCTCGATTTTTAATGAGTATCCCAGCACATTCTCTTCGTTATATGAACCGATCAGCAGCTTGGTCATCTGCGAACCTGACTGCGCGCTCTGCAAAAGGGTTCCGGTCATATTGGTGTCCGTGGGCGTATAATAATATGTGTTTGCATCCTCCGGTATTTCAATGCTGAAGCCGCCTGCTTCATCAACATATGTTTTCGCATAGGCCGACAAAGGGATGGACAACAATATCACCAGCACCAGAATAAATACGTTTTTCTTCATACTTTTCCCCATTTCCAATCAATATCCGTTTCGTCCTGCCCTGTCATCCGTTTGATCATGACCGCTATCCTCTTTTTTACTGCTTTTCCCTTTTTCCAAACACATCATATGCCCCTCTTGATCCAAAAGCTGTGTTTTCCGGCTTTTTTGATATTTTCCGACCTCCCGGCATACCAGGGCCTTTCGCAGGAAAGTCCATATCAATACCAACAATACCGCCGCAATAACGACTGCGGCTGCCGTCCTCATTGCCAGACCGTATTGCAAGATATAATAATAGATCAAAACGGCGCAGGCACCGCCAAGCAGTACCGTAATCACAGCGCTTACGCACCGCGGTTTTGACCACCGGTATATGAATATGCTCAATACTGCAATTATTGCGGTTAAGATGACGATCAGCCAAACAGCATCCATTTATTGTTCTCCGCCCTCTTCATTCAAAAGCTCCGAAATATGCGGGACACGCTCCTCCTGCCGCAACGATTTCAAAAATTCGTCGCTGCTGCTCATGGCGCGTTCGTATTCCGAAACCGGCACCGGCTTTTGCACAGGAGCGGCCTTATATTCTTCTTTTTTCTCTGTAGAACGGTATGCTCCATCTATTTTCTCGTCGAACAGTACCATCTGCTCGCGCATAAACCCACGAAGTGCGTTCTTAAGTTCCCCAATCCGGTATTCGTAGTTCTTTGCCTCATCCCGTAACGCCTGTGCGCGCTCCTGCGCGCTCGCGATGATCATGGACGCGTTTTCATTGGTAGCGCTCATAATCTCCTGTGCGCGTTTTTCCGCCTGTTCGATAAGCTCCGTAGCTTTTCCATCCATGGCATATCCAAGCTGTGGCCTTGGCGTTGCCTTTTGTCCTTGCGGGACAGCATACCCTCCGTTTTGCTCCAGCGCCTCAAACGCTTTTAAGATTTCATCCAAAAACTCGTCGACCTCTACCGGATCATAGCCGTTGAACTTTTTACTGAACTGCTTTTCCAATATTTCCTGTTTTGTAATCATTTCTTTGCCTTCCTTTTCTGTTTATGATTTATTCCCGCCGTGGCGGGCGACGCTTTTATTATAGAATCCAATGCTACGGATTTTATTTTCCCGCTTCATCTTCCACTTGTTTTGTTCCGGTAACGATACGGAACGCATCCTCTTTCACACATATATACCAGGCGAATACGCACGCGAGCACCATCAGCACGTCCGCGCACAGGATGCCCGCAAGCTGCAAGTACTGGAACGTTACATACTGTGCCGTGGGATCGATCACATTCACGCCGTAATAGATCGTGACCGCTGCGGCGACAGCAGCCGCAATAATGGACAACCTGCCCGCCGCCTTCCGGCTTTCCGAAGCCCACTGCGCGTTCAGCGCCGTATACGCCGTGACAACACACAGCATGGGGATATACATCACAAGAAAATTGAAACCCGTAAGCGCGTCCACCTGTGGCAGCATATATAGCTGGGAAAACATAGGCGCCGCCATCACGAGCGTTCCAAGCATCACACCCCACGAAAACGTCCTAGCAAGGATCTCCTTATGTTTTCCACCAGCCAGCATCACAATACTCATGAGTAGCAGCACACCGGAGATCACTGCATTATACTGGTACAGATACATTACCACGTCGCTTGCGGCAAGAGCATATCCTTCCGCCTGTGCGCTCATCGCCATACTGGCAATCATCGCAGCGAAAAACGCAATTCCAAACACTGCCATCACGATCAAGATGGGTTTTGCCGCGCTTCTTTTACTCTTTTTATCCTTTTGCGGCGCATCCTGCAAAGTTTCCCCTTGCTCCGGATCTTTTTTTTCGTCCGCTGTATCCTCTGACTCGCGTGATTTTGTGCCGGGTTCCTCTCCGTCGGTCGTATCCTGCGTTCCGGCTGTTTTTATCCCGGGTTTCTCCTGTGGACTTATTTCTTCTTCCACTGTTTCTTCTTCCTGTCTCTTTTCGTCCTGCATTACTACTGTTTCCTTTCTGATCATTAAATATTAATGTTGGAGCTTTCCTGCAAAGCTTTCGTAGCGTTTTTCCTGCTCCCTTTTGTACATATACGCAGCGATCATGCAGCAACCAAGGATCGCGAGCAGCGCCAGCAGCATCCACAGCAGCCCCGTTTCGGCCAGAACCATCTGCGTCCCCGTTTCCGGCCCAGTGCTATCATCTTTGTTCAATACCGCATTTTCGGTATACGGTAGTGCGCCCCTGCTGCTATTAAGCTGATCGTCCTGCATCGATTCTCTGGTGAGGCCTGCAAGCCGCAGGGTATCGCCGTCGAGCTCTAAAAACAGGGTGACCGTTTCCATGTCCTCTGTGATCACGACACGCTCTCTTTCTCCTGAAACGAAAGCCAGCTCACTGCCGATCATCAGTTCAAAATCCAGTTTCGCTTTTGCTCCGTTCCTTTCTGCGTTGACCGTATGTTCCCCAACCGCCGCGTCATGAAATACCACGCGTCCGTTTTCATCTGTCGGGAGCCGCAGGTTTTCCGGCAGGAATTCCAGCTCAGCCCCCTGCACATAGCTTCCATCCGGCTCCATCACGCATGTTTCCACATCCAACGTATGCTTTATGCTACGCGTTGCGGAAATCTCCTGTAAATTTTGCGCGCCGGGATCGGGCGTATCCGTGGTTATATTTTCCACAAGTCCCGGCGTTATATTCTTTTTATTGCTTTGCATCTCAATCAGTATTTCCTGCCCATCATATTTTTCAATTACGAACGCATAGTTGCGCAAGGCGGCATATCCGGTTTTTGTCAGCGTAATCACATGCGTTCCCGGAGATATCTTCCCTCCTTCAAACGGAATCGTCCCGTCTGCGCGCGTTTTCAAAACGCTGCCGTTACTTGTTCTTACCATAACATCTGTGATTCCCGTTTTTGTTTCTTTATCCACAACCCTGACAGTTGCCTGATAGGTGTTGTCCTTCAGCTTTATTGTATGGGAGCCGCCCATCGTTCCGCACGTTATCTTTCCCGATGCGCCCAAAAAATCCGGGTGCGTTACTTCATATTTATGATCTGCGACGGGAAGCGTCAAAATGAGCTTACCGCCTGCATCCGTTTTGCCTTCTCCCGTCTGTGCTCCCGAAGCATAGTGATATAGCACGATAGACGCACCCTTCACCGGATTATCGTCCATATCGTTCACATAAAATGTGAACTCCTGCGCGGCGCGCTCTAGCTTGATATGCCTTTCGACCGTATGCCCGTCAAAGGAAACAGAAATATTTTCCTGCGGCAAATATTCTTCCTTTTCTACGCTGAATTTATATTCCTCCGGTTTCAACGCGCCGTCAGGGCTGTCCGTGTCAATGCCCGGACGCGGTAACTCAATGAACGCAATGCCGGCTGCATCCGTCATCGCCGCAAGAAGCGTACCGCTTGAGACTGTTACAATCTTCACGTTTGCGCCCGCTGTACCCATCTCCTGCTTTGTTTCCGTGTCGTACGCGGTAAACACCGCCACCGCCGGATATATACCCTTTGCGAGCGGAGTATCCAGTTTCGCGTTTTCCACAAAATATCCCGGGCTGATCAAGCCCGACTTGTATACCGTTTCTCCGTTATCCTCCCGTACGAGTTCCACCGTCATTGCATAGTGGTTTGCCGGGATGTTCTCGATCCGCAGGTTTCCCTCTGCTTCTCCGTTCTCAAACACCGGGTTTTTGTTGATGGAAATATTAAGCATGGATTTATCTATTTGTTCATTCAAACGCTTCTCAATATCCTCCGCCGAGGTATCGGGCAGAATACCCATTTCCGCCGCCTGCTCCTCAGCCAGCTCTTCACTCGTTTTTTCCGGCTCGGGCTGCTGTCCGGGCAGAATGAAATATACATACCCAAGTACCAACGCCGCCGCGATAAGGATGATGATAATGATCAGCGCGACAGGTTTTTTCTTCTTTTTTTCCTGCTGCTGCATATGTTCTGTTCTTGAAGCCATATGATCCCTCCGTTATTCCAGTACCGAGACGGTAATGTTCGCGCCCGCTGTACCGATCTCTTTTTCCGTTTCCTTATCATACGCCGTGAAGATGGCCGTACATTCGTAGTTTCCTGCGTCAAGGTCGCTTGAAAGCGCGGCCTTTTCGATGTAGTATCCAGGTTCGATCAGCCCCGATTCATATACCATTTCTCCCGTATCATTCCTCGTCAACGTGACCTGCATGAGGTAACGGTTCCCCGGTGCGTTTTCGATGCCGATCGTCCCTTCCGAAGTTCCATCCGCGAACACCGGATGCTGGTTGATGGAAATATTGAACATCCCCTCGTCCACCATGGTATTGAGCGCCGTCTCAATATCCTCTGCGCTTTTATACGGAAGCTGGCCCTCGAGCGCGCCGAGGTCTTTATGCAGCTTGTCCTTCCCGGATTGCCAGATCATGTAACCGCCGAATATCCCTGCTGCCGCAATAATAATAACGAGTATGATGATCAGTATTTTCTTCTTTTTTGGCTGTTCCTGCGTCTGTTGTTGCTCGATTCTTCCCATTTTTCCTCTCCCGTTTTGTTCGTTCCCGTAAAACCGGTTTTGCACAAAAGGCTCTTTTACAGCCTGCTGTGCAAGACCGGTTTCCCGGTCTTGCCTGCTTTTCATGAAAGGCCGGCAATTTGCATTGCCAGGTGCTTCCATTCGTTACGGGGCAACAGATTCCGCCGCTTCGATCATGAAACGAACCTTAAACAGGTTTGCAGCCGATGCTGCTGCATAATCGCTCTGCTTGCCGCCTGCTTCCGCGCTGATCGTAATGCCGGCCGCTTCGTCTTTTTCGATCCGGTTAAGGCCGGCCGAAGCATCGGGAACGATGGAAACGCTGCCCTGGCTTGTCGCTGCAAGGTCGCCGAATGCCGTGCCCGCCATCGTCAGCTTCATCTGGTTTGCCGTTGCCGGAGTTGCTGCCAGCGCCCATGTACGCGCACCGGTCTGGTCGATCATCGCACGGATGCCGGATACTGTGATCGCAAGGTCTGCTGCTGCTACTACGTCCGTACCATCCGCATTTTTTGCCGGAGATGTGGATGTGTTAGTGATTTTCACGTCCGTCGGAGCGTAAACCGTCGGAGCCGTATCGCTCGTACCGTCGGATTTCATGGCGAGAGGGATATAGATCGGTACCGTTGCCGAGAGATTTACCGGGTCTTTTTCCGATATCTCCAGCGTTACTGTGGAGTCTGAATAGCCCGGCTGTGCCGCTCCCTGCCCGATATCCGGGTTGTCAGGTGCTGCTGCCATCGCGATGCTCCCCACCGACAGTACCATCAATACTGCCAAACCTACAGCTACGATCATTTTTGTCTTTTTCATAATTTTCTCCTTTCGTTTTTGAAAATTTATTGAATTATGAAAATGGTTGCCCTTTCGGGCTGTTTTATACCCTTTCGGGCATTGTATATAAACGACGCACTACGCCGATCATATTCCTAAGGAGTTTCCTCCACCAGCTCGAGGATGTACCCCACCTTGAAAAGCTCCGTTTGCGTACCATTTTGCCCTTGGTAGCTGCTTCTTACGCCACCCGCAGCCGCCTCTATATTCAGGGGCAGTTTATAATCCTGCGGGATATTTTCCGCCAGCGTACCCGTAGGCGTAACGGTCTTTGTGCCCTTATCCCCCGCTGCGAGCGTGGGCAGCTGTGTCCCGCCGATCGTAAGCGCCATCCGGAAGGCGTTATCCGCCTTAGAAGGAAGTATGCTGCCTGCCGGGGCAAGCGCCCAGGTATTGTTATCTGCTGCGTGTTTTACGCGGATTTCCTTTACCCGTACCGTGACCGGGTATCTCTCTGCACGCGTCTCATCCGTGTAATTGAGGGAAGTATTCATAATGTAATACTGACCGTCCGTTGGCCAGTAAAGCTCGACCGGATCATCTGCGCCGCCTGTAAGCTTCATGGCGATAGGCAGTTGGAGCGGTACTGTGACGGACAGGTTCAGCGGCTTCTTATCCGCCACCTCTACCGTGACGATCGTGCTATGCCCGCTTTCTCCCGGATATTGAGGAATATATTCGTTCTCCTTCGGTTCATCTGCAAGCCCCACGCTCGTAACATCTACCCGTACGCCCGTTTTGTTCAGGTTTCCCTCTGTGTCCTTCGCATACACGTACCACACGCCCGCTTCCGTTAACGCGCCCGAAATATAGATCCCCGAGCCTGCCGGACTTTCCGTCATCGCCGTACCTGAACCTGCCCTGTCAGGATATTTGCTGTAAAACACCCCGGCGACACCTGATTCATCCGTAACCTTTGCAGAGAACGTTTTCTCCATTGCCCAGTCGTACGTACTTTGCTTTACCTCCATGACCGTTGGTGCGGAGGTGTCGCCTGTCAGGGCGTAGGCCGCAGCCGGGAGTATGAACGCCGTGCATAAAACGATGCACATAACCCCTCCGAGCTGTTTCCACCCCTTTTTGGACCATATCGCTATCCGTTTCATTCCCTACTCCTTCACCGTCAATGTGATCTCCATCCGGCTCGATCCTGCCTCTGTCGTCTCGTCTTCCGGATTGATTGCGTGGAACACTGCCAATGCAGCATAGCTGCCGGGCCTCAACATTCCGGTATCGACCGTTGTCTGTTCGATATAATATCCCGGGGCAATGAGCCCCGACTCGTATATCTTCCTGTCCCCGTTCTGCCCCTGCAGATATATCTCCACCTTCATCAGGAAATGGTTCTGCGCGATGTTTTCGATTCCCACGTCCGCCGTACCCCTGGTTACGATTACGTTTGAATCAATCGAAATATTGAACATTCCTTCCTCAACTACCCTGTTAAGGACATCCGCATAATCCTGTTGCGTTTTGCCCGGCATTTGCCCGAGCATCGCGTCCATATCCCGGTCGCTTTTGGTGCGCGTATCCGGCGCACAGTATTTCAGCATAAGCAGCGCCGCCAATACCGCCAATATGAGCAGGATCACCGGGGCAATCCACTTTTTGCTCTTTTTCTGTTTTTGACGCATCCGCGATGCGCGCTGCTCTGCCATACGTTCTCCTTTTATGTTTGTGCTTGCGGCAGCAGACTTTCCATAAATCCGCTGCCGCAAACCTGCCGTATGCGGGGCGCAGCCCCCGGCAGATTTGCGGTTATAGTTGATTTTTGTTTTACGGAGCAACGACCGGCGTACGTCCAAGCGTATATACAACCTTGAACGTATTCGCTTTTGCTACGTTTTCCGTATAGTCTGCGTTCGTGCCGCCTGCCTTAGCCGTTACGGGGATGGAAAGCTTCACATCCTGTGCAATGTCCTTCCAGATGGCTTCGCCTCCCGGCGTTTCCGGCCGTTCGACCTGCTTTGCGATCGTCACGTTGGGCCCTAAGGCGGGTAATTCTACGCCCCCGAGCGTAATGTTCATGGTGTTTTTCCCATCAGTCGCGGGAGTCGCCACATCAGCCGCAGGGACAAGCGTCCACGTTGTTTCCATCGGATCGTAATGCGAAACGGCAACCTTTGTCACACGGATGGATACGTCCACCGGATCTCCGGTATCCGCGTCCACATTTTCGCAGGTGTTGGTGACGCCGTACCACCCGTCCTGCGGATAATACGTCACAACACCATTCGCCTCGTTGCCCGCCGTAGTATCGTGTACCACGACAAACGGAAGCTCTACGGGAACCGTCGCCGAGATATTGACCGGCGGCGTTTCTGCGACTTCCACCGTGATGATGGTATCGCTGCCGTCTCCCGTGTTTGTCCCCGGATCGTACGTTTCCGCGAACGCCACGCTGCCAAGGCCCAAAGCCATAACGGTCGCGAGCGCAATGCAAATAATTGTCTTTTTCATACTTTTCTCCTTTCCTGCATTTGTGTATATTAGCGGTGTTTCCACCGTGAATATCTTTTTTAAGCCCCTTGTGGAGCGGAACATATTGCCGCATACAAGGCTTTCGCCCATGTGCCGCAGGACGGATGTTGCCTTCCGTCTTCAGCTCACCCCAGTCCGCAAGCACGAACGCTGCACTTAATTCATGACCTGCAATGTGATCTCCGCCTGCGCGCGCCCGACCTCTTTCAGACTATTTTGATCCACTGCCGTGAACACCGCCGTCGCGCCGTACGTTCCCTTTTGGAGCGGTACGGACAGCGGCGCTTTCTCAATAAACTGCCCGGGCTTTAATCCGCCCGACTCGTACACGGTTTCTCCTGTATCGTTAAGCACGAGCCGCACTTTCATGTAATACCGGTTTCCGGGGACATTTTCTATGTTCATGTTCCCCTCTGCATCACCATTTTGAAAGGTAACGGCTGAGTTGATGGAAATATTGAACATCCCCTCGTCTACCTGTTGGTTGACAAGACGCTGGATATCCTCCTGCGACCGCCCTTCAAGGAATCCGTTTTGCGCGAGGTCGTCGAAGGCAAAGCCCGTTTGCCCTGTCCCGCAGGCGCGCAGCGCCAGCAGTGCCACAATCACTACGGCAGCAACAGCTACAACCAATATGATCCATTTCTTCTTTTTTGATTTTTCCCTTGTTCCATTCATCTGTTTTTTGGCCCCTGCCCCTTCCGTTATTTTCCGATCTTTATTTCGAGCGCTGCCGCCGCTTTTCCGATCTCCGTTTTCGTATCCGGATCATGCGCGTAGATCGTCGCTGTCGCAGGATAGCTACCCTGTTCAAGCGGCGTATCCAGCGTGTCTCTTACGATCCCCTGCCCAGGGGAGATCATGCCGGATTCGTATACCGTCTTACCCGTATCGTCGAGTGTGATCACCACGCGCATATCATATCCATTGGCCACCGGGTTTTCGATGTACAGCGTTCCCTCCGACTGAGCGTTTTCAAACACCGGGTTGGAATTTATCTTGAAGGAAAAATTGCTTTTATCGGCCTGCTCCTGCAACCCTGCAAGAATATCCCTGCGATCCATGTTTTCATAACCGACATCCTGCGCCCTGTCGTCCGCCACGAAACGCGGCGCGGCGCGGCCGGCAAACATGCCGGAAAGCCACAGGCACAAAACCGCTGCTGCCGCTACGATCAATACCGCAAGTATAACGATCTTTTTCCTCTTCTTTTCTTGTTTTGTCCGCATACCCTTCATGTTATATTTTCCTTTACTGTGCCTTTGTAAAGCGGAACACATTGCTGCATACGAGGCTTTCGCCCATGTGTGTTTGCACCATATCCCGCGCGTAGTCTCCCTCAAACGTATAGAACATCCCGCTGCCGCCTTCGAGCACTCCGAATTCCAGCGGTGCTTCCTTGCTGATCTGCGTCACGTCGCGTTCTCCAAACGTCACCGCCTGCCCCGCTGTGGCAGGACGTATTTTAAGCGAGATATTGTCCTCTGTTTTCAGCTCTCCCCAGTCTGCAAGCGCGAACGCCGCGCTCGCGGACTCCGGCGTCACCGCTTCTATGCTCACACGTACCGGCGACTCTGCATTGTTGTTCACCACCGCGCTAACCGGCGCGTAAAACCGCTTTTCTCCCTTGAGGTCCGACCACGTCGCGTACATCATCACGTTCGATGGTACGGTAACGTTGATCATGTCGCTCTCCGGCGCGATCGCGTCCACCGTTCCGTCCTCGTCCATATCCACTCCCGCCTTGGGCATGCTCCCGATGTATCCGTATGTTGGGATGTCCGCTTCGCCGCTCTTGATCGCCTCGCCCGTCACGCTCTCGTTCGTGAATATTCCCGTGTCTGTCGTGTGCGGCAGCCACAGCCGCGGCACCTGTACCGGGATCATCGCGTTGCCTACGACATCCGACGCGAAGATGTAATAGTCCTTTCCGTCCCCCGGCAGGATGAACGAATATTCCCCTGTCAGGCTGTCATACTCCGCCTGCTGCATCATTTCTTCTTCCCGCGATGCACCAATCCCCACCGTTGCCTTATCTACCCCGGTGCCTGTTTCCTCCAGTGTGATGCTCACCCGGTAGCCTTTACCTGTATTCTTGCATTTGATCGACGCGATTGCCGGCGGCGTTGCGTCGACCTTATCCACCACTACCGTTTGCACCGTGCCGTAGTTGCCCACAGCATCCTTCGCGCGGATGTAATATGTGCCCATTTCATCCGCTGTGAACGCCTGCGATTCGTACGTTCCGGAAGCCGCGTTCCCACTTGTCCTTGTCATCGCCGTACCGCTCGTAGCGTTGTTCGATTTCGACCAGAACACCGACGACGTGCCGCTCTGGCTGTCTGTGACGTTTGCGACGATCTTCTTTGGGCCGTACCACTCGTCCGTTTCCTGCGCCGCGCTTACCGCAGGGCCTGTGCGGTCGATGTTATTGATTGTTACCGTTGTCTGCGAACGGTTGCCTGTGTTATCGTAGCTCACTATATAATACGTCCCCGTATCTGTCAGGTTTCCCGACCTCCACAAGCCGGACGCCGCGTTCCCGCTCACCCGGCTCATACCTGTTCCGCTTGTCGCTCCATTGCTTCTCGACCAGAACACACGGTTTACCTGGCTCTTGTCATCCGCCACTGTTGCGCTGATCGTCTTGCTCTGCGCCCAGTTCCCCGTATTTTGCCCCTGCCCCGAGAAGCCCGGGGCGGAGGAGTCTATCTTGGGATTAATGTTGTAAACGTCATGCCAGGTATGCTTAGCTGTATAATATTGAATCGCTATATATTTCCCGTTGTAGGCCTCGCCCAAAACGGTATTATGACTGTTATTATTTCCCACGCTGAACGAATCTATCTGGTTCCCATCTGCAAGTATCCTGATGCTGTATGACATCGCTGTCAGCCTGACATTCAGCGTTTTGCTCGTCGACCATGCCCACGAATCCGGCGTATAAGTCACAACGATGTCACTGCTCGGCAGCCCGGCCGAATAGCTTTCCGCCCGCGCCGCCACGGGAGCAAGGAACACCGCAAGGGAAAGTACGAGCGCGAACACAAGGCCATAGCTCACGCCCCGGCGCACCGCCCTCTTTTTGTTGTCCTGCCTGTTTTGTCTCATCGCCTTTCCCTCCTATTCGCTGAATCTTACATTTTCAAACTTCAGCGTTGTCGTAAATTCCGCCCTCAGCGTGGGTACGTCGACCGGGTTATAGGGATATACGTCCCCCGCATAGGTAAACATGCCCTTGCTTTCCGGATCGTCGCCATCCGCAGGCTTTACTGCCAGCGTGCCCATCTTCTTCACGTCGCCAAATTCCGTGCCGGGCATCAGATTAAATGTTTCCATCGCGCCAAACGCCGTCGCGTTTTCGCTTTCCTTGCCCTGCATATACAGCGTGAGCGAGCTTGGTGAAAGCACTGATCCCGGAACCACCAGCGAGAATTCGTTGCCCGCTTCTTCCTCAAACGCGGATACCGACAGCCTTGTCTTTACGATATTGCTGTTATTCGTTACCGTATAAACGGGAGCCGTAAACTCTGCGCCCAGTACGTTGGGGAACGATGCAAACATCAGCTTTACGGGCACGGACACGTTGATGACGTTCTTTTCGTCGTATACCTCGCGCACCGCTGCATTGCCGTTTTTGTCCGTCGCCTGCACATAGTGCGGTACATTATTCACATCTGCTTTCACTTCAAAGTAGTAGCCGTTTTCTATATCCGGATTCTTCACCGCTGTATTTGGGAACGCTTCCCTGTTTGCGTTCCACTTCACATCAACAGGCAGTATACCCACGCCCGTATCGACGACCGTAAATGCGATACGCCATTTGCCGCTGCCAAGGTCTGTAAAGGATACATTATCGATGAGCGGCGGGGTGTTATCCACCATCACCTGCTGCTTGGGCGCAAGATTGCCCGTCGCGTCTACCGCAAAGGCGTAGTAATAGCCTTCGGTAAGCGGCTGCGTATCGAACGTCCCCGGACTGTCTGCGCGTTCGGTCAATTTCACCGCGTCCGCAAGCCCGCTTTCATCAGCGAGATGCGTGGGCAGCGCCGTTTCGTCCATCGTGATATACACGCCTGAAACATCCGTAAACGTTCCTGCCTGCGCCGTACCCGCGAGGCCGGAAAGCGCGTCCTGCGCCTGTACTGTCACGATTTCTGTCTGCTTGTCGTAAACCGGCGTTTGCACTGCAGGCGCGGAAACATCCACCTTCGTGACTTTCACCGCCTGCACGCTGCGGTTGCCCGCTACGTCGTAGCTGATGATATAAAAGTCTTTTCCGTCCGCGCCGATATCCTCGGAAATGGGAGTCGCCGACTGGTAATTGTACGCCTTTAAGGCCGCGCCCGCAGGGGCGGTATATTCATCGTTTCCGCTTTCGGCAGTTTCATCTTCGCTCCAGAAGATGCGCGCAATGCCGGACGAAATGATGTTGCCGTCCGCGCTGTCGCTGTCCGTCACCGTCGCGGAAAAAGTCTTCTCATGTGCCCAGTCCTCCGAATTTTGCTTCACATCCGCGTAAGCGGGAGCGATTTTATCCACCTGCACCGATACGGGCAGGCTTTGCGCTTCGCCGTTCCAGTTGCCTGCGTTGTCTGCCGCGCGCAGCCAATAGGTTGTGGTCTCTTCGTTTGGCGTTACGTCCGTCACATAATCTGTTCCGGATTTTGCCAGCTCATACGCAATATCGCTCTCCGCCGTCCCCGTGTTGTTTTTCATCAGGTATGCGTGTGCAACGCCACTTTCCACATCGTTTGAAAGCACGTCCGCCACCTGTGCCGCCGTGACGACTGCATCACCCGTATGTGCAGCGTTTACCCATACCGGATCTACTGTCACGCCGTCTGCCGTGCCTACCGTCGGATTTGTATTGTCGAACAGCATCCCATCGCTGCTCAGGTACGTTACGTTATCCGCAGCATCCGTAATCTTTGCGTAGACCACGCGCTTGACGTTCGGTTCTACCGGCAAGGCGATATTGGAAAGCGCCGTATATTCTGTCCATATCCAGTCTTTGGATTCTTCCAGAAATTCGTCCAAGGTCTGTATGACGCCTGCTGCACTACCGGGCGCTTCACGGATATAATACTCTGTCTTCGCAACGCCGCTCACAGTATCTACACCGTCGGGAAGCGGATCGTCCGCCTCGATGGTAAACGCGGTATTGGTGTTGTAATATAGGCCAAAGCTGATAAAATCAAGGAACGTTTGCCATGCGTTCATGCCTTCCTTGATCGTGCCCGTTGGCGCGGTTTGGTCTTTGTACACGGTAACGGTTTTTTCTTCGCTCATGTTGCCCGCGCCGTCTACTACGCGCAGGTAATATACCTGCGTGCCTTGCGGCGGCGTTACCGTAACGAGCGCCGTGCCGTCTGTGATCGTCATTTGCCGTGCAGTCGCCTGATCTGCTGCTGTGATGGCCTGCGTATCGTAAAGCACCTTCGCAACACCGCTCACGTCTTCCCCCGCAACGCTCTTATCGTCCGCAACATCCGCAAGCGTCAGCTCTATATTGTCGCCATTCGTCCATGACGCCGGGCTTGCCGCAGCAACGCCCGCAAGCGGAGCTGTCGTGTCCTTATGGATGACAGTACTCTTTACCTCGCTTAGATTGACCTCATCCTTCGCCCAAATATAATAGGTGGTAACACCGTCCGCAGGAGTGACGGTAATATCGCACGTTGCGCTGCCCGGCGTATAGCCGTTTACTTTCTGTGCTTTGGTGATATCGTTTTCCGTTCCATACCAGATTTCCTGCACCCCTACGTTATCCGTAAGGGCCGTTGCCTTGAGCGTATAGTCCTCGGCGTTGTTATAACCGTTTGTTGTCGTCGCCGGATCATGCGCAAAGGCGCCGACCACCGGTTTTTCAAAATCGACCGTATCCCTTGTATAGCGCGGATAGGCGTGCTTGACATCGCCATCCTCATATTCGTTCCAAATGAACATACTATACGTATTGGCGGAGGCGAAGCCGGCCGGCATGCTGAACTCTGCCGTGCCCTCCGCGGCATCCATATCCTTTACACGCCCGATATATTTTTTCTGTGTCGTTTCGTCTACGAGCATCACTCCCATATGGTTGTTTGCGCCTGCGGACGCCCCGCTGTAGGTAACGGTGAAGCCCAGTCCGTCCTGCTCGAGCCTGTCTACCGTCAGTTCCGTATTGGAACCGTTGCGTTCGAACACACGGAACGTTGCTCCGCCCACATTAGGCGTCTGCGAGAACGATGTGGGCGCGCTGCCGCCCGCCGCTGTGAGCGTCGCGTTTGTCGCCGCTGTGCCGCCGTCGTTTGCGGACGTGACAAACATCACCTTCGCCGGATCAACGTTCAGCGCCGGGCGCATACCGATATTTGTGGACGTCTTCGCCGATTCGTTAAGACCGCCCTCGTTGGAGGTCCTGTAAACATTGTCTCTGGAGCCCGTGGAGGGAGTCCTCAACCACCAGTTACCATATCCGCCTGTCAGCGTCACCGCGCTATATGCTATCGTCGCCCTTTGCGTCGCCGGCGTGCCGAGCGACCTGCGATCGCCGTTCGAACCGAAGAGCACCGCATTTTGGATATCCGCCCTCGACAACGAGAACAGCTTGTCCGCCGTACTGAGCGAAGGGCCGCCCGCCCCTGTTTCCGTCAGAATCGCCGTCGTATCGATCAGCGTCCTTTCGTTGTCGTTAAATGCCTGCGAGTAATAGTTCCAGCTACGCAGGTCAGAACTGTTGTCAAACCACTGCCCGCTGCTGCCGGCGCCATTGCCGGGCGCGGGATTTATGACCATACCGTTTGGCCCGTTCAGCCATGCGCGCTGATCGCTGCTTCCGCCGCCCTCGTACAGCCAGCGCTGACCAGTCGGCGCCAAGCCGTTGGGGATATATTCCGAAAGCAAGGTCACCTGTCCGGTGTATGGATTGTTTTCATTGCTGGCTAGCGTCCGCCAGAGCACAGGGGTGACCGCACCGTCAAAGGATGCAGCCTGCCAATATTTGCCATACCAAACCATCGCGCGGTTCGTGTCGCCGCCCGTCTTTTGCCCCATCCAATACATTGGATCCGTCTTGTCGGCAAAGGGTTCCCTCGGTCTGGAAATCACCGTATTCTTTGCCTGGCTTACATTTTTCGCCTCGTCGACCGCCCACACATAATAGACCGTTGTCCCCTGCGGCAGACCGCTTACGGGAATATCGCACGTTTCGCTGCCCGGCGTATAGCCGTCAAACTTCTGCGCCTTTGCGATATCGTTTTCCGTGCCGTACCAAACTTCTCTTACCTCCAGCGACGCAAGCGCAGGCACGATCCCGCTTGCTTTCAGCGTATAGTTTTCATCCGGCAGCGGCACATCTGCCGACGTCGCCGGATCGTGTGTCAGCGCGCCGACAGTCGGCCCGATAGTCGTGACCTTACCGGTATAGCGCGGATACGCATATTTCGTGCTACCGTCCTCATATTCGTTCCAGATGAACAAGCGATAATCTGTTTCCACAAGATCGTCCGGCAGGCTGAATTCCGCCGTGCCGGAAGCAGATGCGATATCCGCTATGCGGCCGACATATTTTTTACGGCTGCTTTCCTCCACCAGCATGACGCCCATGTGGTTGCTTACGCCCGCGGACGCGCCGCTGTAGGTGATGGTGAACTTTGTCTTGTCTTGCTGAATGCGATCTACCGTCAGTTCTGTATCAGCGCTGTTCCGTTCAAATACGCGCAGCGTCGCGCCGCCCACATCCGGCGTCTGCGAGAACGCCGTTGGCGCCGTACCGCCCGTAAGGCTCAATTCTGCGGCTGTTTCCGCCGTACTTCCGTCGTTTGCAGACGCAACAAACATCACGTTCTCCGGGTCTAAGTTGAGCGCCGGACGCGCCTGCAGCCAATTGTCGCTTGTAGATATATTGGTAATCGCGCCCTGCTGCACCTGATAGACCTTATTCTCCGATGTAAGCGGCGTACGTAAATACCAACGGTCTATACCGTTATACACATTATTGCCGTTTTGCGATTGGTCTTTATCGTGGGATACCGTTGTCCACAACGATTTGCGATCTGGATTGTCTGCAAAAAACAGCTTGTTCCCCGCGTCGCTGTTTGACAGCGCAAATATTTTATCCGACGTATTTGCGCCCGTTACATTACTTTGTCCTTTCTCTCCGGCGATGCCTGTCGCGCTGATCAGGTTCTTCTCGCTTTCACTGAATGCACCGTCGTAATAGTTCAGGAATCTTCCGTTCTGGGAATCATCGCTGTAATAGTTCTGCCCCAAAGTCGATGTACCGGGCGCTTTATTGGCAGCCATACCGTTTTCGCCGTTCATCCATGCGCGTATGTTGCTGCTTTGTGTCCCTGCGCTGTTCAGCCAGAACTGGATACCCGGAGGGTTCACCGAATTCTGAATATATTCCGCGAGCAGCGTCACCTGCCCGCCGTACGGGGAAGCGTCGCTTCCCGACGAGAGCGTGCGCCACAATACAGGCGTCTTGTCCACAAGTGACGTTTGCCCGTAATTGCCAAACCACACCATCGCGCGAGTCGTGTCTCCGCCCGTTTTCTGCCCCATCCAATACATCGGATCGTCATCCCCGACGGGAGTCTTTTTGCGGTAGACGATCGTATTTTTCGGCGCGCTTATATAGCCTGCTTTGTCTTTCGCCCATACAAAGTACTGGGTTCCGCCCACCTTGGGGGAGACCGGAATATCACAGGTTGCGCTGCCCGGCGTATAGCCTTCAAATTTCTGCGCCTTGCTGATATCGTTCTGCGTGCCGTACCATATTTCAGATGTGCCCGCCGTGGTATTGGTGATATCCGTCAGCTTTAGCGTATAGTCCTGCGTCTCGTTCTGCGAGGTCACGGTCGTCGCCGGATCGTGCGTTACCGCGCCGATCACAGGCAATACCGTGCCCACCTCGAGCGTATAGCGCGGGTACGCATACTTTGTATCGCTGTCTTCATATTCGTTCCAGACGAACAGGCGGTATTCCGAAGTCGCCGCGTCTGCGGGCAGGCTGAATGTCGCCGTGCCTTCCGCATCCGCGATGTTTGCCACGCGCCCTATATATTTCTTTTGCGTGCTCTTCTCTACGATCATCACGCCTAAATGGTTGTTCGCGCCAAAGTCTGCTCCGCTGTATGTCACCGTAAAATTCTTTTGATCCTGTTTCAGGTCGTCCACCGTGAGCGCCGTATTTGTTTCGCTTCGTCCAAACACACGGAAAGTAGCTCCGCCCACATTCGGCGTCACCGAGAATGACGAAGGCGCTGTGCCGCCTGTGAGGCTCAATTCCGCAGCCGTTTGCGCTGTGCTTCCGTCGTTTGCGGACGCGACAAACATCACGTCTTCCGGGTCAAAGTTGAGCGCCGGGCGTCCCCCTTGCACGCCCGAACCCGCGCCGCCGCTCCACAGTTCGCTCTCCTTATATGGCGTACCGTCCCTATATACAAAGGCTATTCCTGTCGTTGTCGTCGAGGGCGTACGCAGCCACCATCTCGATCCCCATTGGTTAGCGTTATCTCCGCTTGCCGTTGATCCGGCTGTTTGCGCAAGAGTCGTATAGAACGGGGTCCTGTCCGCATTATTGCTGAAATATGCCGCTTTCTGCGCATCTGTATACGTCAGGTAGAACAGCTTGTCTGTCGCATCCATGCTTTTTCCGGTTTGACCGGATTCGCCCGCAAGCACAGTATTGTCAATCAGGTCTTTTTCGTTTGTATTGAACGTGCTGTCGTAATAGTTTAATGTCCTGCCGTTCTCCGACGTATCACTGAAGTATGTTTCACCCGCGCCGGATTCGCCCTGCGTCCGGTTTGTGATCATGCCGCTTTCGCCATTCAACCATGTGCGCATATTGTTGCTGCGCCCGGTTGTCGGATTTACCCAAAGCTGGCTCGATCCGGGCACCGAGTTTTGGAGGTATTCTGTGATCATCGTGACCTGTCCGGTATATGTCGTCGCCGTGCCGTTAGAAGTAAGCGTTCGCCACAAAACCGGCGTTTTATTCCCAAGCCCCGTTTGAGCATAATTACCGAACCACACCATTGCGCGGGTGGTATCGCCGCCCGTTTTTTGGCCCATCCAGTACATCGGGTCTGTCTCATCCGTAAAGGCCGTACGCGCGCGGTAAATGATTGTATTTTTCGGCAGACTGACATTGCCTACTGCGTCTTTGATCCACACGAAATATTGGGCCGCCCCGCGCTCTATCGATACGGGAATATCGCACGTTGCATTGCCAGGCGTATAGCCTTCAAATTTCTGTGCTTTTGCAATATCGTCCTGCGTACCATACCAAACCTCTGCCGCACCGGAAGGCGTATCGGCGATCCCCGTCAGTTTGAGCGTATAATCCGCCGCCGCTTCCTGCGAGGTGATAGTGGTTGCCGGATCATGCGCCACCGCCCCCAGTTCCGGTATTGTTTTATCGATATTGGCCACCACAAATTCCTGAACGGCTGATATATTTCCGGCAGTATCCTTCACCTTGATCTGGAATGTTGCGTTTGCCTCCACATTATATGTATTTTCAGCCTGCCATGTCGTTCCGTTGTCAAAGCTGTAGGACGCCACTCCACTCCCTACATCTTCGGCTGTAACCGTAAGCGTCACGTCCCCTCCCGTCCACGTGCCCTGCGGCGGACTGCTCTCTACCTTACTGATAACAGGTATGACGGTATCGTAGTGTACGACCGCCTGTTGGATGGCTGTCGTGTTACCCGCAGCGTCCTTGGCATAAATATAGTAAGTCGTTACCTTATTGTTGTACCGTGGAACAAACTCGCCTGTTGTGGCGGTTCCGTCTGTGAGCGTCATTTTTGACCATGCCCCGCTTCCTATGTCAGCGCTGTCAGCGGAATAATATACTCCTTCTACGCCGCTCATTGCATCGGAGACATTCGGAACGGTAATCTTCACCTTTTGGTTCGTCCAATCTGCAGGGCTGACCGCTGCCGTTCCCATTTGCGGCGCTGTGTTGTCAAACACCAGCCCCTGTGAATTGAGGTAGGTCACGTTTCCGGCATGATCCACGATCTTCGCATATACCGCACGTTTCACATTGGGATCGATTTCGAGCGCTATATTCGATGCCGCGGTATAATCCGTCCATGTCCACCCTGCCGAAGCGGCAAGAAATTGTTCACGCGTCTCTTCTATCTTTTCTGTTGACGCATCCATCTCACGGATATAATACTGTACCGACGCAACGCCGCTTACCGCATCCACGCCATCGGGCGTCAGATCTGCCGACTCAATCGTGAAGGCAGTACTATTGGCGTAATACTGTCCGAAGGTAATGACATTGAGGAAGCTCTGCCATGCGTTCATGCCCTCTTTGATCGTGCCTGTTGCCGGCGTATAATCCCGCCATGTCGTCTTTTGCGCTTCGCCGCCCATGTTGTCCGCGCCGTCGATGGCACGGATGTAATAGGTCGTCGTTCCTTCGGGTGGGGCAAGCGTAATCGTCGCCGTATAGCTGTCCGTATCCGCATCGTAGGTGACCGTCATGGATTGGCCGTCCGTCACTGCCAATATCGGCGCGTCAGAAATACGCACATCAGAGATGCCGCTCAGGTTATCCTTGATATTTTTTACAGTAATGGTCATCTGTTTTTTATTTGTCCATGTTTCCGTTGCGAACAACGAGAATGCAGCCGCGTCTTCATCCTCCCAGGTGATCTCCCAATCGCCTATGTCCGGCCCGGTGATATCCCGGTAGATCGTCGTCAGTCGGTCATTTTTTGCGGACAGTTCAATACATGCCTGTCTGTTTCGCTCCCTGCTCCTGCGTTTGCTCTCGTTTGATTTCTCCCTCTGTATCTTCTTGGCACAAGCAGGACAATACTTCGATATGCCAGAGCGGGGAACATATTCAACACCGCACACCGTACAATTCTTAGGCTTTAACGCAGTCCACCGCTTTGTCGGTGTGATATGTAATTCACCGACAAAGCCGATGAATTTATAATAAATCTTGATTTCCTGCCGCACCATTCCGTCTGTAAGTTTCTCACGTTCCGAAACAAGTATCTTGTCTATAAGTGCGTTTATGATGGTTGCGTCCAGTTCCTTAATGCCTTGATAGTTGCGGATTAGGGAGAGGAAATCACGGACACCCTGCGTCTTCTCATAGCTGTCGCTGAGCGTTTCCGTTACCTCTTTCAGCCTTGCTTCAATTTCAAGCTGTTCTTTCTGGTATTTTCCCGACATCATCTCAAAATTCCGCTCGGTAATACGCTCCATCACCTTATCTTCATAGAGTGAGGAAAACAGCCTGTCCAGTTCTGCAAGGCGTTTGTTCAGTTTTCTTTGCTCCTTTTCCAGTGCCTTTGCCTTGCTCTGGTCTGTTTCCGTGAGCCGCTTTTCAATCGCCCTCACTGCCTTTTCATCATTGACTGCCATATCCGCAAATCGGTTGATGTCGGTGAGGACAGCGTTGAACAAGTCCCTCGCTTCAATGCTGTGTGCGGTACACATGATATTACCGTATCTGCCATAATTATTGCAGGAATATTGTACGCAGTCGATGATGTCGGGGCGTTTCCTCCTGTTGGCACTCATAGCCCGCATCGCATAGCCGCAGTCCGCACACTTAATAACGCCTGCAAAGATGTTCTCAAAGCCGCCCTTGTTTTCTGGTAATCTGCGGCTTGTAATAAGCTGCTGTACGGTATCAAATTCCTCCTGCGTGACTATCCCCTCATGGGTGTCTGGTATCACTTCCCATTCTTCGGGCAGCTTAGAGGGGCGTTTCTTGCTTTTCATGTTGGCGGCAATCCGCTTGTAGCCTGCAAGGTTTCCCGCATATATCGGGCTTCTTAAAATGCCCCTTACGCTGTTCTCGCTCCAAATATAACGGTTCTCCTCATTCTCCTCAAAATACCTCTCATAGCCTGTTGCCCCCTGCTCCGCCGCATAAGCGGCGGGGCGTAAGATATGCTGTTTGTTGATGTGCTTGCGGATTTTGGCGATTCCGTTGCCCGCTAACGCAAGGTCAAATATTTCCCTTACCACATGGGCAACTTTGTCATCTATCAGCAGATGGTTGTGGTCGGCGGGGTCTTTGACGTAACCGTATGGTGCTGTCGTCCCCATGAATTTCCCCTGCTGAAACCTCGCTCGGTACGCCGATTTTATCTTGACCGACACATCGGCGGAATACATTTCGTTTAGGATGTTGCGGAAAGGCGTGATGTCCATAGCGGATTTATTGAGCGTGTCCACGCCGTCATTGACCGCTATATACCTCACATTATGCTCTGGGAAAAACACTTCCAGATACAGTCCGCAATCAAGATAGTTCCTCCCCAGACGAGATAAATCTTTCGTGATAACGCAGTTTATCAGACCGCTTTCAATGTCCTTAATCATGTTCTGGAAACTTGGTCTTTGGAAATTTGTACCAGAGTAACCGTCGTCCACATACGTTTTTGCTAAGTGCCATCCCTGCTTTTTCACATAATCCGTGAGGATGGATTTCTGTGTCGCAATGCTCGCACTCTCGTTATCCGTGCCATCGTCTTTTGACAAGCGGCAGTACATGCCGACTTCATAAATCTTGTTCTCCATTCTTATTCCTGCCATACTGTAAAACCTCCATATCTGTCCTATCTGTTTTCATGTTCCATTGCGTACATTCTAAGCGGACAGCCCCTCATTGTCGAAGGTGTCGCCCTCGGCAATCTTCTTCCGAATATCCTCGGAAATAATCGGGATAAACGCTTCTGTGACTGTCTGCGTGCCGACATATTCACGGCTGATTATCATCTGAACTGGTGCTTTCGGCACGATACGCTTTCTCTTTTTATCTGCTTTCTTATCCTCGCCCATACTTAAATCTTCCTTTCCAGACAGGGCAGGAGAACGTCTGGAAACGCCCCGCCCTGTCAATCAGATACCATCAATCCCCGCTGTTTACTTCTTTCTGTAATGCTTCAAGGAGTGCTGCTGCTTCATCAGCGTTCAACGTGATACCCTTTCCGCACTTCTCACGGTTCGGGGAAAAGCTGCGGATGTCATATTTCGGCTCTCTTCCGTTCCATGAGATAAGATTGATTTCTTTTGTGTAGCCGCTGTCGCCCTTAGACAATACGGCGATTTCCTTTACAATCTCATACTGGATTTCTTTCATTCTTCATACCTCAATTTTCTGCATTTACCTCCCGAAAAGAGAAGATTAGCGGCTGTCCCTGCCCCGTTTCCTCTGCAATTCACGCTCCAAAAGTTTAATGATGGTTTCCTCCATCTGCTTCGGCGTTGTGTTCTTCGGAAAATACTTTTTCAGCTTGCTTGTGTTGATTTTCAAGGTTTCTTTCTGGTTTCCCTTTTCCTCCGTCATAATTGCAAATATCGTATCCATGTCAAGCCGCCCGCTCTGGCTTAGGCTTTTCATCCGCTGTGCCTGTGAGAGTGAGGGCGTTGCTTCTTCGCTCTCCATCGTGGCAAAGAGGTTTTCCTGCTCGTCTTTCTTCAAAAAGGACAGTTCCACCGCAGGCGTGAGGGCGATTTTCCCCTCGTCCACCATCCGCAAAATCGGCGGTATCAGTTCCGTCAAACGGATAAATCTTTGTACGGTCATCCTGCCTACGCCGAAGCCCTGTGCCACCTTGTCGTCCGTCCGCAACTTCGTCACAACTTGTGACGAGGTTAAGTCTGTGCGGAAACCCTGCCGCTTCATGGCTTCGGATTTCATCTTGTAGGCAAACGCCCGCTCTGATGGCAGGATATTCTCACGCTGTAAATTACTGTCTACAAGGGTGATGATGGCTCGGTCACGGTCTAAGGGCAGGACAAACGCAGGCACGGTATTTATCCCTGCAAGTTCAGACGCACGGACACGCCGCTGCCCTGCAATCACTTCATAGCCGTTCCCGTCCTCTTTCGGGCGTGTGATTATCGGCGTGACAATGCCAAATTCCTTGATGCTTTCCGCTAATTCTGACAGCGTTTCATCCTCTGCCACATGAAACGGATTGTCGGGAAACGGGTACAAGTCTTTGGTCTTTAACACCTTAAAATCCTGTTTCTTCATTCACATATCTACCTTTCTTTCGCTCTGCTTTTATGGTTTTTCTGCAATTCTTCCAACACTTCGGGCGGTATCTTTGAGAGCAGCCGCCCCATCTGCTCGTTGGTTCTCTGCAACTCAAATATCTTCTGGTTCGCTTTCTGCACCTTTAGTTCCTGCTCATACTTTTCATCACGCATACGCCCCGCATAGTCTGATTCCTGCCCGATTTGCTCCTTTAGGCTATTGATATAGGCACTCTGCTTACTGATTTCCTTTGAGAATTTCTCCACGTCTGGGAGCCATGCCGCAATCAGTTCCAGAGCCTTGTCACGCTTCTTCCCTGCATTAAAGGCGTTGATGTCGGACAGTGCAGACACAATTTCCTCATACTGTTTATCAAGCCTGCCGCCCAACTTATAGAGCCATGTGGGGACATGTTTCCGCTTCGTTTCCATTGAGGACTGACCTCTTTCAAGCTGATTCCACCGTGAGGACATCCGCTCATGGTAGGCGGTCTGCCATTCGGACAGGCTCTTTTGATTGCCTAAAATTGTTTTGGCAGACAGCTTATTGTCTGGTGTAATCGGCACAAAACAGAGGTGCATATGCGGCGTTCTCTCGTCCATGTGGACGACTGCGGAGAGGATATTTTTCTCCCCGACACGCTCTGAAATGAAATCCAGAGCCATCGTAAAATACGCTTTCTGTTCTTTGGGCGGCAGGCTGTTCATAAATTCTGGCGAAGCCGTGATAAGCGTTTCCACCATCATCACGCTATCTTTCCTCGTCCTGCACCCTGCTTCGGCTACCATGCGGTTAATCTCTTTCTTGTAGGTGTACCTCGGCGGATTCACAAGATGGTAGTTATCTTTCGAGCGTTCCATATCTATATCTGGATTGCTTTTATAGGCTTCTTTTTTACGCTCGTTGTGGCGTTCGCAAGCCGCAACGCCGCCCGCTTTGCGTTTCTGGAAACGCAGGATTGCATAGGGCATAATTCATCATCTTCCTTTCTTCGGCGGGTAAACTGCCCTTTGGGTGACAGCGGTGACGGCGGTGACAGCAGTTTTGGGATACCCCCTACCGACTGCCTCAACTGTCACCCTTATTCCCTGCATGACGGTCATGTCGATGATGACGGTGTTTTTGGAATACCCCCTCGCAAGAGCCGTCACCGTCATGCTGCCATTCTTTTATCCGAAGCGTGGAGCGTAGGATAAGCAGGGCGTAAGACCTGCCATAAGGGAGTCCAGAGGGAACGTCTGGCACACGACTTTGCAGGGCAAAGTGTAGTGTGTTACACCCTGTAAACGCAGTCGGAAAAATCGGAAGGATTTTTCTGACCGCAGGGGTGGTTTTACACGCCGAAAAGGGCGGGTAAATCCTACGCCTGCACTTTGCGTTTACGGGGTGTTCTCCCGCAGGGATGACAGCGGCAGGGTATCCTAAAATCACTGTCACCGCCGTCACCGCTGTCACCCGCAGGGCAGAGTCGCCAGCTTTACACGGCTTTAAGCGTCAATGACAGTAACAGGGGGTATCCCAATATCGCTGTCACCACCGTCACCGCTGTCACCCGCCCGCTTTGCAAGCGAAATCTGCCTGCCGTGTTTTTTGCGGCTGTACTGATAAACGATATGGTTCTCATTTAAAAATGTGGTGCGGTATTCATTGAGCCATTTCGTAATCACCGTGGGTATGGTTTCCGTTTCCCTCATAGCGGCTAACAGCTCCGTTGCCGTGCCTGCCCATTCTTCCTTATCCCTCATAAAATCCACCAACCGAAAAAGGACGTCTGGTATCGTTTCTTTCGCAAGCTGCTCCTGCGTTTTTCTCTCCACAAGTTCCCAACTGCAATCACGGAAACGCAGCGTGTATTCCTGATAGGGCGTGTCCCTGCCCGTCACATACAGCTTGGCGGTGTCGGATGCCCGTTTCTCCTTTTCCAGAACAAAGGTAGCGTCCGCACTCCCCGTTAAGCCTGTCGTCCCAGACACCTTGTTGAACACATCGCTGTCATTCTGCTTTCGGATGTGGTGTACGACAATGACCGCCAATGAATGCCTGTCGGCAAAGTCTTTGATTAGTGAGATGTCCCCATAGTCGCTTGCGTAGGCATTGTCTTTTGAAGCTGTACGGACTTTCTGCAAAGTGTCAATGACAATAAGCCTGCTGTTTGGGTAATCTTTCAGATAATCTTCAAGCTGCACGATAAGACCGTCTGACAGCTTGCAGCTTGCCACGGCAAAGTGAAGCCGCCTGCTCGCTTCGTTCGTCAATCGGAACAGCCTGTCCTGTATACGGCAGAACGTGTCCTCAAGGCAGAGGTAAAGCACGTCGCCCTCCATTGTCGGCATATCCCACAAGGGAAGTCCCTGCGACACGCATAAACATAGCTTCAGCATGAGCCAGCTCTTTCCTATCTTCTGTGAGCCGCAGAACAGCGACAAGCCTGTGGGGATAAGGCTGTCCACCACAAAGGACGGCTTCTCAAGCGGTTCATAAAGGAGCGTTTCGGCGTTGACTGTCTGTAACTTCTGCATGGCTTTCCTCCTTTCGGGCGGTGTTTTTGTTTTCGTTGCACATAGGCGTTGACCTCCTTAAAAATAGATTTACTCCCACGAAGAAAAAGTGAGAGTATGTAATGCCGCCAATCCCACACAAATAAAAAACAGATTTCTTTTTCGGGCGGTGTCGGTCACGGTTGGAGATACTTCCTCATTTCCGCCTTTACTTTCTCCTTTGCAATCGCAACAGATTTCTGTATTGCCGAAGCGGTGCAATGCTCCATAGCGGCGATTTGGTAAAAATTGAACTCATACTCGTAGTAGAGCAGGAAACGCCGCCTTTGTATCTCTGGCAGTCCGTCAACCGCCTTACAGAGCAGTTCTGCCCGTTCTGCCTCAATCATTTGTTCCTCTATGCTCTTAGGCAGCTTCAACGCCCGCCTGTTCAGCGTTTCGTCCCATACTTCCGAAAACTCCCTGTGCCGCTCGTCCCATTGGAGGAGATTCCTGTTCCTGCGTTCCATCTGCCGAAACTCCATAAAGAACTGTTCCGACACTTCCAACTCGTGGGATTTGCCCTGCCCGTCCTTAAAGCTGATAAAATACCTTGTGCCGCTTTCCGTGGATTCCTCCCGAAGCGTGTACGCCTTAACTCTGTATGCCATCCCGCTTGCCTCCTGCAAAAAATAAGTGAGGGGATTTCCATCCCTCACCCAGTAGCCCGCAGGACGGCAGGCTGTTTTAGACGCTATAAAATTTTCGTAGCTTCTTCCGCAGATGGTCTAACCTCGCATAGATGGCACCAGTCGTCAAATGCACGAGCGGGGCAATCTCCTTTGTGGAATACCCCTGCATTTTCAGCAGGACGATTTTCAAGGTACGCCCGTCCACCGCGACTAATACTTGATAGAGATTTTCGCTCTCAATCTCGTCCAGTAACTCCGCAACCGTACCCACTTCCGTCTGCCGCTCCCTGTCTGCCATGTCCTCAAGGTATTCCGCAATGTCATTCGTCCATCGGTAAAACCGCCTGTTGGAATTGAAGTCTGCCCTGTCCGCAATGCGTATCTGCTCAATGGTCGCTTCATCAACGCCGCACTCACGCAGCAGCTTTTCCTCCGCTTCTTTCCAGATACGCCATTTCCTGTCCTCCCGTCCGTGGTTATATGCCATGCTTCTTTTCCTCCAATCAGAATTGATTGAGAGGGCAGAGAAAAACCCCCTCATTTTCCCAAAGGAAAAAACAAGGGGGCTGAACGCCTTAAATTTTAATTTTCTATTATCTTTCTTAGTTTTCTTAGGATTCTGGCTTTGCGTTTGTTCACAACGCTCTGGGTTATGCCGAACCTCGCCCCGACTTCACGCTCAGAAAGTCCGTCAAAAAAGATTGCCTGTATCAATTCCTGTTCACTATCCGACAGCAAAGGCAGGGCGGCTTTCAGCCTGTCCACCATAACCGCATTGACAACGGTTTCCGCAATGTCTGCCGCTTCATCAGCGATAAAGTCTAAAGGCTTCCCCTCGCTGTCCGTAAATCCATCCAGAGAAAGCAGGCTGTTCTTCGTATCTAATTTTTTCAGATAACGCCACCGTTCCTTATCTCGGTAGAAGTCCGTGTATTGCTCCCTCACGACTTCAAGCAGACAGCCTTGAATGGGGATAAACAGCTTGTCCATATAGGTCTGGTCGGATTCCCTGCGGCGGCAGAAATCCGTATAGGACAGTTCCACATATCTGCCGCTTTCCTTGATATATACCTTTCTCGGTGCGTATTTCACTGTAAGTACCTCCCATCTGAATTTTTGAAATGTTCAAAATCCAGATGGAGAGGTGGCGAACGACACCTAACACCACTAATAGCCCTATGGCACTTTCCAACAAAAATCGACAAAAGAAAAACCGCAAAGGCTCTATGACCTTTACGGTTATGGGAAATATTAATTCTGTTGTATGGAGATTGTACTTCTACATTCAAGGCAGGAAGTGCCGTTGCATAGGCAGAAATTTTTTTAACTGGTTTCCTGCCGTTCTCTGATATGCTATGTATTGATAAATTTTGCTTCGTATGAGCAGATAGATAACTGCCCGAAAAAAGGACATAAAAAAATCCCTCCAAATTTAAAAACAAATTCAGAGGGTAATTTAGGGTATAACAAAATAACCCACCCGAATATCGTTTTTTTTATTTGGTGAGTTTGTTCTTTCAAATACGAAACAAAAAGAGCCGATGATTCGTGAATTGTTCCACAATTTCATCGGCTCTGCGTCTTAAGCGTCTGGCTCTTTGATGACAGTTATCTTCAAGTTGTCAACTTTAATCAATCTTTCTTGTCTGCATTTTGGACAATAAAGGGGATAATTCTCCAAAACAGTGTCCTTCCTAATTTTATTACGGGTTTTGTTCCCACAAACAGGACACAATATCCATTCGCATTTCATCATAATTAGTCTCTAATCCTTTCAAATCTCATTTTATATGACTTTTGCAAGCTGTTAAGCTAACTTGTGGAACATATGCCGAACCTTATCTATACGGCTATTCGGGCGGCGGGGTTGGCAAATAAATTTACCAATAGCTGGCTGGTATCCTTTTAACTCTGTCAAGCAGACTCCCTGCCCATTTGTGAAATAAGTTAAATCGTTCCTGTATTCTTGAATACATCTAGCAGGGATTTCTCCTTTCAGAATGACCTCGTCATTCTTTATTTGAGTACTTACAATATCTGCACAATACCTTGGAGCATCATGATACGCCCGTGAGAGATATTCCTGCGGTGCATAAATTTCAAAGTGGAGATATGGCTCTAATAGTTCTGTCCCTGCTTTTTTTAAAGCCTGCTCCAATACGATAGGGGAAAGCAGCCGAAAGTCTGCGGGGGTACTTACAGGACTATAATACAATCCATATTCAAAACAGATTTTACAGTCTGTCACTTTCCATCCATACAGCCCCTGCTCGCAGCCATAAAGAACCCCCTCCATAACCGCATTTTGGAACGATTGATTTAAATATCCAAGTGAAACTCTGCTTTCATACTGCACTCCGCTTCCAATAGGGAGCGGCTCTATGGACAACCCGACAGAAGCCCAGAAAGGATTTGGCGGGACTTCTATGTGGATGGTATATTCTGCTTTTCTAAGCGGTCTTTCCATATATATAACAGTAGGCTCTTTTATTTCTGCCTCCACATGATATTTTTCCTCAAGGATGGCACAAATGACTTCCATCTGCACTTTCCCCAAAAAAGAAAGTATAATCTCATGCGTTGTAGTATCCACATAATATTTTAAAAGAGGGTCGCCATCTGAAATTTCTGTAAGTGCCCCAAGCAATATTTCCCGCTGTTCAGATTTCTTTACTGCAATCGTTGTTTGGAGCATAGGGAGAGGATTTTCAATAAATTTTCTCTGCGGCAACAGTATTCCGTTCCCCAAAATACTGTTTAGCTGCAAAACATCATTTGGTAAAATTACAATATCACCAGAGCAGGCTGTATCGGATGAATATAATTCACCGTTTGTCGGAACACACATCTCTGTGATTTTTATTTTCTCTTTTTCAGATATTCTAATAACATCCCTCAAATGCAATGTTCCGCTATATATACGCACATAAACAAAACGCCGCCTTTTCTCTGAATATTCAATCTTAAAAACCTGCCCGCATAGTTCAGATTGACCTTCAGGCGTTGATGAATAAAATTTACTGGCAATCACTTCTATAAGCTGCCGAATCCCCAGATTGTTTTTAGCGCTTCCGTGATAAACGGGAAATAACGTTCCGTTTTGGAATCTCCTGTTTTCTTCCTGTTCCAGTTCTGACATTTTAAACGGTTTCCCTGACATATATTTCTCTAATAGTTCATCGTTTCCCATAATTACCGCATCCCACTGTTCCATATCGTCATTGTCCGTTACATTTATATGGGGATGCTGCCCAACCTTTTGCTTCACTATAATTTCCGAAGAAAGCTTTGCTTTCATTTCTCGATATACCATTGGCAAATCAATCCCCTCTTGGTCAATTTTATTGATGAAAAAAATTGTCGGAATCTTCATTGTCTGTAGTGCATGAAACAGTATACGGGTCTGTGCCTGTATGCCATCCTTTGCAGAAACTAATAATACTGCTCCGTCTAATACGGATAAAGAACGGTATACTTCCGCCAAAAAATCCATATGGCCTGGCGTATCTATAATGTTGACTTTTACATCCTCCCACTGAAAAGATGTCACTGCTGTCTGGATAGTGATTCCCCTTTGACGCTCCAAATTCATTGTATCTGTCCTTGTTGTGCCTTCATCTACGCTCCCTAGTTCTGCAATTGCACCACTGGTATACAATAAACTTTCCGTTAATGTTGTCTTTCCTGCGTCAACGTGAGCCAGAATGCCTAAGTTAATTATTTTCATGTGATTTTCCTCCTATCAACACCCAAAAAAGGGCATAAAAATACCCAGTGATAAATACTCCTATCACTGGGTAAATAACTCCAATAGCCCCAAAACACTTATATGTTTTCGGGCATATAAAATTACATGATAAAAGTATTCTTAAACTGGGTACAAAAAACTAAGCCCCATATTAAAAGTGAAACGAGACTGCTACTTTTTGTTCCCACTATCAAATTGACAGTTTATTTAAGAATACCTTGCCGCATATTTATTAACTCCTTGTATAATACTGAATCTAATTATATTCCTTAACCCTTTATTTGTCAAGCTGACAAACTAAAGCAGAAAAAGCGGCAGGATTTCCCCCTGCCACTAATCATCTGTTTATGCAAAAATAATTTCCTTTTCCACAATCTCCCTCGCACAAGCCCTTATGTTATTGAGGCATCCTGTCCATTCTAAGGCGTTTTCTGCCTTTAGCTGTTCCGTTATGCCCTGTGCCTGTTTCATACCCTCTATGAGCCTTTCAAAGCGTTCCTGTGCCTGTCTGTTGATGTCGGCAAGGTAGGCGTTTAGCCTGCCGCTTGTAAGAAGATTGGTGTATGTAACTTTACGGTACTGTTTTAGATAATCTAAATGCCGTTGCCCCCAGATGCCTATTGCCTGTTCTTCTTCGGCGGGTACAGTTAAGCACGGTATCAAATAATCCCCTTGCCTTTCGTATTTGCCGCCCAGTTCCTCAAATAATGATTTTGCCATTGTCTGTTACCTCCACATTCTTTTTTATTTTGAATGTCCGCAAAATCCGTCCTACATCTGTGAAACAGCGCTCAGGTTTCCCGCCGCGTCCTTTACCCACACATAATATGTGGTAAGGCCCTCGGGCGGATTGACCGTAATATCGCATGCCGCGCCGCCCGCAGTATAGCCGCCTGCCTTCTGCGCCTTTGTGATATCGTTTTGTGTGCCGTACCATACCTCGGCGACGCCGCTCTTGGCTTCGTCCGCGCCCGGCTGTGCGTCGGCAATACCCGTCAGCTTGAGTGTGTATGATTCGTTGTTGTTGAAACTCCCTCCGCCTGTCAGCGGATCATGCGTCACGCTGCCAATTACCGGCGCGGTAAAATCTATGGTTCCGACCGTGCCGACCAATTCTTCCGCACGATTGCCAACATTGTCGATTGTAATCAGATAATACGTACCGTTTTTCGCGATATCCGCTGAATATTTTCCGTCCTTGGGCGTAACCGGGATGCTGCCCGCGTCCGCAGCGTTCGCGTCCTTATTTGTGGACAGGAACGCTTCCTTCACACCGCTGCCGCCCTCGCCGTGGTCGTAATATGGATCGGTGTAATCCGGATCCGTATACCATTTTCCGTTCACATCCTGCTTGGGATCGCCGCTGTGGATCCACGCCGACGTATCCGTAATATTCGCGCTGACCAACTTTGACGGACTCCACGAATCTGCCGTCGGTTCAAGCACGACATCTGCCACATCCGGGGCGACTGCGTCAATTTTCGTCAGTTCGTCAAACAGGAAGAAAGTCCTGTTCCACGACTGGTTTTGGTCGTCCATGCCGTAGAAGAAATTCGGATCGCCGGGCGCACGTTTATCCGGATCAACCTTTGTAAAGCCCAAAACGGTATTCGACGACAAATCCCAAGGGACAAAGCCCACTCCGCTCAAATCAGGATCGGGCCAAAAATCGAACGTCATGCTCCACCGACCGTCCGCTTCCTTCACCGGGAAGCCATACATACTCACATAACTCCCGTCAGACTGCATGTAACTGCCGGCATAGACGTTATCCTCGTCCACCCCTGCCTGTGCCGCGCCTGTTGTATAATTGGCCACATCGTCGATCTTCGCAGATACCTTGATACTGCTCGACCAGCCGTCTGCCGTCAAATTTTCTTTTTCATATTTCACGTCCGAAACCGTCGGGTTGGAACGGTCTACAAGGTAGCCCTGCGTGCTGGCGTAACCCCAGTTACCCGCCTGGTCCTGTGCCCGCGCATAGACGATGAATTTGCCTTCCTTTTGTTGGGTTTCATCAAACATCGGGCAATCCATGATGCCGCGTCCGTCACCCCAGACGCTGCCATTCCACTTACTGTCGGGCAGTGCGGCAAGCTCCTCCTTTGTGAGCGGCTTATCGCTGAAATATACCCCAAACTTCGGGACGCCTTCCGTTATGATGCCGCTTCCGTCATCGCTTAACTCCGCCCAAACGGTGACTGCCCCGGCATTTTCCGAGAATACTGTATCATATTTGATGTCCGCGGGCTCTGTGAACCCTGTAAAGCGGTACTTTACGTAAGTTTCGTCTACCGCGCCGCCAGCCTTGACCAGATGTTCTCCGGTTGGCTGCACGCCGGTGGTAGAAAGAACCATGTTGACTTCGGGTGGCGTCGTATCCTGCTGTATGCTCAGTGTTTTCTCGTCGCTTAAATTGCCCGCTCCATCTACCGCGCGGACGTAATAGGTCGTCGTCCCGTCGGTCTGCGGCAGCGTGATCGTCGCCGTTTCGCCCGAAAGCGTCATGGTTTTGGCCGTTGCCTGACCGGCCGATGCAATGGTTTTTGTATCGACCAGCACCTTTGCAACACCGCTGACGCTCGTTGTAACCGAGGTATCGTCTTTTACATTTGGCACCGTAATCGTAACGTTTGCTGCCGTGCTCCAATCTTCATCCCCGGCGCCTGGGTTTCCTGTCGTCGGCTTTTTCGTATCCTTATAGATGACAGTACTCTTGGCTTCGCTGGAATTCCCCTCGTCCTTTGCCCATACGTAATAGGTTGTAACGCCATCAGCCGGGCTGACCGTAATATCGCACGCCGTGCTGCCCGGCGTATAACCGTTTACTTTCTGTGCTTTGGTGATATCGTTTTGTGTACCGTACCATACCTCTTCCACACGCACATTGTCCGCAAGGCCCGTCGCTTTGAGGGTATAGCTGGAAGCGTTGCTGTAGCCGGCCGCAGTTGAAGCGGGCACATGCGTCAAGCCTCCCACCGTCGGTTTTTCAAAATCAACATCTGCCTGCGTGTAACGCGGGTAAGCATATTTGGAATCACCGTCTTCGTATTCGTTCCAGATGAACAAACGATAGGTGTCTGCGGATGTAAAGTCGTTCGGCATATGGAATTTCGCCGTCCCTGCGGCGGCATTCAGCGCTGCCACGCGTCCGATATACTTTTTCTGTGTCGTTTCATCCACGAGCATAACGCCCATATAGTTGTTCGCGGAGGATGACGCGCCGCTGTACGTCACCGTAAAGTTCGTTCCCGCCTGTTCCACCTTACTCACAGTCAGCTCTGTATTAGAGTTGCTGCGCTCAAATACGCGAAGCGTCGCGCCGCCCACGTCAGGCGTCAGTGAAAACGCTCCGGGAGAGCTGCCGCCCGCCGCAGCGAGAGCCGTGTTTGTCGCCGCCGTTCCGCCGTTGTTTGCCGATGCGACAAACATCACCCTTTGCGGATCGAAATTTAAGGCCGGGCGCACGCTGCGGTCACTTAAAGACGTAGCTTCTTCTTGTCCAACGGCACCGCCAGAACTGAGAACTATGCTCTTTTCGGCAGCGCTCGTCCCCGGGCTGCGCGTCCATTGCGACGTATAGTTTACATAGTTAAAACCATCGCCCGTTACGGTTTGCTTATTGATGAAAACCGTGGTTCCAAGCGCCATCCTGCTGGTGCCCTCGTTCGAAAAGAGGTTGGTGTCAGTATAATTTCCGGCTGACAGCAGGAACATTTTATCTCCGACCGTATAGGCGCTGCCTGCATTTCCATAGCGTCCGCCCCAACCGCTTGCATGTCCTGCTTCCATTGCAACCGAAGTCGCTTGAATCAGCGATTTTTCCGTATCTTTGAACGCCGCCTCATAGTAAGGCGCCTTTATGCCCGTATAGGCCGTTGCCAATTTGGCGCGGCTGTCAACGCTGTCTGTGACCATGCCGTCCATACCGTTGAGCCACGCGCGCAGATCGCTCGACGTATGGTTTGTATTGTTGTACCAATATTGGTTATACGCCGAGGTTTTATCAAACCATGCGGCATTCTGCGCATATTCCGTAAGCAGGGTTACCTGTCCCGTATAAGGATTTTTTTCATTTGAAGAAAGCGCGCGCCACAAGACAGGCGTTTGCGTGCTGTTGTTCGCCTGCCAGTAATTTCCAAACCAAACCATCGCGCGGTTTGTGTCGCCGCCCGTTTTCTGGCCCATCCAATACATCGGATCCGTCTTGTCCGCGAAGGGCGCGTTTGACCTGTAAATAGTCGTGCTCTTTACGCTGCTCACATTATCTGCCGCGTCTTTTGCCCATATGTAATAGGTTACCCAACCCTTCTGCACGCTGACGGGAATATCGCACGCCGCGCCGCCCGGCGTATAGCCGTCGAACTTTTGTGCCGCCGAGATGTCGTTTTGCGTCCCGTACCAGATTTCCGTCGCCTGGATGTCATCCGTAACGCCTGTTAATTTAAGGGTATACGCATCCGTCGTCCCCTGCGAGCTGATCGACGTAAGCGGATCGTGTGTCAGAGCACCTATCACCGGAGCCGTTCCGTCGATCTTGTTGATATTTACTTTCTGAATGCTGCGGTATCCCGCCGCGTCGTAAGCGATAATATATATGTCCTTGCCCACTGCGTCAAGCGGATCGCTGAACACCGTTGCCGGAGCGTAATCATAGCTTACCGGTTCTTCTCCCGCCACTACGGTGTATTCGTCATTGCCTGTTTCCGCCGCATTGTCCTCGCTCCAGAACACACGGGAAACACCCGCCGTCGCATCCGCCACCGTCGCGGAGATTGTCTTTTCCTGCGCCCAGCCGTCCGTGCTCTGCTTCGCCGCACTGATCGTCGGCGCAGCGTTGTCAAACACCATGCCATCGCTGTTGACATACGAAACATTTCCTGCGTTGTCTTCCGCGCGTGCGTAAATCACACGGCGCACATTTGGCGTTGCCGTCAGCCGGATGTCCGTAAGGGCAGTATAGTCCGTCCATACCCAGCCCGCCGAAGCCGTAATGAATTCGTCGTACGTTTCCTCGACCGCACCCGCAGCCGCGCCTACCGTACGGATGTAATATTTTGTGTTTTTCAGGCCGCTCACAGTTCCCACGTCCACCGGCTGCGTATCGAACGATTCGATGGAGAATGTGGTATCGTCCTGATAATACAAACCAAATGTAACAATGTTGAGGAATGTCTGCCATGCGTTTTTGCCTTCCTTCACCATCACCGTCGGCCCGAGCGTATCTTTATAAACCGTGGTTGTTTTTACTTCGCTTACGTTGCCCGCGCCGTCCTTGGCCCACAGGTAATAGGCAATCATTCCATCGCTTGGATTGACCGGGATATCGCACGCCGCCGTTCCCGCCGTATAGCCTGCCACCCTGGTTGCCTTGGCGATGTTGTTTTCCGTGCCCAGCCACAGCTCCGCGACCGCGTTGTCGTCCAAAAGGCCCGTCGCTTTCAGCGTATAATCCGCGCCCTTGCCCCATGCCGAAGACGAGGTCGCGGGCGTATGTGTAAAGCCGCCGATCGTTGGCGCGCCCATATCGATCTTCTCGAGACGTACGGCGCTTGCGCTTACCGTTCGGTTGCCCGCCGTATCGTAGGCAATGATCCAATAATCACCCGACTTCGTCACGTCTGCCGAAGAATAGGTGTCCGATAGAAGCTGTTTTGTCATGCGGATCGCACCTTCAGGCAGCGAACCGTCCGAAGGAAGCTGTGCGCTTTTTTCCGTGGTAAGGAATACATCGCCCATTCCGCTGCCGCCGGTATCCGTTATGGTCGCTAAAACGCGGCGCGCCTTGGCATAATCTCCCGTGACCGCGCCCACCGCTTCCTGCTTGATATTGGAAATTACAGGGTAATCCGCGTCGATCGTAATATGGAACGGTTCGCGTTCGCGCGCCTCTAGTGCATTGCCCTCGCTGCCCAACCCGCGTACGTTGAGGTAATATGTTTTATCCGTCGTCACGCCGGCAAAAGTATGCTTCGCGGTAGACATCCCGTTTTGCCCCTGACTTACGGTTTCCGGCGTGGTCCCGCTATCGGCGTTTGGATCCTCCGAGAAATAGACCTCCGTCATCGTGCTATCCTTCGGGTTCACGATCGAGGCCGTCATCGTCACTGTCCGTGAGGCGTTAACCCAACCCTCCGGTTGTACGTCAATGGATGAAATAATAAAGCTGTCTTTCTGGATTTTGTCGATCACTACCTGCGTGCCGCGCACTGTCACGTTTCCGTTGTTATCCTCCGCGTAAACATACCATGTGCCGTTCTCGCCAAACACCTCATGACCGCCATAATCGCCCACGATCGGTGTTTTGTATTTACCGCTTACCGCGTCAATCGTCATTTCGTTCGCCGCGATAAAGGTCGAATTCATAAAGTCCGCGCTGTACCACACGCGTTTTATGCCGCTCATATTGTCCGTTACATCGGCAACAATCCCTTTATAAAAGGCGTAGCCCTCCGGATTTTGCACCGCCGTTACCTGCGGCGGATCGGTATCGTTGTTTTCTACCACATAGCGTGCGTCCGTCACCGTACGGTTGCCTGCCGCATCGTACGCAATAATATAATACGAAACAAAATCGCTTTCTATGATGTCGCCTGTCTGCCATCTGTTTGTATCGCCGTCACGCGTCATCGTGTAGGCATAGAGCCCCTTGTCACGGTCGACAACCGGTTGTTCCGCCGTCCAGTCCGTGGAAATAAATGCGCGGTCAACGCCGCTGCCTACATCCGTGATATCCGTATATAGCACAATCGATCCTGACGCTCCGCCCAATTTCAGCATAGGCGGAACCTTGATTTCCGGCGGGTATGGATCGATATCCGTGATCTGGAAGCTTTCCGAAACCGCGCGGTTTCCTACCTGATCGTAGGCGATCACGACATACGTGCCTTCCTTGCGCACCGCGCCCGTCGTCCACGTTTCCGTTCCATAGGCGCGCGTCATATTGTATTCGTCGCCTGCCGCCTCCGTGGAGTCCGGGTTTTCGGAAATAAAGGCGCGCGCCACGCCGCTGCCCGTTTCGCTGTCCATAATGTCCACTGTCGCGGTCTTAAACGCCGTTACGCCCTTCTCGTTTTGCGCGGGTATACCAAAGACAGGCGCGTCGCGGTCGATCTTCGTAACACCCACGTCGCCGTAGCCGATCGTTCCTTTTTTGTCGATCGCGAATACCGTATAGTTGTTGTTCGCCGTCATGGTGGGTGAAATCCAGTAACCATCTGCATCTTTCGTGAGGCGGATGCTGCCCGGATCGTCCGGTTTGCTCAGGTTCGAGTTGGTATTCAGATGCACAGATACAATGGTATTGCCCGCGTCAACAGACGTATCCGCCGTGACTGTCGCGCGCACATATTTCTCGCGCGCCCAGCCGTCGGGCAGCGCCTCTGACGTAATCGTCGGCTGCCCTGTACCCCATTCGTCCGTTACTATAAATTCGTCGGATACGCTGCGGTTGCCCGCGTTATCGTAGGCAATCACGAAATAATATTCGCCGTCCGCCGTCACGTCGATGCCCGCGCCCGTCTCGTATTCGCTCTTGCCGGTTCCGAGGCTCGTTAAGATATACTTGCTTTCCGCCGCCGCTGTCGCCGCTTTATCCTTGGAGATAAAGGCGCGTGAAATGCCGCTGCCATTGTCGGCGATCTGCGCCACCGCCGTGATGAGCTCGGAGCGTGATTGCCGATAGTTCCATATCTCCGGGCCTTCCGTATCGATTTGTGACAAACCGACCTCGCCGGAAACCGAACGATTGCCAAGCGCATCCTCCGCAATGACGTAATAGGTGCCTTCAATATTGATATCGCCGGATTTGTATACGCCTGCCGCCGTATCAAGCGTCATAACGTATGCGTCGCCCGCAGGCACCACTGCCTCCGGGTACGCCGAAAAAAACACTTTCATAACGCCGCTGCCGCTGCCGTCCGAAACCGCTGCCTCCACGTGTTTTTGAGTCGACCAATCGTCCGGCTTCGCCGTCTCGCCTGAAATGACCGGCCCGGCGTTATCCAGCTTGTCTACAACGACCTCCACGCCCTCTTTGTTGCGGTAACCGTTCTCGTTTTCCGCATATACATAATATGTCCCCGCCACAAGAATATCCTGCGAGGTATATTCGTTTGCCGGCGGCGGATTCCCCACGTCGTCGGGGATGGTATTGAGCAGCATCGGCTCCCCCGACACCGCGCCCTGTGCCTGTGTGGAATAAAACACCTTTGCGACCGTCGAAGCGTCATCCGTCACCTGTGCTAAAATCGTCTTGTTCTTTGCCCAGCTTTGCGGATTTTGACGCGCATTGAACACGACGGGCGACGGGAAATCCTGTACTTCCACATTAACCCACGCGCCATCCTGTGTGCGGTTGCCCGCATTGTCTACCGCATAAATATAATATTCGCCCGACGCAGTGATACCTGTGGCCTCGTACATGCCACTACCCGTATGCGTCATGGGCGTGCCCGTATCGCCGCCCTCCGCGGTGCTGGGGGCAGTCGACCAATAAACTTCTTTGATGCCGCTGCCCGCATCTGTCACCGTCGCGTGGAATACTGCGGAGCCATACGTGCTCTTTGCCATATCCTGTTCCGCGTTTGTGATGGCGGGGGCGACGGTATCGATCTGGTCTACCACTATCGCCACGCCGCTCGGCGTGCGGTTGCCCGCCTTATCCACAGCGTAAATATAATAGGTGCCCGGCGAGGTGATGGCAAAATATGCCGCGTAGCGGCCATTGCCCATATCTTTCATAAAGATGCCAGACGTTGCACCCGTAGCCTGCTGGGAATAATATACATTTTGTACGCCGCTGCCAAGGTCGGTTACTGCCGCGCTGATGTTCTTTTCCTGCGCCCAGCCCGTTGGCTCGGTAAGTGGATCGGTGATTTGCGGGGGCACAATATCGCCTAATGTAACCGGAACGCCTGCCGCGGTTCGATTTCCTACCTTATCTACGGAATAGATATAGTAGGTTCCCACCGCGCCGATACCCGTACCCTTGGAGGTATAGACATTGCCCGATTTTACGCTCATCGCCGTGCCGCTCGTCGCACCCGTGGCCTGCGTAGACCAGTAAACCTGTTGGATACCGCTGCCGCTATCGACCACGTTCGCTGTGATCACCAGTTCCGCGCCCGTTTCCGTTTCGTCCTGCTTGGCGTCTGTGATAGACGGAGCGCTCATATCGATCTTGTCAACGATCACCTTTACACCGTTTGCAGTACGGTTACCGCTGGTGTCTACAGCGTAAACATAGTATGTCCCGGCAGACATGTTAGCCGCTTCGTAAGTATCGCCCACCGTATTGGTCATCGCAGTGCCCGAAAGCGCACCCGTCGCGTCGGTAGAATAATATACCTCGCGAACCGCGACATCGTCTGTCACTGTCGCAGTAATTTTTTTGTTGGCCGCAGACCATTCAATAGGAGTCTGCTGCGCGTTTGTAATCGAGGGGGCTGTTGTATCTTCATCGCCACCGCCACCGCCGCCGCTGCCCGTGTATCCGCTTGTCTGCTTATATGTTTCGCTTTCGATCCATGTGAATACTTTATATCCTGTCAAATCTGCCGGGACTTCGCTTGGCAGGGTAACTTCAACGCTTCCGGACGCGGCACTTGCCTTCATAACGCGTGCCATATATTTTTTGCGGTCAGATGTATTCACAATCAGCATTGCGATGTAATTGTCGCCACCGTTTGCCATATTGCTGTAGGATATACGGACCTTACCGTTATTAAGATTGGTTGCAGTAATATCTGCGCTGGGCGCGTTTGCGCCGCCGCGCTCAAATACACGGGCAGACTCATTGTCCACGCCATAAGAACTGGAATACGAAGTAGATATGTTATATGTCATTGCGGTATTCAGCGTTGTTGTTACGGCGGGTGCTCCCCCTGTTGAAGATGCAGGAACAAGCATTGTCTTATTTGCAGACAAGTTTACTGCGGGCCTTACGCAATAGCTCGATCCGACGTATCCATCACCGTAGTTGCCTGTAGAAAGCTGAATACAGTATGCTCCTCCGTTCGTTCTTAACACATAGTCATATCTATAAGTTGGATCGTAGGAGAGGGTAGGTGGTAGTATTTGCGCTGTCTCAGCGTACGTTGTGCTTGCCGCTTTTCTACTATCATTATCCATATTTGGTAGATCGGTAGGGCTTATTAAAAAGACTTTATCCAGCACATCGTCCGATATATCACTCAATGGCGTAGTCAAAATAAGGTTTCTGTCGGCTGTCGTAAATGCCGCCTCGTAAAAAGGGAGTTTCTGTCCTGTATAGGTAGGCGCATATTCAGTTGCAACTACATGCCCCAACATACCCGAGGGTCCATTCAGCCACTCTCTCATAGGAGTTTCACGATAGCCGCCATGCCCAAGCCGTGTATTATTTATAGCGTATTTTGAAAACAAGAAAATGCTGTTTCCATAAGCCCCGCTTCCGTCACTGGCTGTGTTCAACCAGAGAATCGGTGTTTTTTCAGTGCTGTTTTTCTGCCAATAGTTTCCAAACCATATCTGTGTGTTTCCCATCCAATAGACGGGGTCATCTTCCGTTATCGGCTCGGTTATTCCATTAACTATGACGGGCATTCCGTTCGGAGTACAGTTTCCCGCTTCATCAATCGCGTAGATATAATACGTTCCATTATATTCGATCTTTGGTGAAACATATCTTTGATTGGATAATAACAAAGCAGTGCCGCCAGTTGCCCCTGTCGCTGTCTTACTGTAAAAAACCTCTTTAATGCTATTACTATTATCTGATACTTCTGCAGAAATAGTTTTAGGGAGTGGTGTTTCTCCTTCCAGATTTTGTTTGGCATCACTAATCACAGGCGGTATGGTATCAATCTTATCTACCGTAACGGTTTCTACGTTTCTGTTGCTCAGCTTGTCATAGGCAATAACGTAATAGGTTCCATTTGTTGTAAGACTTCCTGACCGATAAATATTTCCTGATGCTTCCATTGCCGTTCCTGTTGTCGCGTTCTGATCGGTTGACCAAAATACGCGATCTACGCCACTAACAGCATCTGTCACGGTTGCAACAAGGCTCTTTTTTTGTGCCCAGCCCACAGGGTTTTGAGCTGCCTCTATATGCGGTGCTTCACTGTCGACTTGTGAGACGATGACCGGCGCTTCGCTGCGTCCGCCGTAAAGGTCGTATGCCACAATGTAATAGGTGCCGTTTGAAAGGATAGCACCCGAACGGTATACTCCACTTCCTTCATTTGTCAAAAGATAAGCGGAAGAAAGCGGTTCTGTCGCCCCGGACGCCGCCGCATAAAAAATTTTGCTGTCATCAAGGCCAAAGCCGCTTTGGTCTGTGATCGTCGCGGAAAATGTTTTGGATGTCGCATAATCCGAAGTGTTTTGTACCGCATTATTAATAATCGGCGGCGGCAGCGGCGTTTTGATCGTTTCTGCCGTTACGCTACGGTTGCCGACGTTGTCATAAGCGATGACGTAATAATATCCGGGAAGGGTAAATACATCAGACTGCCATGTATTGCCCGATGTATTGCTTAACGCAATCCCCTGCGTCGCGTTTTGGTCTGTTGAAATGAAAACACGGTTTACGCCGCTTCCGCCGATATCCGTCACGAGGGCGCTTGCCTTAAAATCATCTAGACCGCTTATTGTTTGACCGCTGATCGCCGGGCCGGTGCGGTCTATTTTATCCGCCGTCACGCTGATTTCAGCGCGCTTGTTATCATTGGAATACGCTACCACATAATACGTCCCGTTCGCGGTGACACCGCCGGTAGAGGTGTATACTCCGCCCGACAGGTTCATGGGCGTACCGGAAGACGCACCGCTCGTTGTGCTGAAAAACACGCGGTTGATCCCGCTATCGCTCCGGCTTGTAACATTAGCCGCAACAGATTTTTCCTGTGCCCAGGCGTTGGGGATCACCGCCGCGTTAGCAATTATGGGAGACGTTTGCTTTAGGGTAAACGCAGACGAAACCGTGCGGTTTCCAGCGTTGTCATAGGCGATAATATAGTAAACGCCATTGCCGATAAAGTCACTGATCGACCAGTTGTCTCCGCTGGTTTTTCGCATCCCATTTCCGCTTGCAGCGGAACTGTTTTGTGACAAAAATGCCCTGTTAACCTCGCTGCCGCTATCGGTAATCACAGCGGATACGCCAAATCGATTTCCATCTGCATTGGGCGTCACATTGATTGCCGATACCGAGGGGACAATATTATCAAGCTGCGAAATGGTCACTGCCTTTTCAACACGCGCACCGTCACCGGAATACGCTACAAGATAGATGGTACGGCTAGTGTTAGAGCCGCTTGGGTACATCTGCGGTGTTTTATAGGTATTGTTTCCCTGATCTGTAAGTTGATTCCCCGTTGCCTGTCCTGAACGATCCGACCAAAACACACGGTTGATTCCCGTGCCGTTGTTGTCCTGTACGCGAAACGTTACATTTTTGTTTGTCGCCCATCCGCCCGGATTAACGCTCACATTAGTGATTTCCGGCGCAAGCCCCGTAAGCGTTCCCGGCGTATTGACATTGGGTACGCTGGTACGCCGATTGTTCTCGCTCTCGTTCCATGTATAAAGCTCCCAGTTTGCGCTCACCATGCTTCCCGCCGGAATGTTTATCCACACGCTGCCCGATGCGCTATTGATGTTTGCTGCGCGTGCCACCCATTTTTCGTGCGTATCTATATTAACAAGCATGACGCCGAGGTAATTTCCGCTGCCGTAAGAAGCGTTATCATAGGTAATTTGAAGTCGATTATCTTTTTTCCCTACATTTGTCACGTTCAGCGTTTCGCCACCCTTGGCGAACACGCGGAACGTCTGCGAATCTCCTCCGTAGGCTAGCTGCCACTGGCTGTTTTTGTCTACCGCGTCGCCCTTTGCCTTGGTAAGGGTACCATTGACGCGCGGCGCACCGCCCGTGTTGCTTGCAGCGACAAGCGAGACCTTACTCGTATCGAGATTCATTGCGGGGCGTGCGCCTACGTTATAATTATCAAAAATAGCGACCGGTGCGCCAATCTGCCCGTTGAAGGACGACAGGTTGATATAGTCGTCTCCCGCAGGCGTACGCACCGACCACATATCGTGTACGCCCGTATACATCATGCTTCCCTCTCCGCTTGCCTTTGGCGTGGCCTTCGCCGTACGAGAGGTAGTGTCGTTCGGGAAATAACGGGTGTTTTGTATCTCACCCAGCGTCAGCAAAAAGAGCTTATCCGTCACGTTTCCGCCGTACGACTCATTAAACTGTGCTCCTCCGTTTTCCGCAGAAAGGTAGGTATCCCTGATCCATGAGCGTTCGGTGGAACTAAACGAATTCAAGTATCCCGATGAGGAATAATTGAGTGTGGCGCCACCCCAATTAGCGGAACCATTTGTCAAAAACGCGCGCATATTGGAACTGCGGTTCCATGTGGTACTGTAATAATGCGGCGTACGACCGTCGTTTGCGCTGTCATAGCCGACCGCTTTCATCATGTATTCGGTGAGGAGCATAATGCGGCTGTCGTCGCTGTACAGTACGCGGTTCAAAACCGGCTCGCCGTTTGCGTCGCCCCACTGGTCGTAGCTGCCAAACCACACCATCGCGCGGTTGGCTTCATTGGTTCTGCTGCCGCTCCAGCCATCCATATAATAGTTCGGGTTCCCCGTTACCGCGCGCACAGAATACAGCGCCGCGTTCACGCTAAGCGTCGCAGGCTGCGAATAGAGCGTAGTCGCATTGTCCGTGTCCGCCACAGTATCCGTGCTGAATAATGAAAACAGAGCCGGAGAGCTTTGTATATCCTGTTTTTCCACCCGGCAGCGGTACTGATTGCCGTTTTGGGATTCGTCGTTTTGCGTTGTAAAAGTATACTGGGAAGCTGTCGCGCCGGGGATATCGCTCCACGTTGTGCCTTTATCCCGGCTCACCTGCCACTGGTAGGAAAGCTTTGGCTGGTCGTTTGCGACGGCGTTGAATTCCACATTCTGCCCGGGCATAACCTCCTGATCACACGGCTGCACGAGCACCTCGAGATCGGTTTTCAGATACAGGTTTTTGATGCGCCCATACGGAAGCGCGCCCGTTTGTTCCGGCGTAAAGCTGCTATGCAGAAGCGCATCGTTTTCAAGCTGCGTGCCGTCCTCCGCCGTTTCACCCGTATGCCACGGCTCTACCACGCCAAACAGCCCGTAATATATCTGATTCTTTTCTATCTTGGTATTATTTGCGAGGTCAATAACGTACTCTTTCCCGTCAAACGTTCCGCTGAACGGGTTTTCCTCCGTGCCGGCGGGCGTGTAGTCTCCCTCTTCCGCAACGATATCCGCTGAAAGCACATAATCCGCGTCCATTGTGTACGCGGTATTGTATTCTGTATTCCCTATGTTTTTAAGCTGCTCCCATGTGGATATCTCGTTGACCGCGCCCGGCGTATCCGGTTCCTGTAAAGGCACGGTCTCGCTTAAGATCGTTGGAAATACATCGTCGATTGGTTCCAGCTTTTCTATCTTCTCGATCTGTGTGGGAAACACCGGATCGACGGGCTCCAGCTTTTGTTCCTCGTCGATCATCTGCGAGATGATCACCGGGGTTTGGAACCGTATTTCCGTTTTGACTGCATCCGCCCATGTTTTCTCATAGACCGCCGTTACCTTCGTTGCACCAACCGTTTCACCCGCAGTCACGGTCACGTCTTTGTCTGTCTGTGAGGACAGGGACGCCATTGCTTCCTCCGTCTCCCAGCCTTTGAAGGTAAGGCCAAACGATTCCCCCGCCTTCGTATTCGCGGAAAGCACCCCGCTCTGCCCTGCCATCAGCGCAAGGTATTTGGGCGACGTCTCTGTTTTGGAAACGCCATCCGAAGCATTGACCGCGCTGTCTACGCCAAAAGCGCCATCCTGCCCATAAGCGGACGACCAGATGTTGTTTGCGAATTTATCTGCGGGAACGCTGTTGCTGCCGATAAATGAACCAAGCTGCTTGTTGGGTTCTGTTACGGGTGCTTCTTTTGCCGAGTCTTCCTCCGCCGTTTGCGTCTGCTGTTCCATTATGGTCGCGAACACTGCCGTGTTTTCGATTTTCTGCTCCGGGGCTTCGGAAGCCTCCGCAGCGCCCGCAAGGCCGCCCGCAATGAACAAAGGGATTTGATCTTCCTTCGTATCCTCCGCGAAAACCGGCTGCTCAACGCTGCCCGTGATAAACAGGCCGCTTACCTGTGCGTTGCCGCCAAACGTCCCTGCCAATATGCCCGCCGTATTACCCGTAACGGTAACGTCAAGCAGGGCAAGGTCTTTTACCGTGCCGTCGAATAATGCAAAAAAGCCGCTGCGCGGCTCGAACACGTCTTCATTTTTGATTTCTATGTTGGAGATTTTATGATTGCCGCCGTCGAGCGTTCCTGTAAACGGCGCGTCAACAGAGCCGATGGGCGCAAGGATTGCGCTCGTGCCATCCGGCTGTTTTCCATCTATATCGTTTGTGAGGATATATGTCCCGTCTAACGGGAATGACGAATCGGCGCCGATTTTTTTCAGGTCGTCAACCGAAGCAATCGAAATGTCTGTGGATTCCGGCTGCGCTGGTGTTTGCGTGGTTTGTGCAGGCGCATCTATTTGCGTAGGCGGCGCCTGTGTATCGGGCTCAATAACAGGGGCGTGGCTGGATGACGGTTCTCCCGTCGCCGACGCCGTTTTGTTTTGTGTTTCATTTTCTGGAATCGCTACAGGCAGCTCCCCTCCTGCCGTTGCGAACGCACTCGTCCCCATCGACAAAATTGTAAGTACCGCCAATAAAATAGATATTGCCTTATATAGTTTGTTTCTACGCATGTCTTAACCCCACCATTAAAAACTTGAACAATTTGTAACTTTAATGCCCATGACCGCCTGTTTATGGTATCCTGTTGATACTGACAGCAGCGGGACGCAATTTTGTCTGCATATCATCACACGCCTCGAAATGTGATATGATGATATGTTCATTTTGCTGTTCCGATTGCCGGCTTACGTATAAACACATTTAAGCCGCCGTTCCCCTTCAACGGTTTCGTTAGAAGGGAATATCGTAAAACTATCCGTTTTATGCCATATCCCGTTTTTTCTTCTGTTATTCGGTTTTCAAGGTGCACTCCTGACGATTTATGACGGCTTATTCCCGTCAGCAGGCGATCGTTTCCAGCCGCCTGATCGACTGTATCTTGTTTTCACGTGTGCAGTGCGCATAGTATTTCACCGTAATCTGCGGCGTACTGTGCCCCAGCAGCTCGCTCAGCGTCTCTATCCCAACCCGCTGTTCCAGGCAGCGTGTCGCAAACGTATGCCGCAGTGTGTGGAAATGCGCGCCGCGTATCTTCAGCTTTTTCATTGCCCGTGCAAACCGCGCCTGCATGGTGCGCGGATCGATATATCCGCCGGTTCTGCACTGGAATACAAAATCCGATGGCGCTGCGTTATCCTGCGACATTTTTGCCCGCAGCTTCCACATCAGGAATGCCGGCGCCGGCATCTCCCTCTGTGAATTATCCGTTTTGGGCCTGTCCAGTATGATTGCCGTTTTTTGCGTGCCCTTTTCACAGGAAACCCGCTTGAGCGTATGGTTTACATAGATCATGTTTTCTTCGAAATCGATATCCTCCCACCTCAGGGCGCAGACCTCCCCCAAACGCAGCCCGCTGTACAGGCTTACGAGGTATTCCAGCTCCCCGGTCTTTTCGATGTGCCGCTCCAGCCGCGCCTGCTCGGAGCATGCCAGCACGCGCGGCTTCCTGATCCTGTTCTGCGGCCTCCTGATCTTCCCAAATGGAATCTCCTGTATCAGCTTTCGTTCCTTCGCCGATACCAGAATCGATTTTAAAAGCCGGAACACGTTATGCACCATACTGGGCGCAAGCTCCTTTTTGACCGTATTCACAAAATCCTGCAATACCTCCTCTGTGATTTCGCAAAGCTGCATCCCTCCAAGCCGCGCGATGATATGCCTTTCCGCCTGGCTTTTATATATCCTGTACGATGAGATATCCACATAAGGGCGCGTCAGCACTTCCAGCCAGTAATCCACCCATGCCTCCAGCGTTCCGTTTTGATAGACCTGCACCGAATACGGATTTTTTGCCGCTTTTGCTTTCAATATGGTCAGGTTCCGCTTTACTTCGATATATTGCCTTCCATACACATAGCCAAACTTGGGTTTCCCGTCTTCCCTGCGGCCCTTAATGTACCTCCCTTCCCATCTTCCGTCCTTCCTGTGGTAGATATTTTCTCCCTTTTTTGCCATTGCAACTATCCTCTCGTTTTCTAAGATTATTTGCTGACGGCTCAGTTGACGGCTTATGAAGTAACACGTGAAATTTGCCTGTATTCTGCACTGAATCGATATGCTTTCCTCTTGAAAATGGCTTTGGAATCCTATATCAGTGTTGACAAGTCAGGATTTATTTGCTATTCTCGAAGAAAAGATATATAGTTTTAGTGCTCTTGACCGCCTTGTCGTAAAACGGATAGTTTTACGAGCCATACATCCCGAAAGCCGGGATTTTTTTATTTCGCAATATAATCGTGATTGTGTTTTTGACATCAGGAAAGACAGCTTAGAAAAACAACTGTGTTTCTATGCCTTGTTTGTTGTGCTGTATTTTAAATTAACGCGTCAATGGAATTTTGTAATTGCCTGATTTGAATCTTTCGTATATATTATTTCCTTTGTTATTTTGCTGTAAAACCATACCTGCCAAGTCTTATTATATGCTTTGCCAAGCCATTTACAAGCGATTTTTCCCATTAACGCCTAAGAGCGTCTGAATCGCTCGCTTTTCCATAGAGTTCAATTTATGATACGATTATTTTTAATCCATAAGTATCCGCAGACGTGGTAAAATATATACTTAATTTATTTGGCAGGAGAAGGCGGGAATCGAAACGAAAAATCAAACGGAAAATTGGTGGGATAACGCCGCAGAATGGACGCAGCAGATTATGGAAAGTCATTATACACGTAATCTGGATACTGTTATGGAGTGGATGGCCGATGATGTGATGTGGATCGGCCCGGTGCACGGTCAGTATGCTTATGGTAAGGACGCTATAAGGCGTATTTTGAAAGCAGAACAAAATGTTGTTTGCGATATCGCCGACTCTTTTTATGAAGTTATATATGGCGACGAGAATACCTGTGTGACTGCCGGAAGGCTGAATCCCCGCACTGCAGAGGATTCCAGGCTGCTTTTGAGTGTGATCCAGCGCGTGACCTTTGTTTTTGCGCTGCGAAAAGGGCGGCCAATGGTCGTCCATATACATGTTTCCAACGACTGGGATGGCGTGGAGGCAGATGAAACCTTCCCCTACCGCGCAGGACGTGAAACTTTTCTCTATTTACAAAGCAAAATCGCCCAGGACGGCGATATAAAAAAACTGGCGGTCAGGGACGCACTCCATCATTGGCATTGCATTGCGGAGAGCGAAATCTTATATATCTCCGCCGACCATATGCAGTCTGTCATCCATACCTTACACAGCAGCATCACGGTTCCATACAAGATGTCCGAGTATACGGAAAAGCTTTCCGGACACTTTATCCGTATTCACCGCTCGTATATCGTGAACCCTGATTATGTGATTGGGATCAAGCGCTTTTCCGTTCATCTGTATAATGGCGCCAAGCTCCCCATCCCACAGAAAAAATACACCCGTATCAAGCATCAGCTTTTATCCAGGGCAAGCGGGTTATCCTACCTTTTTTAGTTTGCCATCCGGTATTTATTGCGCTTCACCTGAACCCCGGCGCAACAAAAAAAACAGGGGTTCCCCTGGCTTTTCCCGATTACATGAGAAGCAATAACCAGCCGTTTTTCAATCCTGTCCATGATGCCTGCCATGCCTGTTTTCCTGATCATGCGTCTTGTTATCTTCCGTTTCGTGGTCCTCTGCCTGATGCTTTTCCACCTCATGATCCTTTGAACATTCGTCGATCCTGTTCTTCATGTCGTGCATACTCATATGGTGGCTGTCCTCTATTGTCACCGTAGGATCGACTTTTTGCAGTTCAAGGAAGGTCTGGTATTTTCCGGCCGACATCCCATGCTGGTGCGCTTCCTCACGCGTTTCTTCGCTTACCGATACGTATTCTGTCTGGGTGCTGCCATGGTGAGAATCTACGCACACCTGCGTTGCCTGCATCAAATCCTGTTCCTGCGCGGGGTTATTGCTCTGCACCGCGAACACGACATAGGCCTTGTCTCCCAGATACCCTGCCTCGCGTTCTTTGTCCATAATGGCGTCGATGGCATCCTCATAAGAACGGCCCTTCAAATCAACCCCGGCAAGGATATTTTCACCGTCAGGATTATATGCCCGGGCGTCAACGACATTGTTCGTCCTGTTCAGGGCAAGCTCGATGCTTGGGTTCACATCCACGCTGATATAGGCCGTCGGCTGCATATACATGCCATAGCCGCCGATGGCAAGCACAAATATTGCAGCAACCGCCGCCATTGCTATGATGAGACGGGGCTTCTTTTTCTCCTGCTTTGCCGCCTTCAAAGCGGCGGACAGCGCTTTTTGTTTTAATCCGTCCGAAGCCGCTATCGCTTCAAACGCATCCCTTATATCATTATCGCGCATATGCTTCGTCCTCCAGCTTCTCTTTCAGCATATCCCGCGCCCGGCCAAGCCATGTATATACCGTATTCGTATTTTTGCGGATCAGCCTGCTGATTTCAGGAGCCGTATATCCTTCGTAATAATGCAGGTACGTGACCGTCCTGTAATCCTCCGGCAGGCAGGCGACCGCTTCCAGTACGTCCTGCCTGCCGTCATTCTCTTCCAATGCAAAACCGGTATAGTCTTCCAATGGCCGGTCGTCCCGCGCAGAGCGTTTCAGCCAGTCTTTGCACCGGTTGATGCTCACGCGCAGCATCCACGCCTTCAAATGTTCGCCGTCATCAAAGCTTTTTGTACAGGTCGCATACTTCACAAATACGTCCTGAAATACATCCTCGCAGTCCTCCTTGTTTTTCAGGTATACAAAACAAACCCTGCGCACCATATCTGAATAGGTTTCCACTGTATTGCGTATTTCATCCTCGCTCTTCATTCCCCGCCCCAGTCCGGTTTAGTGATGGTTTCCGCCGTGACGCCGGCCTTCGCCATGACCTTGATTATGGTCTTCATCGTGGCCGGCGCTATGATTTTCTTTGTGTTCCATATTATGTTCTCCATCATGGTTCACATTATGGCTTGCTTCGTAGCCGCCATCATGATGTCCGTTCCCTGACAAACCTGCAGTGTCATGATTCCCATTCCGGCAATATCCGTCGTGCTCCGGGCATACTCCCGTGCTATTGTCATAAGAGCTGCACCCGCCTTTACCATTGTACCACATACAATCGCCGGGGCAATCCGTACCGTGATACGGGCATCCATTGCTTTCCGTTTGCGTTGCCCCTGCTCCATATCTCCATGTGCAGTCAGACGGGCAGTTTTCATTGTGGTTCGGGCAGGATGCAATATGATTGACATCTGCCGGCTGCGTCGCACCTGGGGCTGGCGTTGAAGCGTTTCCCTGTGTTGCTTCCGACGGGGCTGTTTGTTCCTGCGGTGCGGCTTGCCGCGTCTGGCGTACCACCGCCGCGCGGCTATGTCCCGCGCTTTGCGGAACTGCCGCCATTGCGGTTCCCGCAGCCGTTCCAACAACGGCAACCGCCGCTGCCACGATCAATATGATCCATCTCTTTTTCATCTTCCGGGTTCCTCCTGAATTTGTTTTTCACTACTGATACGATTCAGCTTCCTGAATCCATTCAAAAATCTCAATATTTTTTATAAAATATTTTCAGGAGCGCTTTATGGAGCATTAAATACAAATTTCAAATGCAGCCTTTTACGCGCTTTTCAAATGGCTTTACTGCCGCCCGGATCAGTATCGATCGGGCATAGTGTATATTTTTTCAAATAAAACTCCCAAAACATTAAAAAGATGTTTGGCGTACCTGCAACGGGTGTATATCTTTCAATAATAAGACTCAATACTGATAAGGGGTATATCAATGACGGTCAAAACGATTGTAGTTACTATAGCTGGGTTTATCCTATTGGCGTTAGGCGCAGTTGGCGTCGTTTTGCCCATATTGCCAACCACGCCATTTGTAATCGCGGCGGCAGGCTGCTTCACCTATATTCCCGCAATGCGGGCCCGCATTATGAAAGTTCCGTTTTTTAAAGAGTATATTGAAAATTACAGTAAAAGGAAAGGACTTACCGCCAAAACGGTTGCCGGCAGCCTTGCTTTTTTGTGGGCAATGTTGATTATTTCCGGGATTATGATGAAGAAGGAATGGCTATTGCTGGTATTGATTACAGTCGGCGCGGCAGTAACCGTTCATATTCTGTGGATGGCAAAACCCAGCGGGAAGCGCCGGATTTCAAGGTCTGGTAAATCGGAGGAAGCATAATGGACAAAAAGCGTATCTTTGGATTTGTTGAAGCGGTTTTTGACATTTTATACCTTGGCGTTGTATTTATACTTGGATTGTACCTCCTTCTGAACGCCCATCAACCCTTGCAGGTTCTCTGCGGCGTCACGGCCCTTGTCCTTGTGGGGGGAGACTCGTTTCATCTGGTTCCGCGTATTTTGTCCATTGTCCAAAACAACAGGAAACGCTATCAAGGCGCGCTGGGGCGCGGAAAGTGCATTACATCGGTTACAATGACGGTTTTTTATGTCCTGCTGTGGCATATCGGCCTCCTGCTGTTTTTGCCGGGGGGAGCCGGTGTATGGACCATCATCATTTATGTCCTCGCTGCGCTGCGTATTGGCCTGTGCGCTCTTCCCCAAAACAGGTGGCTGGATGAGAATCCTCCTGTCAAATGGGGAATCTACCGTAATATTCCTTTTCTGGCCATGGGAATTATGGTCATTGTGTTATATGCCGTTTATGGGGCCGGCATTTTTGCAGTGAAATGGATGTGGCTTGCCGTCGCTCTCAGCTTTGCTTTCTATCTTCCGGTTGTAGCCGGCGCAAACAGGTACCCTAAGCTTGGGATGCTGATGCTGCCCAAAAGCTGTGCATATGTCTGGATTGTCGCAATGTTTTTGGCGCTATGAAACATTCTGCCCGATAAAGACGGCAATAAGCTGGCTAAAAGGGTAATTTAAACTGTTGTATCAGGGGAGGCAAAAGCCAATTCCCTTTTGCAAAATATATGGTGGGATTGACCTGAATCAATTCGACTCTGAAAAGGAGAAAAAGATATGAGTGAACAGGACAAAAGGAAACTGACAAATGAAGTAGGCGCCCCGGTACCGGACAATGAAAATTCCATTACCGCCGGCGCGCGCGGACCGGTGATGATGCAGGACGTATGGCTGATGGAAAAGATGGCGCACTTTAACCGCGAAGTGATCCCGGAGCGGCGCATGCACGCAAAAGGCTGGGGCGCGCACGGCAAATTCACCGTTACGCATGACATATCCAAATATACAAAAGCAAAGGTGCTTCAGCCCGGCGCAGAGACGGACGTTTTTATCCGTTTTTCAACGGTTGCCGGGGAACGCGGGGCGGCAGACTGCGAACGCGATATCCGCGGCGTTGCAACCAAGTTCTACACGGAGGAGGGGAACTGGGATTTGGTGGGAAACAACACGCCTACCTTCTTTATCCGGGACGTGCATAATTTTTCCGACCTCAACCGTGCGGTAAAGCGCGATCCAAGGACAGGCAGGCGCAGTCCGCAGAACAACTGGGATTTCTGGACGCTTCTGCCAGAATGCTTCCACCAGGTCACCGTTGTGATGAGCGACCGGGGAATTCCGGCTTCGTTCCGGAATATGCACTTCTTTGGCGAGCATACGTTCAGCCTTTATAACGATAAAAACGAACGGGTATGGTGTAAATTCCATTTCAGGACACAGCAGGGGATTAAAAACCTGTCCAATGAAGAAGCCGCGAAAATCAACGGCATGGACCGCGAGCACCATGGCATGGACCTGTTTAACGCGATTGAAAACGGCGACTATCCAAAATGGACGATGTACGTGCAGATCATGACAGAAGAACAGGCGAAAAACCACTACGAAAATCCGTTTGATATTACAAAAATCTGGCGGCATAAGGAATATCCGCTGATCGAGGTTGGCGAACTCGAGCTGAACCGCAATCCGGAAAACTATTTTGCGGAAGTGGAGCAGGCAGCGTTTGCGCCGGCCCATGTTGTTCCGGGCATCGGCTTCTCCCCCGATAAATTCTTGCAGGGACGCCTTTTTGCTTACGGCGATGCGCAGCGTTACCGCCTGGGCGTTAACCACAACCTGATTCCGGTAAACCGGGCAAAGGTAGAAGTAAACGAATACCATCGTGACGGCGCAATGCGCGTAGACGGAAATTACGGCGCAGCGCCCGCATATACGCCAAACAGCGCTGGCTACTGGACGGCACAGCCCGAGGTTGCGGAGCCGCCGCTCGATATCGATGGAGCAATGTGGCGTTATGATCCCAAGGACGATCCAACGGATGACTGTTTCCGTGCGGGCGGCGACCTGTGGCGTGTAATGACCGAGGATAAAAAGCAACTGCTGATTGACAATACCGCTGCCGATATCGCGCCTGTTACAGAAAATATAAAATACCGCCATGCGGTTCATTGTTATCTCGCCGACGAAGAGTACGGCAGAAGAATAACGGCTGCAATGGGGCTTGATTTTGGCAAGGTGCAGGAGCTGTCAAAGCTTGACAATGACGGTCTTATCAAGGCAACGCTTCCGGTTCAGGCGTGAAAAAATTACAGCATGGCGGCGAATCGCGGCGCGCATTGCGCGCATGAAGATGCTTGCCGGACAACCCAGACCGGCCCGCGGAGGCAAGAGCGTGCTTCCGCGGGGATAACAGCAGGAGTGATAAACTATGAAGCAGTTGCGGAATTCCCGCCAGCGGCAGATGATACTGCAGGCCGTCCGAAATCGCGGCGACCACCCCAGCGCAGACCAGATTTATATCGATACGCGTATGATGGATGACAAAATCAGCCGGGGAACCGTATACCGTAACCTGAATCTTTTGGCCGAGAGCGGTGAAATCAGGCGCGTTGAGGCTCCTGACATGGACCGCTTTGACCGCAGGAGGGAGCGCCATTACCACCTGATGTGTATCGGCTGCGGAAAAATGACGGATCTTTCCCTGCCCTATCAGGAGCAATGGGATGAGGACGTGTCTACAGATACGGGATACATCATCGACTCACATCGCACCATGTTTGAAGGTCTTTGCCCGGAATGCGCGGGCCAGGAAAAAGGGTAGGGGCCCGGCACGTTGTGCCATGCCTCTTCAACAAAAAACACCTCTTCTATGAATAATTCACAGAAGGGGTGTGTTTTACATCATTTTAACTTTTCCCATTAATCCAAAATAACCCCAATCAAACTCCCCCATACGATAATCCAGATAAAAATCAAAATCCAATAACCGGCTGCAACGTTTTCCAGATACATATAAATTCCAAGCGGTATTGAAAACAGAAGCGCAATGACGCTTCCCCTCGCAGCCCTGCGCACCTTCCATTTACAGCCTGAAACCAGCAGGCCCGAAAAAAACCACACTGCGATAACCGCAATATAAACCGCCGGACGTATCTCCGGCACAAGCATCAGAAGAAGCATATCCAGCAGGATGCCGCTCAACAGGCCCCAAACTATGCCCGCGGCTGCCTTATGTGTGTGCTTTACCTGTTTTTTTTCCTGCGGCTGCTTTGACTTATTTACAGGCGGTGCGGGAGTGCTGTATTGTGCACGGTATGGCGCGGCTCCGGACCTTACGGTATATTGCCGGTTCCTTTGTTGCGGCTGTTGCCTTGCCGCCGCAGCGCCGGGCCCGTTACGATATCCTTTTCCCATTCATTTTACCTTACCTGTAATTCCTGTTTACGGCCTGTATTCGCGCCGCATAAATCTGCAACCGTCAGCTTTTTGAGGTCGTTGATCACATTTTGTTCCATTTTTTCAAGGGCTGTATAAATCCTGCAATTTTCAGCGCATGTATACGGGCATTCCAACTGGGTTCTTTGTGCTCTTTCGCCATAACGGCAGGTGAAAATTTCTATCTTTCCTTCCACCGATTCCACCACGTCATATACCGTGATATCCTCCGCGTCTTTGTATAAAGAATATCCTCCAAGCGAACCCTGGATGGAATAGACAATTTTTGCATCTTTCAGGTCCCTGAGGATTTTCATCATGTATATCTGCGAAATCTTAAGGTTGTCAGCAAGCTCCGACGTTGTTATTTTCAGGTGGTTGCCTTCCCTGATTTGTCCATTTTTCTTTTCGCTCATATAAATCAGTATTCTAAGCGCATAATCTGTTTTCAGTTGAAACCGCATCTGTTTCCCTCCCTTTTTGCGTCCCTGATATTCCTCAATGAATAATATCCAACTTATAGAGTATTTTAACTTTAAGAGGGAGCCTTGTGTTATTTACATCGTGAATAACGCTTTTTTTACGTGAACAACACTTTTCAGGGATACGGGAATCGCGGCGTATTCCCCCGGAAGAGCCGTCGTTTATTTACGCACAAAAAAAGCATATCTTTCGATATGCTTTTCCCGTTTGCCGATCAATAAGCCAGATATCTGAATGCCGTTGCCATGATCACTGCCGACAAAATCCACATGATGACAGCTATCACAACCGCAATGATCCCGCATATGAATCCCGCGGTTGCAATACCCTTCTCACCTTCGGGCAAATTCTTTTTCGCCATATTGCCCATTGTCATCCCGAGTATACCGAGTATAATACCCACGATCGGAACCAAAAAGCCCATAACAACGCCGATGATACCGCATACAAGCGCACCGGTGGCTTTCCCCTTTGCGCCGTTATCCGCTATGGGAGCGGGCGCGTATGCCATCTGCGGCGGCGCCTGCTGTCCGGCAGGCTGTTGTTTTGGCGCGCCACAGCAGGGGCACTTCTCCATGTTTTCGTCATATACCTGATTACAATTTCCACAAATCATTTTTTCTCTCCTTTTATCTTTGTTATTTCCAAAATCACCTCAGTACGGCTGCCTATCAAACCGTCGCGCCGGGAGTCCACGATCCCGTTGTAAGCACATGCTCTGCAAACGCCGTGAACGGTTCCGTCACGTTTTCCGTACCGCCGGAATACGTTGTGATGACCGCATACTGCGTATCGCTCAGGTTTACGGCATATGCAATCATAACCATACCGTCCTCCTCCTGCTGCGCCATCAGGGTTTTACCCAACGGTTTATCCATCAAAGCGTAGCTGAAGCCGTCTTCATCGCTTTGCTCGCACTCCTGCACCAGCGCTTCAAAGGAATCGTAGCCATAGCCGTAATCATCAATTATGATCATGGCAAAAATGTCGGCGCTTCCGTAAACGCTCTGGGCGTAACTGTACATACCGTCGCCCAGGTCTTCCCAGCCCGCAGGCAGTTCAAACGAAATCATCTCATCCGGCTCTGCGGGAATCTGCTTCGCAGGCTCAGGCGTATTTGCCGCTGGCGTTTTCTTTCCTGCCGCATTCTTTTCTATATTGAGGTCTACGCCGTAAAACTGCTCGAGCTCGGATACCATTGTTTCATACCGCCCCTCGAGCTGCCCATAATCTACGCCGATTGTCGCAAGGGTTGTCAGGTCTTCCGTATGAAGCAGCACTGCTGCGACGTCATACCGCACATACTCGTCGTCGTAATTCAGCATGGTCATGGTTACTGTCGCGCTTGCCCTGTCCTCCGTTTCGGTAACATCGGATATTTTCACATCGCGGTAACGCTTACTTGCGTATTCCCCCATATATTCCTGCTCAAGCAAATATTCAAGGTTATCCCCCATCGAGAAGTCGCTTCGATTGCGCAGGTCATAGTCGTCCAGTATCCGTGCACGTACCTCGATACCCATCCGCGAGCCCGTTACATCGTCGCGGCTGTACGAACCTTCATAGCCGTCCGTCTGGATCGGCAGGTATGCCACCAGCCTTTTATATTCCATCTGCTTTGTGAGTTCGTTGTATTTGGTGCGCGTCAGCAAAAGCTCCGGGTACAGGTATTCAAAATCGCCCATATCCCATTCGTCCGCTTCTCCGAATACCGGTTTCTGCCGCTCGTATTCGTCTTCCACCGGCATGATTGTCCTGTCCCTGCCGCTCCAAAACACAGGGCTGCACCCGGCCGCCGAAACCACCAGCGCCGCCACGCATACGATCAAAACAATCCGTTTATAAAATTTATTCATCATCTCATTCCTTTTCTTTTTTTAAGCCGCCAGGGTAATTACCCCCATCCAGTAAAAGCCGTTCATTTCGTCAATGCCTGCAAGCTCCATAACGTTCTGCGCCAGCTTCTGGAACTGCGCGTCGTCCAGATCGTAATCCGTCCGCATCATCGCCTGTCCGTCGGCCATCAATGCCTCCGCAAGCTCCTGCGCGATCTTGTCCATGTCAAAATATTTTCCTGCCAGCCTGTAGTATTCTTCGTCTGTCGAGGATGCCGCATAATTCTGGATATTCTTATCCATCACAAACCGCGTGTCCTCTGTGAGCACCTTATCCGACGCGTAATCCGGCAGGTTGAGGATCGCATTGAACAAAAGCTCGTTATCATTGTTTGTTACGTCTATAATCTGCCACTCCCCGCCGATATTTACTTTATTCCACGCGTGGGAAAGCGATCCTTCCAGATATCCTGTCACCACGATGCTGTTAAGCCCCGCTTCGTCTGCCAGCAGCTTGAACGCCCCCGCATAGCTTGCACATACGCCAAGCTTGTTTACAAGCACACCGTAGGGCGTGAAGGAATCGTTAAACTCCGGATCCGTTTTTACATAATCGTACTTCTCTGCATTCTCCAGCGCAGCCATATCATATTCGGCAGTATCGCAAAGATAATTGTTGATCGCAATCTCTTTTTCCGCATCCGTCATACCGTCGGTGATGATTTCGTCAATCACCCTGGTAACTTCCTGCGAAATTTCCTGCTGTTTCTGCGTCCTTTGCTGTGCTTCATCCTGATAAACCACCAGCATAGCCGTTCCGTCGTTTGAAATGAAAGCGTCCTCCACGCCAAGGATCATCGGATTCTGGTACAGGGCTTCCATCCATGCGTCGATCAGGTAATCCTCATCGCTGCTCTCCTTGAAGGCCGAAAGATCGATCACTTCAACGCTCGCCAGCATATTATATGCAAGGTATTCGCTGAGAGCGCTGTTTGCCGTTACCGCAAGCCCCGTCTCCGCCACCGGCTCGTCCTGCGGTGCGCCCGCGTCCTCCGCGTTCTTTTTAACCGTTACATCCACAGAGCCTGTTTTGTTCCTCAGTCCGTCCTGACGGTCTTTCAGCGCCTGCAGGTCCGCCTGCAGCGTCGCCGGATCGTAGCTTTCTATTTTCATGACTCCTGTAAAAGGCGTTCCTTCGATCCTGTACGGAATTTTTACAAGGTTGACCTCCTTAAGCTGCAGGTCTGACATATCTTCATTTTCATACTCTCCCCAGGTTTCGGTCTCCTCCTGCGCCTGGTCAAAATCATAATCGATAATGCGCTGGGACGTTACGCCGTTGCACATGACGATCCACCGGTGGGACGGTGCAGCCATGATGCTGTCCGCGTAGTTTGAGAAATCATCGTCGCCTTTGTGAATTGCCGCCATATAAGGAAGCTGCGCTGCAATCTGCGCCTGGTCATAGAAGTTGCTCACCATGGAGGTGCCGTCAGCCGCTACTGCGATCACACCGTATTGCACGTCGTAAAGGGCCTCTTTTTGAACGGGAATATCCGCCTGCGTATAACCCTTTTCCGTATAATATTCTGTCATTGCCTCGTCCAGCCAGTCGTCTTCAGATACCGCATATGCCCTGAAGTCCTCGTTGATGAGGATATTGTCCGTCGTCTCGGCCTGCCAGCCGGGTTCCGCCGTCTCCGCAACCACAACCATGTTTCCGACATATCCGCTTTGCGCGTCGTAATCCGCCTTGACCACATAGTACTTTTCCGCGCCTGCCACCGCATTCCACTGGAACGCCGCGCGCCCGTCCTCAGTCTGGACAAATTTGACCTCCGGCGCCCCCGCAAGCTCGCCTTCCACCGTAACCACCGTCACAAGCGGTTTTTCAAGCTTCTCCCCCGTTCCGAGGTCCACGTACTGCGCCAGATACATTTTGCCAAGGTTTCCCCAGTCCTTTTGTTCTCCTTTGTCAAATAAATGATACTCCGCTGCCCCCGCATCCGGGAGGCCGACTGTGGAAATTCCGAGCACCGGGCTTTTGGGCGGGGTAATCTCGATTTTCCCCGTTGCCTTATCCCAGTTGAAATGCGTTCCGATCCGCTGTGTGAGCTCCGCATCCTGGTAAACGCCGACGATTTCCGTGTAGTTTTCCATACCGAGCGCTTCCGGATCAAATGAAATTTGAATCTCGAGGGAATCGCCCCTTCCGATTCCATTGATTGCGTCCGTATAGTCCCGGTCCAGATCATCCGCGTATTTTTCCTGCACCTGAGCCGCTAAATCAAGCTGTGATACCACGCCTTCGCCCGGCGTTTCCTGCGCTGCCGAATCTTCCTGCGCCGGAGCGCCCGCACATCCCGCAAAAAGCATACAGGCGGAAAGCGCTGCCGCCGTTATCGTTGTTGCCAATCGTTTCTTCATCAAACCAGTTCTCCTTTTCCTGTGTTTCTGTATTCAATACGTACCAGAAACACAAAAGGTTGCACACGGCAAAAATTATTTTTTGATAACGTCGTTCGTTTGTCATCGCCGCCTTTGTGCACGCAGTAATCAGCTTTGAATGCAATATGCTGATGCAGCGTGAAAGAAAGCGGTACAGTACAAGCATACTTCAAACGGCATCACATGTTTTTTACGAATGAGGTAAACTGCCCTTTATTAAGATCGCCTGAAGCGATCAGGTAGCCTGTCCCATCCTTGTCATAGCAGGCGTATTTCATACCGCTCTGGTCTTCGCTGAAATATACTTGCGTATCTGCAATCTTGCTTGCTTTTCCCTTTTGGTACCGCTCTGTCCTGATGTCCCCGCACTCAATCGTTACTTCAAAAGCTTCGCCTTGCCCGTTTTCATACCTGCATACTGCCTTTGCCGATTCCGCTTCCATATTTTTGTTATATGATGCGGTAATTTCCGCTCCGGATAAGGTAAGCCCATCCGCGTGCGCAGCCGTAAGGTCAATGCCGGAATACAAAGCAAAATCCTCCTGCGTCCATGTCCTGCGCAGGACATTGGCGGGCCCAAGCTGCAGCATGCTTTGCTCTGACGCCGCTTCCGGCTGTATTTCGTACCAGGAAACGCCCTGTGTCTGGAGCATGGAAACGCACAGTACAAGGGCAACCGCCGCACAGGCGACCAGCGTGAGCGGCTTCCAGCCCACTTGTTTCTTTTTCTGCTCTTTTTCCCTTACCTGCTCCAGCACTTTATTCACAAGCTCTGCCGGCGCATGCTGTTCCGACACCTTGCGCTTATATTCCTCAAACATCGATAACCTCTTCCCCTAAAGCCGTTTTAAGCATTGTTCTTCCCCTGGAAAGTAATGACTTTACAGTATTCTCACGCGTTTTGAGTACAACGCTGATTTGCCTGATCGCCATATCTTCAAAATAAAAAAGATGGATTACATTCCTGTACTTTTCCGGCAGCTTCAGAACCGCGTCGTAGACCTCGCCGCGCTCCTCGCAAGGCTCCTGCGCGGGATCTCCCGCAGCCTCGAGGGGCGCAGTCCGTTTTCGCCATGCGCTCCGAAACCGGGTTTTGCAGCAGTTGATCGTCACACGGATCAGCCACGCCTTGATGTGTTCCTCGTTTTGCAGCTTATGCAGGTTTTCCACCAGCCGCAGAAAAACATCCTGGAATACATCCTCCGCTTCCTGCTTGTTTTTCATGTTCACTAACGCGATGCGGTATACCATGTCTGCATATTTACAGACATACTGCTCCGCGCTATTGCTTTGATCCGTCCTCATTCAGCCACCTTTACAAACAATACTCTCCAACCGGCCCAAAAGTTGCATCCCTTTCGCTTTTCGTTTATGCCGGGTTGCGGGCGCTTCGTCTCCCCGCCCGCATTTTTCCCAATCATGCAAGAGCAGTATATAACAAAGCGGCAGTCATATCAACCGCCGCACTGTTTTTCCTATGCAGCTATTTTTTAAAGTTGACTTTTGTCCCGTCCATCTCGACGCTCAATATTCCGTCTTTCAGGTCAAAGCTTTCCGCTTCCCCGTCGATCGTAATGTTGACCTTATCGCCCGATACGGTATAGGTGCCTTCAAACTCTCCCTGCGATGCGAAATATACCTTTGCTTTTCCGCCATCCTGCAGATCGATATAATAGGTGGTTACTTCTTCTGCTCCCAACGCGCTGATCTGGTCGTCAGCAATCTTCGTGCCGCCGACCTCAAGGGAATCAAACGCATATTTCCCAACCTCGGCTCCCGCGCCCGGGGCAGAGCAGGCCGCCAGCGAGCCGACCATAACAAGCGCACAGATGCCCAGCATTACTCTTTTCATCCAATTTTTCATTTCAGTCTCCTCTTCATTTCCATTTCTATATTTTATCAATCAAATCAGATTGCCTGATACCCTGCTCACGAAGGTGTTACCGTCCCCTGCGTGACCGTATAGGTGATGACCGTGTCGCCGCCGTCCACAAAATAGAAATCGATCAGCATCACCTTTCCTTCTTCCCCTGCCTGTTTGCCAATCTGGTAGGATTGTCCTGTCCCATCATTGGAGGCATCTTTTGTAACCAGAAAACCGTCTTCGTTCACCAGCTTGGAAATATATTCGTTCACGTCGCCGATCGCGACTCCGCCTCCGCCGTAGGTAATCTCAACCTTGGAGCCGTCCGTTCCCGTTGATTTAGAGCTTCCCGTAATGTTTCGTTCCCCTACTACCGAGTATAGAGTCTGAACTTTTTCGTTCCCGACCTCTACCGTTTCCGCTGTTTTTGATACGCATCCCACTGCCACCAGGGCAAATGCGATTACCAAAGCAAACACTGCGATCCATTTTTTGTTTCTCATTCTTGTTTCCTCTCTATCTGTTCATTATTTATATTGTATATCATTGAAATAAGCCGCGTATTCTTCTTCCTGTCCCAACCCGTTTGTTTCCAGCTCTACATTATCCGGGACCGCCATAAAAATATTCCGCGATATCTTGACGATATGGCCGCGCAACGAATAAGTCGCGCCGCTGATAAAGTCCACAATCCGTTGCGCATTTTCTTTATCCATCCCGTCAAGGTCGATCACAAGCTGTTCACGATGTTCAAGATGCGTCACAATATCCCTGGCCTGTTCAAATCCTTCCGGCTTATATATCATGACTCTTGTTTCATAATCATACATCCTGATCACCTTGCCCTTATTCTTATTTTTTGCTTCCCCGCGGCGTTTTCTTTCGCGTTCGGGCTTCTGGCTATATTCCTGCTCGCCATAAAAGCCTTCCTGTTCGTCTACCGCTACTTCCTCAACGCCAATCGCCGCCAGCAGCCTGTTGCCAAACTTTCCCATTTTCCTCCGCCTTTCTGTTTTTCTATTGTAACCCTTATTCCAACGGTTTAATCGACAGACCACCCGTTGCGTATCGCATCGTTATAAGCCTGCTCGTCCGTCAGGTACATTGGCATTCCATCCGGCAGCGCCGTTGTTTCAGCCGCCCTTTCGACAGCCTCCTGCCCCAATTCCCGGCCGGCAATATAATTCATGCGCCTTACATAGCGAAATCCGGAATTTTCTACTTTGCTGACAATGACACTGTTCTTTGAGGAAGAGCAGTGCGCTACCAGCATATTGCCGTCTTCATCCGTTCCGACAATAATCCCAATGTGGTTGATTCCCACATCCTGCGGATTCTTATAAAACAAGACGTCGCCCGGCTGCGCTTCTTCCCACGTTATTTCAGAAGAATGCTCCCATTGCCCGGAAGTGCCATAACCGAACCTGTTTACAAATCCGCTCTTATCTATCGCCTGCGCCGGTTCCTGCTGCATCAGCATGCTTTCTTCCGCGTTCAGGAAGCACCACAGCACATAGCCGCTGCAGTCAAGGCCGTATTCGCGCGTGGTTCCTGTCTGCGAGCTTCCCGCGCTTCCGACGATCGCTTCATTTCCCCAGCGGATATCCCATCCGCTCTCCGTGCTCTTTCCGCCCCAGAAGTATTTCACATTTCCAACCAGCGAATATGCTTTCAGCACAACCTCCCTGCGGTACGGATCAAGCCCCTCCGGCAGGGTTTTTTCTATTTCAGCCAGCTGTTCGTCGCTCAGCAAAAGCGTTTCATTGCTTCCCTTCGCAGCGATGTCCCCCAGGAAAACAGCCGGGGACGAGTAAACCGGCGTTTGATTTTCACCTTTATCCGCAGGTTCCAGCGCTTTGGTTTCTTCTTCCTGTCTGCCCTGTACCTCAGCCTCTTTTTCCGGTTCCTGCGGCATGGGCGCCTGCTCCTGCGTTGCCTCCGGCTCCGGTGTTACCTCCGGCAGCGTTGCTTCCGGCTCCGTAGAAGGCTGCACAGTCGGCTCTGTAGAAGGCTCCGGCGTTGGTTCCGGCCGGGGCTGCCCGCTTGGCTGCGCAGGTTCCTTTGTCGGCGCCTGCGTCGGTGTTTCCTCCGATTGCTTATCCGTTTCCTCCGGCTTCGGGCTTTCCACCGGTTCCGAAACAGTTTGCGTTTCATCACTTTGTACGTCCGGCAGCTCCTGCGCAAAAACTGAAACAGCCATGGCTATCGTTAAAATAACCACAACGCTTACAGAGATGATCTGAATTATTATCCTTTTATTCTTTCCAAAAAAATTCATCATTCCAGTTCGTTCCTTTCTCATTTATAATGGCAATACCATAGCCTGTATTTTATTTGCTTTATTTACGCCTTCATGCCGGTACAAAATAGATTTCCTGTACCAGCCGCTTCAGTTCCTTTGGATCGGGCCGTAATCCTTCTTCTTCCGCCCCGCCTGCAATCGTCTCGATGTCCGTAACTTCTATTCCCGCCTTCAGCAGCGTATTCGCCACATAAAGGCACTCCCTGTCTGTCATATCCATACTGATATGGTTTCGTACCCCTTTAAGCAGCTCCGGCAGATATCCGGGCTCTTCTTTTATTTTTTCTTTCACGGCCTTTGCATATGCGCTGATAAACTGGATCTGGCGCGGGATGCGTTTTGCGTCTTCCCCACTCATTCCGGGCAGCTGCCTTGCGCGTACGTATAGCTCCGCTTTTTCGCCGTCGAGCGTATAAATCGCGCCTTTTGTCATTTCAGCATCAACTGCCGTAAAATCTTCCAGCAATTCCACTTCTACGCCTCCAACCGCTTCTGTAAGGACGCTGATTCCGTCGATATCGATTGAAAGGTAACCGTGTATTGGCACTCCATACAACAGGTTCCCAACCGCAGCCTCCATCAGTTGCCCGCTCATCAGCCTCCCGTCTCCAAACGAATGAGCCGTACAAATTGGAGATACCCCAACCCTGGAAAACGCGCCATTCCTGTCAAAACGCATAATTTCTGTAAGCGTATCGCGCGGGATATTGACAATCCTCACACCGCCCGTCTTCGTATTGATTGCCGCAACGAAAACCGCATCCGCCTGATAGCCGTTTTCGACAATATAGTTGATATCCCTTTGCTGCGTTTTATCAATACCCATTAAAAGCACGTTTACAATGTCTTCGTTATATTTATATGTTACACCGTCCCTGGAAAAAGAAAGCTCTTCCTCCTCCCGCAGCCGGTAGGGATTTTCATTCTTAAACATATACCTGTTATAACCTGTGTAATGATGCAGCACGCACAACGCGGTCAAAACCACGGCGCCGATTACCGCTCCTGTTATAATCAGGTTCCGTTTCCACTTTTTCTTTGCGCCTGTTCTTTCCTTCATATTTCCTTACGGGGATTTTCGCGGCCCCTTGCAGCGATTTCATTGAATGCAGGTTATGCAAAACTTACGACAAACCGCTATAAAGGAAGCCGCGCTCCCACATTGTTTTTTCTTAACCTGGTGTGAGGTTGGCAATTAAACCCAATCTATCAGCGGTTATCTTTCTTCCCCGCCTGTCTTTGGCGATTTTGCGGATGTGTTTGTCGTCGTGGCCGCAGTTGCCGCCTCGTCGGAAGTCGCCTTTACCACAAAATAGGAATAAGCTCCAGGCGTCGGTACGGTAAATACAAAACCGCCGTCCTCAGCCGTCGCTTCAACAGCAATGATGTTTCCATCCATGTCCATGCACAAAACCGTTACCTTATCGCCTGCAGATACGCTTGCATCTTCGACGTAAAGAATCGTGCTTCCTGCATAGTAATCCCCTGCGTCATTGAGGAAGACCACCGTTCCGATTTCCTCCAGTGTTGCGCCGGGATAATGATTTGCAGCATACTCATTGAGCAGCGCATTATCTTCATCAGTGTTTGGCCCATAGTAGCCGGTATATCCATCCGGCACTGTAGACGGATCGTATTTGATCCATCCGTCTGCCGGGCTGCCTTCCGCAGCCATTGCTACGCTGGCAAAGGACAGGCACATTACCACTGCCAATACCATACATATTACTTTTTTCTTCATTTTTAAGTTCCTTTCAGTTGGTTTATATCAATCCCCTGTGCCGGTCCCCTTATTCCGCCGCCAACCTCTTTTAAGCGGTTTTATCAGGCACATGCCCAATGGTATTTGATTATCAGCCTTGTGGTATCGTTTGTTCCACCTGTCCTTTTTGCAGGACTCCCTGCACGACATAGCGCTTTTCATCTTCTCCCTGCACACATGTGGAAAGCGTCAATATTTTATCGCCCTGGCCGATCTGCATATCGCGGATATTTGCGCTTATGTCCTTGTTTGCTGTAATTTCACCAACATATTTTTCAAATACTTCCTGATCGGAATAATCTTTTTCATACAGGATACTGTCGTCATTCGTTTCATACGCGGCAAATATTTTGTACACCATCATACCGTCCGGCATATATACCCTGATCTCGTCGTGTTCTTCAAAAAACGTCTCGTCTTCGAAATCATGCAGCGACGCAAACATCGTTTTATCCTTCATGTTGTGGCCGTATGCAACGGTCACCGGATCCATAAAGTTTGTGCCGTTTGCCATATCGATATAAACCGAGCCGTGCTTGCTTTCGTTCCCTTCAAAGTCAATGTCAAGATAATAAAAGTTATCGTCCGCTTTATAGACCACAGGATAATCCACTGCCGTTCCCGGCACGCTCAGCCACGCCACGAAATCTTCGTTTGTTTCCGCAAGCCCTTCAAAATCAATGTCCTCCCTGTCGCTTATCTGTTTGAAAGTCGAAAGAACCGCTTTTTTTTCAGGCTGCGGTTCAGGCGTCTCCGATTGCTCGGCAGTTGCCATGGGCCGGGCCGCTACGGGTTCTTCCTTCTGCCAAAAATTCGAAAAAGTAAACGCACAGCAAACCACTATGGCAACAACTGCAATCACCGCCAGGATAATCCACTTGTTCCTTTTTTTGCTCTGCTGAGGGCCGCCTTGTCCGCGCTCGCCTTTTTCCTCTTTGATTTCCCGCATATCCTTCTCCAAACCGTTATGCAAACTGCCTCATGCTCTTGTTTTCACTATTTTCCTAATTTCGCCGCAAGCTTTTCGCCCAGCCCGCCGATCAGCGGAATTGTATAGTCTTCATACTGGTAAGCCTTTACCGCGCCAAAAACTGCCGCCAATGTAAGCAAAATTCCAATAATACCGCTGATTACGCTGACTGCCATCGCGCCTCCGGCAGCCCCAAACAAACCAAACGGGTTCGAATAAAGGGAAAATACGATTGCCGCGCTGATAATATCAAAAATAATGTGTATGATAGCGACTACAATATACAGCGCCATTGCCTGCGCCGCATGGCGTTTTACAAATACGCTGCCCTTTTCGATTACGAGTATTACCACCAGCGGAAAAACCCATGCCGCATAATACAGGTATGGAATCCACCCCAATATGATTGTGATGACGTATACCAGCATTGCAAACACGTTGGCGTCCATCCCTGTTGAAGATTTGTGGTTTTCTGTTTTCATGTTTTGTCCTCTTTTCATTTTTTATTTATCTCATCTTTTGCAGGATGATTGATCGTTGCGTGCATTGCCTTACCGCTAACTTAATTATGCTATTCTCATACCGGTACGAGCTTTCCAACCACCGCGTATCTTGCGTCGCCATAATCATAGGTGCAGGTAACCATCGTGACCAGCCTGTCCTGCCCGCTCACGACCACATCGGAATGGAAAGTGGATTTTCCCTTGGCTTCATTTACAAAAGCAAGCAGCCGCTCTTCGTCTGAATAATTAAAATCCAGATCGCCGTGCGCTCCATCCACCACATATCCCGCCACAAGGTCGATTCTGTAATTGGCGTTTTGGGTGTAAAGCTCAAGCGTCCTGTGTTCATCATAATAAGACTGCTTTTTATAGCCTTCCAAGCTTGCAAACATCTTCCCGCTTTTCATATGGTGCCCATAAAGCACCGAATTCTGGTCAGAAAAATCATGGGCATTCCTGTAATCCAAAAAAATAGAGCCGACTCTGTTTTTGGTCCCGTCATACAGGTGAGTCAAATAAAAGCTGTTATCCGTCCCGTGCATCACAGGGTAATCGATAACCGTTCCTTCCGAGTGAATCCATGCGACAGCGCCGCCTGTTATCTGCTGCAGCGTCTCAATATCCACATCAAGGCTTGTGCCGCCTGCGGTTTGTCCGCTGTTTCCCGTGTCTCCCTGCGGCGTCTTTGCGACTACAACCTGCTGCAGGGAGTCGTAAACACCGTCTCCCTGCGCATCTTCCCGCGTTTCGATATAGATATTGTAACCTGCGTAGATCATCACCAGGATGCAGGCTACAATCCCTATCCATATAAAAACGCCTTTCTTAGATTTCTTTTTATACTTTTCCGTCATTTTTTACTTTGTTTCCCTGTTGTCTCCTTGTGCAGCTCAACTGCCAGCACAATGCCCAGCACTTTTCCGAGCACCTTATTCCTGATTCTCCTGCCAAATTTTTCTCTTGTTCCAATCGCGCCCTCACCGTTCCGGATCATTGTGTTTTCCTTTTTCATCAACTGGGCGAAAAGGATCACAGTCATTAGCGCCGCAATCGCCAGCAACACCATCATTGCAGGAGTTGTGTCTTCAACTCCTGTTTTGGGCATCGAATCATGCTCGCCGCCGTTACCTGTATTATCGTCATCCGTTACGCCCGCTACCGGCTCCGCACCAGCAGAGGGTTCCGGCGAAACCGTCGGATCCGGATCTGGCGTTGGTGTCGGATCCGGAGTCGGCGTTGGCGTTACCACATCTGCCAGTACGATGTCAAACGTATCTGTTTTCTGTACGCCATTCTCTTCATACGTTACAGTCACCGTCTTCGTTCCGGATGTGCTCATATCCGGCGCAGACAGTGCGTACTCATGATCACCGAGCACCCTATGCGCTCCGCCGTTGGTGTAGTGCGCCTTCACTTCGAGGCCTGTCGGATCAAACGTATCGCCCACCGTATATGCTGTCTTCACCGGTTGCTTTGTGATTTCAATCATATCCAGAACAGGTACGAGCGCATTCACTGTAATGTCAAACGTCGCTGTTTTCTCTACGCCGTCCTCTTCATACGTCACAGTAATTGTCTTTGTTCCCGCCGTGCTCATATCGGGTGCAGACAGCGTATATTCCCCACTTGTCAGCACCTTATCCGCGCCGCCGTTGGTATAGTGCGCCGTCACTTCGAGCCCCGCAGCATCAAACGTGTCGCCCACCGTATACGTTGTCTTTGTCGGGTTCTCTGTTACCTCAATGCTGTCCAAAACAGGAACAGGCGCATTCACCGTGATATCAAACGTTGCTGTCTTTTCTACGCCGTCCTCTTCATACGTCACAGTAATTGTCTTTGTGCCTGCCGCACTCATATCGGGCGTGGAAAGCGTGTACTCACCGCTCATCAGCACCTTATCGGCTCCACCATTCGTGTAGCGCGCCGTTACTTCCAACCCCGCCGGACTAAATATGTCGCCTACCGTATAAGTTATTTTCGTCGGGTTCTCCGTCACCTCAATACTGTCCAGAACCGGCGCGGGGGCGTTTACTGTAATGTCAAAACTCGCCGTCTTTTCTACGCCGTCCTCCTCATACGTTACAGTAATTGTTTTTGTGCCGGAAGTGCTCATATCGGGCGTTGAAAGCGTGTACTCTCCGCTCGTCAACACCTTGTCCGCGCCGCCGTTTGTGTAGTGTGCGGTGACTTCCAGTCCCGCAGCATCAAACGTATCGCCCACCGTGTAGATCGTCTTTGTCGGCTGTTCTGTTACCTCAATACTGTCAAGTACTGGTACAGGTGCGTTTACCGTAATATCGAATGTTGCTGTCTTCTCTATACCGCTTTCTTCGTATGTTACAGTAATCGTCTTCGTTCCCGCCGTGCTCATATCCGGTGCAGACAGCGTGTATTCACCGCTTGTCAGTATTTTGTCTGCGCCGCCGTTCGTGTAATGCGCTGTTACTTCCAGTCCCGCAGCATCAAACGTATCGCCTACCGTGTAGATCGTCTTTGTCGGCTGTG